>SVCS01000073.1 GCA_015058205.1 Clostridiales bacterium
AAGATGGTAGGCGTAGGAACCATCGTCATCATCCACAACTAAGACACCCAGAAAAAGAACCTCAAAGAGTCGTTGCAGAAAAAGCGCATCGGCTCTTTTCTATTTGCATGAGCGAATGCAGCAGACTTTTTTAGATGCGGTTATCGGGCGTCAGCCCGACAATTCCGCAGGAGCAGAAACAACCATATACGAAATAAGCAAAGAGAACAGAAAAATCCCAAGCGTTGTATGAGCACTGTATAGTGCGAGTTCGCTTGGGATTCTGTTCTCTGTGAATGAGTATCTATGGTTGTCTGCGACGAGGACCCTGTCGGGCTGATGCCTGAGAGCCGCGTCTGTGAAATAGTCACTACCGCCGCTTGTTCCCTTTTTTCTTCGCAAGCTGCGCCTGCTGAGCCTGCCACGCCTGCTCTTCACGCCGTCTCACAGCCATGGTGCGGCCGACGGTCCATACGATGTACACGAGTGCCGCGGCGATCAGAATGATGACTGAAGTCTTCGTGTCATTCATGAAACCGAAGATCTTACCGAAGATGATGACTCCGATGATAAAGGCCCAGAAATATATTATCTTGCTTATGACTCCTCCGCCCATCCGGCACCTCCTTATTCTTCCTTCAGTCTGGCGATCAGCTCGCCCGCTTCAACCTGCTGACCTTCTCTAACGACAATTTTATCAACGACGCCGCTTGCAGTAGCCAGAATGTTTGTCTCCATTTTCATGGCTTCAATAACAGCGATCGGCTGCTTCTCTTCGACTTTCTCGCCTTCTTTCACGAGCACCTTGACGATGTTTCCCGGAATGTTGGCGCCGATTTCCATAGGATCTTCCGAGTCAGCAAAGACAACTTGTGAAGCTGCAGACGCATAACTTGCTGCTGCTTTGTCTTTGATCTTGACAGCACTTCTGTTGCCGTTGACTTCAAACACAATCTGTCTGTAGCCTTCATTGTCCGGCTCACCGGCACTGACAAGCCTGATGACAAGTTCTCTTCCTTCACGGACCTTGACCTCACATGTTTCATCTTCAGACAGTCCGTGGAAGAAGATGTCAGAGCCCATGTATCTGAAGTATCCTTCATCTCTCATGCTGACTCTGAAGTCATCATATACCTTCGAATAGAGGGCATATGCCAGACACTGCTGTTCATCTGCATCCATATCGTAGGTCTCATCGAGGTATTTCTTGATCGCATCGAAATCTTCATCCGGCAGCAGTTCTCCCGGTCTGCAAGTGATCGGTTCTCTTCCATGAAGAACCAGTTTCTGGAGTTTCTCCGGGAATCCTCCCTCAGGCTGTCCCATCATACCCTCAAAGAAGGAAACGATAGAGTCAGGGAAGTCCATGTTGGCTGCCTTTTCGTAAATGTTTTCCGGCGTCAGATCATTCTGCACCATGAAGATAGCCATGTCTCCTACTGCCTTGGAAGATGGTGTAACCTTAACGATGTCACCCAGCATCTGGTTGACCGTTCTGTACATCTCCTTCACTTCTTTGAACTTATGTCCAAGGCCGAAGGACTCTACCTGTGATTTCAGATTCGAATACTGACCTCCCGGCATCTCGTATTTGTAGATCTCAGCGGATCCGGTTACCATGTCTGATTCGAACTGCTTATATACAGGTCTGACTGCTGCCCAGTAATCTGAGATTTCCTGAATACCGTCCAGGTCGATGCCGGTATCTCTCTGGGCACCTTCAAGGGCTGCTGCAATAGAGTTCAGAGCCGGCTGTGAAGTCAGTCCTGACATGCTGTTGAATGCCGCATCCACGATATCACATCCAGCGTTGGCTGCCATCATCAAGCTGGCAACGCCGTTTCCTGACGTGTCGTGAGTATGGAGATGGATCGGAATCTCAATCTCATTCTTCAGTGCTTCGATCAAAACCTTGGCTGCCATAGGCTTCAGCAAGCCTGACATATCCTTGATGCCGAGAATATGAGTACCCCGTTTCTCCAGTTCTTTGGCCATCTTTACATAGTACTCAAGATTGTATTTCGTTCTTGATTTGTCCAGAATGTCACCAGTGTAGCAGATGCACGCCTCGGCGACCTTTCCCTGATTCAGCGTTTCATCAAGGGCGACTTCCATGCCCTGGATCCAGTTCAGGGAGTCGAATATTCTAAATACATCGATTCCGGAACGTGCGCTCTCTTTGACGAATCGTCTGATGACGTTGTCCGGGTAGTTTTTGTATCCTACTGCATTCGCACCTCTGATGAGCATCTGGAACATGATGTTCGGAATGAGCTCACGGAGTGTCGACAGCCTCTCCCAAGGTGATTCTTTGAGGAATCTGTAGGCTGTATCAAAGGTGGCTCCTCCCCACATTTCAAGAGAGAACAGATCTTTTCCGTATTTCGCGACAGCAGGAGCGATTCTCTCCATATCGACCGTACGTACACGGGTTGCCATGAGTGACTGCTGTGCGTCACGCATAGATGTATCTGTAAGCAGAAGCTTGTTCTGGCTTTTGACCCATTCAACGACGCCTTCAGGTCCTTTCGCATCCAGAAGCTGCTTGGTGCCTTTGAGCCGCGCCACTTCCTTCATGCTGATATCCGGAATGACCGGCTTATCGAAGTTCGGCTTGAGACCTCTGTTTCCATTCACGTATTTCTCACCCAGGAACCGGAGCACCTTCGTCTCTGATTCAGCGCGCTGTCTGCTGTGGAGAAGCTGCGGGTTGTCTGCGATGAATCCCGTATCGCACTCGCCGGCACGGAATGTCGGATGGTTGAGCACGTTCATCAGGAAGTTTCTGTTCGTCTTGACGCCCTGAACCTTCAGCTCTCTGAGGGCTCTTCTGGCCTTATTAGCCGCATCGTCCCAGTTTCTCGACCATGCTGTGACCTTAACCAGCAGGCTGTCATAGTAAGGTGAAATGACTGCGCCGGCCTGCGCGTTTCCTGCGTCCAGTCTGATACCGTATCCGCCCGGGCTGATGTATCTTGTGATCTGACCTGTATCAGGCGCAAATCCGTTCTCCGGATCTTCTGTTGTGACACGGCACTGGATCGCATAGCCTGTCGGTTTGATCTTACTCTGTTTGATGTTCAGTTCTTTTGATGACAGTCTGTAACCTTCTGCAATCAGGATCTGAGCCTGTACAATATCGATTCCGGTTGTCATCTCCGTAACCGTATGCTCGACCTGGATTCTAGGGTTCATCTCTATGAAGTAGTGATTTCCGTCTCTGTCAATGAGGAACTCAACTGTACCGGCACTCTTGTAGTTGACTGCTTTTGCAATCTTGATCGCATCTTCACAGAGCTTCTTTCTGAGTTCATTGGAGATGCTGAGAGCTGGTGTGAATTCGATAACTTTCTGATGACGTCTCTGAATCGAGCAGTCACGTTCGCCGAGATGAACGACATTACCGTAGTTATCACCGAGTACCTGCACTTCTATATGTTTCGGTCTTTCGATATACTTCTCAATAAAAATCTCGTCTGATCCAAAGGCTTTGACCGACTCGGATCTGGCGCTCTCAAACTGAGGCGGAAGTTCTTCTTTGCTTCTTACGATTCTCATTCCGCGTCCGCCGCCGCCTGCTGCTGCTTTGAGCATGACCGGATAACCGCACTCATCCGCAAACTTCAGTGCAGTCTCAACATCCGGAATCTTTTCCGCGATTCCCGGAATCGTCGGTACGCCGACGGACTTGGCGACGATCTTGGACTGTACCTTGTCGCCCAGCTGATCCATCATGTCCCCGCTCGGTCCTATGAATACAATTCCGTTAGCCTCGCAAGCTCTTGCAAAATTTGAATTCTCAGCAAGAAAACCATATCCTGGATGGATTGCGTCGATGCCCTTTGTCTTTGCCAGTTCAATGATTTCATCTATTGCCAGATAAGCGTCTACCGGCGCCTTGCCTTTGCCTATCTGATATGACCGGTCTGATTTTGTTCGGAACAGAGTGTTCTTATCTTCTTCGGAATAAATCGCGATGCTTCTGATGTCCAGTTCCTTACAGGCTCTGAATATTCTGATTGCGATTTCACCTCGGTTTGCGACCAGTACTCTCTTGAATTTCTTCTGTTCTGCCATGATGTTAATACCTCTTTCAAAAATAACTATGCATATCAAAAAATATACATAGTTATTTTACCACAATTCTATATGATTTACTACACTAAAGTTGCCCGTATTGGTTATTCGTACCGTTCCTTTCGCGCCTGTCTGCGCCGATCCAGTTCGCTCAGGATTTTCTTGCGCAGACGGATGTCTCCGGGAACGATTTCCACAAGTTCATCGTCGTCGATGAACTCCAGCGCTTCTTCCAATGTGAACACTCTCGGAGGCGTCAGTTTCACGTTCTCATCGCTTCCCGCAGCACGCATGTTAGTCTGTTTTTTCTCCTTGCATGGATTGACCACCATGTCGTCGCTGCGCGCATTCATGCCCACGATCATGCCTTCATAGACTTTGACCTGGGGTTCAACGAACATCTGCACCCTCTCCTGGATATTGAAGATGGCGTAAGGTGTGGTAACGCCCGCCTCCTGGGCGATGGCAACGCCGTTGGTCCTCTGCGGAATCTCCCCTGTGAACTCGTCAAAGCGGTCGAATCGTCTGACCATGGTGCCTTCTCCATGGGTATCATTGATGAATTCACTTCTGTAGCCGAGAAGCCCTCTTGTTGGCACCAGATATTCCATCCTGGTATAACCGTTCTCGCTGTTCATCTGCTGCATCAGGCCTTTGCGCAGATTCAGTTTGCTAATGACGGAACCTGTGTAGATATCCGGTACACTCAGCACAACCTCTTCGATCGGTTCCAGCGTTCTGCCGTCTTCCGCCTTTCTCATGATGACTTCAGGTTTTGAAACAGCAAGCTCGTAGCCTTCCCGACGCATATTTTCAATGAGAATCGACAGATGGAGTTCTCCTCTTCCGCTTACTTTGAAGCTGTCGGTGGAATCAGTCTCCTCGACTTTGAGACCGACATTGACTTCGAGTTCTTTATTCAGCCGCTCGCGGATATGGCGGGATGTGACATACTTTCCTGCCTTGCCGGCAAACGGTGATTTGTTGACCATGAAATACATGGACAGGGTCGGCTCTTCGATGGATATCATCGGCATCGGATCTTCCTTGCCTTCTTCGCAGATGGTCTCGCCGATGGAAATATCGGAAATACCGGAAACAACAACGATATCGCCGGCAACCGCTTCCTCAACCGGCACTCTCTTCAGTCCTCTGTAGACAAAGACCTGGTTGATCTTACGTTGTTCTACGGCGCCTCCTTCTTTGCAGACAGAAACGACGGATGCCTCGCGGACCACGCCCTTTGTCACACGTCCGATTCCCAGTCTTCCAATGTAGTCGTCGTACGCAAGTGCTGAAATTTGCAGCTGCAGCGGTTCATCCGCCAGCTCCGATGGATATGGACTGCAGTGTTCGATGATCGTTTCAAACAAAGGCTTGATATCCAGGCCGTTCATGCCTTTTGCTGACTTCTTCAGCTTCATCGGCTTGCCTTCGTTGTCTGTATATCCTCCCGTCAGTTCCACAGAAAGTCCCTCGACTTCCGCCGGATCCCTTACGACAATTCCCTGACGGGCGATTCCATAGAGAATCGGGAAGTCCAGTTGTTCGTCGTTGGCTTCCAGATCCATGAACAACTCATATACCTCGTCGACGACTTCATCGATACGGGCATCCTTCTTGTCAATTTTGTTGATCAGCAGAATCGGGTTGATGCCCTGCTCGAGGGATTTCTTCAGCACGAATCTGGTCTGCGGCATTGGTCCTTCACTGGAGTCCACCAGCAGAATGACGGTGTCTACTGTCCTCATGATACGCTCTACTTCTGAACTGAAATCCGCATGTCCCGGTGTGTCCACGATGTTGATCTTCGTGTCGCCGTACATAACGGAGCAGTTTTTGGAGTAGATGGTGATTCCTCTTTCTCTTTCTATGTCATCGCTGTCCATGACGCAGTCTACGACCTGCTGATTCTCTCTGAAAACACCGCTCTGATTGAGAAAGGCGTCCACCAAAGTGGATTTCCCTGCATCGACGTGGGCAATTACTGCTATATTAATGATTTTCTGTTTCTCTGACATCTATGTCTCTCCCTTGCTGTTTTATTGCTGTCTCGTGACAGCACTTGGAACAGTATACTACTTTTTCCGCACAAATGAAACTGCAGCATCCGATTTTTCGGACGCTGCAGTATTTCTCTGTCAGGTTTCACAGACAATTTATGCTATGATCACTGCCCTTTTCCGCAATCAGAGTACTTGTGGCACTCACCTGCGTACGGGCAGCCGATACACTTGTTCCCCTTTTTCTTTTCTCTGATAAGATACCGGATGACCAGAAAGAGGACCACTGCCAATGCAAGTACTGCGATCAATGTTGCAATATTCAATTCAGCTGCCTCCTTTCTGCAAGTAATTGTATCACAATGCGTCTATCTGCAAAAGCTTATGCAGCATTTGCTGCTGCAGCTGCATGGAGCTGATACTTCTCGTCGAAGTGAGCTCTGATCTTCCTTGCGATCATGACGACTACGAAGATCATAACAAGGATCGCGATGGCGCCCGGTACGAATCCCGCAGCGAAATGTCCTGCTGTGATGAGTGTTCCAACCTGATTGACCAGGAATGCTACGGTATAGCCTACACACATCTGCAGTCCGATGGCGCTCCACAGCCAGCCCTTGCTCTGCATCTCAGAGTTCATCGCACCGATTGCCGCGAAGCATGGAGGTGTGAACAGGTTGAAGAACAGGTAAGCAATGGCGCTGACACCGGTAAGTCCCATGGTCAGTGCGATATCGCTTGCACCGCCGGTCATGGCCAGCTCTTCTGTATCGATGAATCTTGTCAGTCCGTATACGACTGCTAATGTACCAACGACGTTTTCCTTTGCGATGAATCCGGTAACTGCTGCCGCAGCCAGCTGCCATACACCACATCCGAGCGGTATCAGAAGGAATGCGAACGGTGTTGCGATGGATGCTAGAATGGATGTGTCTTCCATGCCTTCCGGTACGACCTGGAATCTCCAGTTGAATGTCTGCATCAGCGTTACGACCAGATTGCAGACCAGAATGATGGTAGCTGCCTTGATGATATATGCCTTCGCACGTTCCATCATCGACCAGAATGCTCTCTTCAGGCTCGGTGCCTTCCACTTCGGCATTTCCATGATGAAGAAGGATTTTCTGAACTTCGCTCCTGTAACAGCCTTAACAAGCAGAGCGCACAGGAAGATCAGAAGGAGACCCGAGAAGTAGCAGATGAATGTTACCCAGCCTGCTCCTGCGAAGAACGCTCCTGCAAACAGCGCGATAACCGGAATCTTAGCACCGCATGGGATGAATGTGGTCAGCATAGC
>SVCS01000074.1 GCA_015058205.1 Clostridiales bacterium
ACGGCGTTTGCCGCCGCCCGCTCACCGCGAGCTTTTATATATTACCTCACCCGCAACCCCTTGTCAACAACTTTTTTTCATGTTTTTTAAAGTTTTTTCACGGTATTTAAAAGCCCCAAATACACACAATATCTAGGGGTTTCACAGATATTTGCACACAATAATCCCCGGTCTGCAAGCCAGCAGACCGGGGATTCTCTGTCATATTTTATGTTATGCCGCTATATTAATGCAAGGAATGCATCGACCTCTTCCTGGGTCGTTCCCCAGCTTGTAACCAGCCTGATGCACTGATGAGTTTCGGTAACCACCGGATAGGTTTCGAACATCACCTTTGTTGCCAGGAACTCTGCCTGTTCCTTCGGGAACATCGCGAATACCATGTTGGCTTCCTGCGGCACATAGAACTCGTACCCTTTCGCCTTGATCCCCTCTGCAAGCTGTGTGGCCATTCTGACAGCGTGATCACCCAGGTCAAGATACCGTCCGCCTTCCAGAAGAGCATCGAACTGTACGCCCATCAGTCTGCCCTTTGCGAGAAGTCCGCCGCGCTGTTTGATGAGGAAGCGCATGTCTTCCTTCAGTTCGTCGTTGACAACGACCAGCGCTTCTCCGAACATAGCACCGCACTTGGTGCCTCCAAGGTAGAACGCGTCGCAAATCTCAGGGAGGTCCGTGAACTTCACATCGTTCTTTTTGCTGCTGAGGGCCATTGGCAGTCTCGCGCCATCCAGGTAGATGTAAAGCCCGTGCTTGTTGCAGCACGCCCGCAAAGCCATCAATTCTTCCTTTGTATATATAAGGCCTGTTTCTGTGGAATCAGAAATGTAAATCGCTTTCGGCAGAACATAGTGCTCGTCTTCATGGAAAATCAGAACCTCTTCAATATCCTCCGGACGCAGTTTGCCATCGACTGTTTTGACGTGGTTGATCTTGTGTCCGGTCGCTTCGATCGCGCCAGTCTCATGCACGCAGATGTGACCGCTGTCAGCAGAGATGACACTCCAGTGCGGACGCAGCAGAAGCGCCGCCAGAGCCGTCAGGTTCATCAGCGTCCCTCCCGGTATGAAGTGCACATCTGCTTCAGGACATTTGACCAACTGGCGTATCCTATCTGCAGCCTTTCTGCAGTAATCATCCTCGCAGTATCCATCGTGCAGTTCCATGTTCGAATCCACGAGGGCCTGCAGAACAGCCGGATGACAGCCGAGACTGTAATCGTTCTTCAGAAAAATCATTTCTTTCCTCCTTTATATATACTTCTATTATATATATCGCTATCCCTGTTTCTTCAACAGTCAATCAATACCCATGTATAATGATATTTTATCATGGTAAAGCAGATAATGGAACTCTGTGGTATAATGAATCAGGAGGTATATACCATGAATACAGAAGATATCAAGAAACAGGCTGACGACATCCTGGCCGGCGGCAAAGAAAAGGCAGCAGCCTTCCTCGAAGATGGCGGCAAGATGGACCAGCTCCTCGAACAGGTAGAAGAGAAACTGGAGACTGTTCCGAAGGCAGGCGTTTATCTCGCAGAAGTACCGCGCATGATCGCGCTTCTGAAGGACTACATCCAGAAGGATTACACAGAAGTTCCGAAGAGCACCCTCATCATGATCGTTGCGGCTCTGCTCTATCTGGTCAATCCGAAGGACATCATCCCTGATAAGTACATCGGCGTTGGCCTCATCGACGACGCTGCTGTCGTTGCGGCATGCATTGCCCTCACCAAAAAGGAACTGGATGCCTATGATGCATGGAAGGAAGCAAAGGCATAAAGGACCTTGCTGCACAAAACCTTCAGAAAGCGAGTGCATTGTAATCAGAATCTGAAGGTTTTATCAAAATGATTGAAAATGATTGAATCAGACTTTTTTAAGAGAAGCAGACCGGACTTCCGGAAGCTCGAAGCATTCGGCTTTCGGCTTGTATCCGGAAGCAATGACAACAAGCGCGCATACACCTACAGCGAGGAGTTGCCCGACGGGCAGTTCCTCGCGGAATTTTGCGTGTCCGAAGACGGCGGCATCACAGGCAGGGTCATCGACCTGGAAACAAATGAAGAATATCTGCCGATCAGAGTAGAAAACCAGATCGGCGGTTTCAGTGGAAACGTCCGGGAGATGTACCTGGAATTCCTCGCCAAAATCGACCGCGCGTGTTTCGTCCCCGTTCACTTCATGTTTAATCAGGCCAACCGCACGGAAGCATGGATCAGCAGGGAGTACGGCGTGGACGTGGAATTCCCGTGGGAGAAATACCCTGGCAACGGTACGTTTAAGTGCAGTGAAAACGGCAAATGGTTCGCCGCGCTTTTGACTGTGGAATACGGAAAACTGGCTGACGCTGCAGATAGCGGCGAAGCGAGCCGTGCTGACAGCCGCGCCAGCAAACACGGCGACAAACACGACGAGGAGGAAGTCGTGGAAGTCATCAACCTGAAGGCGGATCCGGAGAAGATTCCGGAGCTTACGAAAATTCCCGGGGTATACCACGCCTGGCACATGAACAAAAAACATTGGATCAGCGTCATCCTTGACGATACCCTGACCGATGATGCGGCGTTCAATCTAATCCGCGAAAGCTACCGCCTCGTATCGGACGGCAAACCGACCAAGGTCAAAAGCACCGGCGCCTGGATGATTCCTTCCAACCCAAAAATCTATGACGTAGATGCAGGGTTCAGAGGCGGTAGAGGCGAAATCGAGTGGCACCAGCACAACAACATCAAACCGGGTGATGAGGTGTATATATACTCCTCGGCCCCTAATTCCGCCATACTCTACCGCTGTGAGGTCGTGGCCTCCGACCTGCACTATCACGGCATGTTCAAAGAGAGCAAAGGCTACGAACGGTCTATGCGGATCCGGCTCATCGAAAAGTATCCGCCGGACAAGTACCCGCTCACCTTTATCAAAGCCCACGGCGGCTCCGTGGTGCGAAGCGCCCGCAGCATGCCGAAAGAACTATATGAAGCAATCAAAAAGTCCCGCTGAAAAGCGGGACTTTCACTTGTCCAAGTATTGCAGCCATCCACTGCAGTTCGTATCAGTTCACCGCTTCGTATCAGTTCGCAGCGAAGGCTTGATCATACCAGTTCATGATGTCTCTCAGCAGCGGCTCATCCACATCATACGTTACATCGCCAATGGACGATATCGGCAAAACCTTCGGAGAGGTGCCGCTGATGAAGGCCGCATCGAAGGACTTCACATCGGACTCATTGATTGGTTCCTCATGGATTGCGATGCCTTTGCTTCTGATGATCTCAACGATTTTACCGCGCGTTACGCCAGGCAGTACCTGATGGAGCGGCGAAGTGTAGACCTCCCCATCTTTAATGAAAAAGATGTTGGAGCGGCTTCCTTCTGTAATCTGTCCGTTCTTGTCGACGAGAATCACTTCGTAGAGGCTGTGCTCTTTGATTGCCGCATCCGTTGCATCTCGCAGGGCGCGGTCCATCATCTTGACATTCGGATTCTTCCGTTCACCGTGAAACAGATCCGTCGGAACGCCTTTGCGATACTGTTCGTCTGATGGATAGTGGGTCGGACTCATGTAGAGGATCGAGTGACCGCTCACGTCGACTTCCAGTTTCAGATTGTGGTTCCGCACATTCCCATCTTCCGCCAACTCATGAATGCTGCCAGCCAAATCCTCCTGGGTGAACGGAACAGCCATACCGATGCTGCCGAGAGAATTCTCGAGACGCTGGAAGTGTTCCGGAAGGAACTGCGGTTTTCCATCCGTCAGCCGTACGACTTCATAAATGGACGGCATGTCGAGTCCGCCTTTCATGATTGCCGCCTTGAAATCTGTGATCATCTCACGGACAGAAGCGCGGATCTCATTGAGCGGAATCTGGTCGTAGCTGAAGATGAGATAAATCTGCCCATTGTGACTGAGTTGGCTGATGCCGCGCACTTTGATGCCCAGATCAGTTGCTGCGTCGATCATACGGTCCGTCATCTCATTGTGTATCTCATCTGTTCTCGCACTGCCAACCGTTCCCTCATGAATCGTTCTGGCGTGAGTGTCTATCTTCAGGATGATATTGACGCCGGACTGGGTGTTTTCAGCCGTCATGAAATTACCGCCGTACTCCGCAATGGCATCCAGTGACTCACGCAGTTTGTCTGCATACAGCGATCTGACGCGTTTCAGATTCTCCTGATACCAACCTTCCTTCATAAAGCGAGCCAGCGTCAGCTGCTCTGTTTTGGAAGATGTCTGGTCATATTCCAGTTTGATTTTATTAAAAAGTTCCACCATGTCCTCCGGCAAAATCATGTAACTGATTCTGACTGCCGGGAACAGTGTCGGACTGAATGTCCCTATATATACAACGCGCTTGCCCCCGTCCATGCCCTGCATAGCAGGCGCCGAGATATCCGAGCGTCTGGAGTCCGCGTTGTAGTCATCCTCGATGATGATGCTGTCATTGGCCTGCGCCCACTGAAGCAGTTGCTCTCTGCGGTCGCGCGGCATGACGGCCCCTGTCGGAAACTGATTATGCGGACATACATAAGCAGCCGTGCGGATGTTCGTCGGAATCTTTTCGATTTCAATGCCGTTATCCCTGACCGGGATATTGCTCATGCTGAATCCCCAATCCCGAAAGATGTTTTTGACCGGCATGTAGCCAGGCTCCTCTGTGCACACATGCTCAATACCCATATGGCGCAAAAGCCTCCCAACGTGGTTGACCAGCTGCTGCGTACCGGCACTGATCACAACCTGCTCCTGGGTGCACACGACGCCTCTTGATTCATACAAGTATTTGGCGATCTCTTCTCTGAGCAAAGGTTCCCCTTGCCTGTCGCCTTCTGTGAGCAGCATGTCCGGCGTCTCACTCAAGACCTCCGTCATGCATTTGGTCCATTTCTCGAAATCAAAGGAATTTGGATCTGTTTTCATGAAAGCCATCTGTCTTCTCCATGTTAGAATGTTTTCTAATTGCTAATAGCATCATACCACCTTTTGATTCATATGACAAAAGCTGCCGCATCGATCGCTCAATACGGCAGCCATTTCATCAGCATGATTCATTCAGCAGCTCTTCTGTTCTATTATTGCTTCATCACTTTCTCAATTCTATCGAAAGCTTCCTTTAATGTGTCTATGTTGACGGTGCATGCGATGCGCACATATCCTTCGCCGCATTCGCCAAAGGCATTGCCAGGCAAAGTCAGCACATGAGCTTCCCGCAGAATCATATCCGCCGCGTCCACGCTGCACAGTCCTGTTTCTTTGATGTTGATAAACAGATAGAAGCTTCCTTTCGGCGGATAGATGACGCTGATCTTTGGAATCGCGTTGATTCTCTCCGCTGCGTAGAACATTCTCTTCCTATATTCTTCAATCATCGGCGGCTGTACTTCGTCGCGGTGCTGCAGCGCGAAGATGGCAGCTCTCTGTGAAATGGACGGCGCCGTGAAGACAACGTTCTCATTGATCTGCTGCACAATCTTGATGATGTAATCCGGAGCGATAATGTTGCCGACTCTCCATCCGGTCATGGTGAAGTTCTTCGAGAAAGAATTGATGATGATCGTTCTCTCCTTCATGCCAGGCAGCGACGCGAACGGTACAAACGGATTCTGGTAGCTGAAAGCTGTATAGATGTCATCGGATACAACAATCAGATCGTACTTCTCCGCGATTTCGGCGATCTTCTTCATGGTCTCTACCGTAAGACAGTTTCCTGTCGGATTGCTCGGCGAATTGATGACCAGTGCCTTCGTACGTTCTGTGATCAGGCTCTCCAGTCTCTCAATATTGATCTGGAAATCCTCTTCCTCATAAGTAGGAAGTTCGACTGGGATTCCTCTTGCCAGTTCCACCTGTTGCGGGTACGGCGTGAAAAACGGTGCCTGCAGAATGACTTCATCTCCATCATCAACGATCGCTTCCAGTACGAGATACATGGCCAGGCATCCTGAGGCTGCAACGAAGATTTCTTCGTCCGTAATATCCATCTTGTATTCTTCTTTGTAGAAGTCAATAATCGCCTGTCTGAGCTCAGG
Organism: Clostridiales bacterium; assembly: GCA_015058205.1. GTDB lineage: Bacteria > Bacillota > Clostridia > Peptostreptococcales > Anaerovoracaceae > Lentihominibacter. The sequence continues at coordinate 6,036 of SVCS01000074.1, forward strand.
ATCGCCGCGGAAGTCCGTGTACTTCGTGTGTCCTTTCTTGGCATCTGCGAAGGCCGCATCAATGATTCTGAAGTCCGTTGTCAGATCCGGATCACCAAGGCTCAAATCAATGACATCATCAAATGACTTGGCGAGAACATCTGACTGACCCATTGCCGTGCTCTGATCTTTCCAGTATCTCTTTGCTATAAATTTATGTTTCATGTCAACCTCCGTCATCTCATCTCGTTAAAGTACTGCGCCGGCATCCTTCAAGGCCTGAATCTGTTCCGGCGAGTAACCCATTGATGTCAAAATCTCGTCTGTATTCTCTCCCAGCGGACCGGTCGGCTGGTATTCCCTCCTGCCGTAATCGCTGAACGACAGCGGCGGCGAAGGCATCATGACTGTCGTATGGTCTTCATCCGGAAACTCAACCGGAACCATATAACCGTTCTCAATGGCCTGCGGATCCTTGCTGACTTCACACTGTTCTTTCAAGATCTCACAAGCGCAGTTATTGGCGCTGAGATAATCTCTCCACTCCTGCGCCGTCTTTGTCAGGAAAATCTCATTGCAGACTTCGATAATATGTTTGATCGTATCTTTCTCCTGCATCACTGTGATGCTGGCGTAGTCAGGATCGGTGGCGTACTCAGGAATGCCGAAGAGTCCGTACCACTTTTCTCTGTCCATCTCGTACTCATTACAGTAGACGCCGATCCAGCGCCCGTCTTTGCACAGATACGTCTGGTTGAACGGGTCGGTCGGTCGGAGCGGATCCGGATTCATATGCTTATGATCAAACTGGGTCTGCACAACACCGATGGCGTTGCACCAGATACCATTGGCAAAGAGCGAAATATCGACTTTCGTGCCTTTGCCTGTCTTTTCTCTGCCGTAGAGTGCCATCAAAATTCCTGAAAGGAATGCGCTGCTGGTGGCCATATCGCCGAAGGCGTAGGTCGGCAGGAACGGGAAGGACCCCTTCGTCTGCCAGTCGCCCAATGCGCCTGCGCGCAGCCAGAAGGCACTGATATCAAAGCCCGGATCGTTAGCAGAAGGCCCCTTGTCCCCGTAGCCTTTGAAGTGGGCGTAGATCAGAGATGGGTTTGTCTCCTTGATGGACTCGTAATCCAGTCCGTTCCGCACGAGGGATTTCTCACGCACGTTCGTGATGAACACATCTGCGTCATTGATCAGATCGAGCAGAATCTTTTTGCCTTCTTCGGTCTTGTAGTTCAGTGAAATAAATTTCTTATTGCTGTTGTGTATCGTAAACAG
>SVCS01000018.1:0-25119 GCA_015058205.1 Clostridiales bacterium
ATCTTTGTCGGACCTTCAGGATGCGGAAAGTCGACGACTCTGCGAATGATCGCCGGACTGGAAGACATCTCTGAAGGAGAATTCAGGATCGACGGCGTTCTGATGAATGATGTCGAACCAAAGGACAGAGACATTGCGATGGTATTCCAGAGCTATGCACTCTATCCGCACATGACAGTATATGACAACATGGCATTCGCTCTGAAACTGAGAAATGTACCGAAGGATGAGATCGATGCGAAGGTGCGCGAGGCAGCGAAAATTCTCGATCTGGAAAAGCTTCTGGACAGAAAACCAAAGGCTCTCTCCGGAGGACAGAGACAGCGTGTCGCAATGGGACGTGCCATCGTAAGAAGCCCGAAGGTATTCCTCATGGACGAACCGCTTTCCAACCTGGATGCGAAGCTGAGAGTACAGATGCGTACAGAGATCTCAAAGCTCCATGAGAAACTGGGAACGACGATCATCTACGTTACACATGACCAGACAGAAGCCATGACACTGGGAACGAGAATCGTTGTCATGAAGGACGGTATCGTACAGCAGATCAACACGCCGGAACATCTGTACAACAGACCTTGCAACCTCTTCGTTGCGGGATTCATCGGGTCACCTCAGATGAACTTCATCGATGCACTCGTCAATGTTGACGGCGACAAGGTCACACTGACGGTTGGTGATAATGTGCTGCATGTTCCTGACGAAGAGAAGCAGGTTCTGATCGACGGCGGATATGACGGCAAGACAGTTGTTCTGGGCATTCGTCCGGAAAACATTTCCGACGACCCTGCATTCCTTGCTGCCAATGAAGATCATACAGTATCGACAACGATCAAAGTTCGCGAGATGCTGGGCGCAGAAGTATTCCTGTACTTCGATGTAGCCGGCACTCAGATGACGGCTCGTGTTGCGCCTGATTCACCGCTGAAGACAGGATCTGAGGCGAAGCTGGCGTTTGATATGGAGAAGATTCACCTGTTCGATAAGGAAACAGAAAAGAACCTTCTGCATCCTGAGTGGTAAAGAATAAGGAAATCAGGGCATGTCAGAAAACGATTATCGTGAGGCCCAAAAGCTCGCGATAAAAGAATACAAAAAAGCCACTGCACGGGGAGAATCCCCGTATCCCATCGGTCTGGAGACGATTGTTTCATCCGGACAGATGTCGGCCGGGCGGAATCTGGGTTTTGAGCAGATTCCGCTGGCTTTGGTGGTGGGAACAAAACATGAGGGGCGTAATAACGCGTTTGCGCGGAATTTTATGCCCCTTCTCGACAATTCCTCAGAATTTGCAGACAAGTGGAAAACTCTCTGCAACGCGCATCTGACGGAAGGGATACGGGAACCTGTCAAAGTCTATGAATACAGAAACAGGTTCTATGTGGAAGAGGGCAACAAGAGAGTCAGCATACTGAAGTACTTCGAGGCTGACAGCATTGATGCCCATGTAATCAGAATACCTTCTGCGCAGGACGGCACAGAAGAGGCTGCACTGTATGAAGCGTTTCTTAAGTTCCATGACTGGAGCAGTCTGAGAACGGTAGAGTTTTCCGATCCCGGTTCCTATGAGCGCCTACAGTTTTTGGTTGGCAAAAGACCGGGGGAACACTGGACAGAAGACGAACGTAAAGATTTCCTCTCCTTCTATTACTACTTTCATAAGGAATATGTTGGAATCGGGAAAGGGAAGACGCTGAAGTCCCTTTGCGATGACATGCTGATGTTCATAGAGCTGAATGGATATCACAAAGTAAAGACGTTAAGCCCTCTGCAGCTCAAGGAACTGATACGTCAGCCGGTCAGAAAAACGATGAGGATTCTGGCCGTCGCTGATGATGAATCGAAATATTACTATGAACACTATTCTCCGGGGAAGTTGGATGATATTGATCTGATTCTTGCCTGCGGAGATTTAAATAAAGTCTATTTGGAATTTTTGACAACAATGGCGAGTTGTCCGGTTTTGTACGTACGCGGTAATCACGATGATATGCTGATTGAAGATCCGCCGGGCGGATGCATTTGCATCGAAGATACCGTGTATGAATACAACGGTCTTCGAATCGCAGGGCTTGGAGGTTCCTTCAAATACCGGGAAGGTAAAAACACTTTTACCGAAGCGGAAATGGAAAAACGTGTGCGCAAACTCAGAAGAGCGATCCGCAAGCACGGCGGAATAGATATTCTGGTTACGCACGCACCGGCAAGAGGATTGAACGATTTTGATTCCATCTCGCACAGAGGATTTGAAACGTTTGTCCACTTTATGGAAAAATATCATCCGGCGTATCTCGTACACGGACACATACATAAAAACTACGGAGTCCATATCCCGCAGAGAAGCGAGTGGAATGGAACAACCATTATCAATGCATATGAACATTGTATCTTTCAGGTATAGGAGGCAGTTATCATGGCACAGATCATGACGCTGGGTGAGGTTCTCATCGACCTGACGCAGACAGGCACAGACAATAAAGGAATCCCGCAGTTTGCCGCGTTTCCCGGCGGTGCGCCGGCGAATGTAGCGGTCGCGGCGTCCCGGCTCGGTGCGCAAACCGGGTTTATCGGGAAGATCGGCAAAGATGCGTTCGGTGCACAGCTGCGAAAAACGCTGGAAACAGATCATGTGGACACAGCATTTCTTTTTGAATCAGAGGAGGTTCCAACAACGCTGGCCATCGTCTCTGTGGATGCCAATGGTGAGCGGAGTTTCTCGTTTTTCAGAGATCCCGGAGCGGATACACAGTTGTTAAAAGAAGAAGCGGCTGCATTCCTAAACAGAGAATTGCCTTTCATTTTGCATTTCGGGTCTCTAAGTTTAACAACAGAGCCTTCCAGAAGTGCGGCGCTGGAAGCGGCGCAGCGCGCCCGTGAAAAGGGAGTCCTGATCAGCTACGATCCGAACTACAGGGCGGCGCTGTGGGACAGTGAAGAAACCGCGGTCAACTGGATGAAGACACCGCTCAATATGATTGATGTTCTGAAAATATCAGATGAAGAGCTGCTTCTTCTGACGGGAACGGATGATTTGGAGGAAGGAAGCAGAATACTTGGTGAGTATGGAATCAGCATGATCATGATCACTCTCGGAAGTGAGGGTGTATTCTATCGCTGCAAAGGCAATTCAGGCGAAGGAGATCTGTACGGCATCGTTCCCGCCGAAGAGGTGAGCGTATGTGATACAAACGGAGCCGGAGATACCTTCCTGGGAGCAGTATTAGCGCAGATTGCGAACAACGGCAGTATTCCTGCGGAACGTGAACATCTGGAAGCGATGCTGACCTTTGCAAACCGCGCGGCGGCCCTGACATGCTCCAGACCGGGAGCAATTCCAGCCATGCCGACGCTAGCAGAACTCGGAGAATAGATATGAGCGAATCAACAAAAGCACAATTGCTGGATGAACTGAAATGGCTCTATATGGAGCTCTATGAAGATGAGGAAGCCTTTGCGTATTTTGAGAACATGCTTCGCAGGAACGCAGACGAGCGAAAGGCTTCTCTTCGTGCGCTCGACGAGATCCGTCAGAAAGATCAGAGTTGGTATCAGTCGAACAAACTGCTTGGCATGATGCTGTATGTACAGAACTTCGGCGGCAATCTCAAGGAAGTCGAAAAGAATCTGCCTTATCTGGAAGAATGCGGCATCAATTATCTGCACCTCATGCCTTTGCTTGATTCCCCAAAAGGCAAGAGCGATGGAGGATATGCAGTAGCAGATTTCAAGAAGGTCAGACCGAAGTTGGGGACGATGGAAGATCTGGAGTCTCTGGCCGACGCTTGTCATAAAAAGGGAATCGCCTTGTGTCTGGATTTCGTTTTGAACCACACTAGTGATGAGCACGCATGGGCAAAAGCAGCAAAAGCCGGTGACAAAACAGCGCAGAATCGCTTTTTCATTTACGATTCCTGGGATATTCCAAATCAGTTTGAGCAGACCGTACCTCAGGTATTTCCGACGACAGCACCGGGAAACTTCACATGGTGCGAAGAGATGCAGAAAGTCGTCATGACCTGTTTCCATGATTATCAGTGGGATCTGAATTACGCGAATCCGATGGTCTTCAACGATATGGTGGACAATCTTTTGTTCCTTGCAAACCGGGGAATGGATGTCATCAGACTCGATGCGATTCCGTATATTTGGAAACAGCTTGGAACAAACTGCAGGAATCTTCCGCAGGTGCACACACTGGTGAGAATGATGCATCTGGCCTGTCAGATTGCTTGCCCTGGCGTTGCACTTCTGGGTGAAGTGGTCATGGAACCGCGGCAGATCGTTCCATATTTCGGACCGGCAGAAAAGCCCGAATGTGACATTCTGTATAATGTAACGACCATGTGCACCACGTGGCACACACTGGCAACCCGTGACGTCAGACTGCTGCAGTACCAGATGGAACAGGTCTGCAGGCTGCCTGAAAACTGCTTCTTCCAGAATTATCTCCGCTGCCATGATGACATCGGTTGGGGATTGGACTATGCATTCCTGGGTCAGTTCGGCATTGGTGAGGAACCGCACAAGCGCTACCTGAACGATTGGTTTACCGGGAAGTGGCCGGGGAGCTGGTCGCGAGGGGAACTATATAATGATGACGAATCCTTAGGAGACGCCAGAGCGTGCGGAACCACTGCATCACTTTGCGGTTTGGAGTGTGGCATATTAGAAGCACTTGACAATAAAGGTGATGCGTCTCTGAACCGTGGTCTGAGCTGCGATTTGATGATGCATGCATGGATGTTCAGTCAGACAGGTATTCCTGTCATCTACAGCGGTGATGAGATTGGGCAGCTCAATGATTACAGTTATCATGAGGATCCGGCCCACTGTGAAGACAGCAGGTATGTGCATAGGGGGAAATTCGATTTCGCACTGGCTGAGAAACGTTTTGAAAAAGGCACGATGCAGCAGATTATTTATGACGGCCTACAAACGCTGAAAGATATCAGAGCGGAATACGACGCTTTCCGCAGTGACGCGGATGTGTTTGTTTACTATACCGGTGATGACCGCGTTATGGGATTGCTTCGTCGTTACGGAGAACAGACACTGATCTGTCTGTTCAACTTCTCAGAGCAACCGGTTGATATCATGCTGTTTGGACAAGGGTGGAAAGATATTCTGAACGGGGAGGAAATAAAAGCCTCCGGAGACGGAATCGCCTTGCTCCATTTCGATGGATATGGATTCCGCTGGCTGCTGGAAGACAGTGTGCAATGAGTGGAAAAAACGAATATGAAATAGAATCAAAAGAGGTGTGCAGCTGCACACCTCTCATAATTTTTTTCTACTTGTCTGTTTTGAGTTTGTCGAGCGGAACGGCGTTCATTCTCGGCAGTCCAACGATAATCACTGCAGCAAATACAATCAGATAGAAGACAACCGCCATTCGATGGGCGAAGATCGCGGCGATGACCATGAACAGTGAACCGAGTATAGCGATGACTGGAATAATCGGCGTGATATTGTAATTCTTGATCTTCTTGATCAACACGAGGAAAAGCGGAATGTACATCGCGTAGATCGTGATGATCGGAAGCTCTGATGTATCAAAGCAGAATGGGCCGAACCATGGTGCAGTGAGATTAGCGCCGTAGAAGTACAGCAGCCACCAGCCGGCAATCAACAGTCCCATGATAGATGCGTTGGACGGCATGTTGGTGACAGGATCGACCTGGCAGAACATCCTCGGATTGTAGCCTTTGCCTCTGATTGCCAAAGAGTAGAAGCCCCTGACATTTGCCATCATGAGACCGTTCAGCACTCCATAGCAGGATACGACAATCAGGACAAATACGCCTGTACCGCCGATTCTCGAGAAGAGAGTGGTAAAGGCAATTTTCGCACCTTCTTCACCTCCGGCCATCATCGTCTCGTTGTCGACAGTACCAGCAAGGCCCATGTAGTAAACAATGTAAATGAATACAACAATCAGAGATCCAAAGAAGAGCGCACGTGGAAGGTTCTTCTTGGAGTCTTTGATTTCAGAATTTATGGATGTTGCGATGATCCAACCTTCATAAGCGAATGATGTTGCACAGACTGCTGTAAAGAGAGCAGGGCCTGCAGGACCTGCATCCTGAGCCACATAGCTGAAATTCTCAAATGTCATTCCGCTGTGGAGTCCGAAAATTGTTCCTACGATTGCCATCAGCAGAAGCGGTATGAATTTGATAACGGTTGTGGCAACCTGAACCTTGCCTGCGATGATTGGACTGAGTGAATTGCTGACATAGGCCAGGATCAGAAGGAAACCTGCCAAAGCCATGCATTGAGGACCGACAATGTCCCATCCAACCAGAACACTGAAGTATCTGGCGGTAACCCAAGCAAGAACAGAGGTCAGCGTCGGATAATAGATGGTAGCCATGAACCATCCAACGATGTATCCGTATTTTTCTCCGCACATTTCTTCCGCATAGTCAACGATACCATTGCACTTTTCATGGTGTGACGCAAGTACACCAAAGACATAGGCGCATGAAACCATGATAATACCGCCAATCAGCCAAGCGAGAATGCCAAGTGTCGTTCTTCCATCAGTGCAGACAAGAATCTTTTCTGCCTTGAAGAAGACACCGGAACCGACTACGATACCGACTACAACGCAGATTGCGGTAATCAGGCCGTATCTTTTTTCGAGTTGATTTTCCATTTTATCTATCTCCTAAATAATATGTATATTTTGGGTGCCCGAAAGGCACACTCTGCATAATATCTCTGTTATTCCTGTTGCGTCAATAAAAAGCCCAAATAAAAACAATCTTATCCGAATCTCCTAAACCAAGGCTGATATTGTGTTATAATGATAATGCTTGGGAGTAAAGATATCTGGAGGATTGATACATGGGCGCATTGACGGGATTAAAAATACTGGATTTTTCAACACTCCTTCCAGGGCCGTACGCAACACTTGTGATGGCGGACATGGGTGCGGAGGTACTTAGCATTGCGGCACCGGGCCGCAAAGACATTCTGACAGAATGGCCTCCGATTATTGAAGGTACGCAAAAGCTGCCGTCCGGCGGTGTTACCGCAGTAGCGGCGTGGATCGGCCGCAACAAGAAGACGGCATTCATTAATCTGAAAAAACCGGAGGGCGTTGAGGCAATCCGCAGGCTGGTCACTGAAGGCGGATATGATATCATTCTCGAGCAGTTTCGTCCGGGGGTCATGGAGAAGCTCGGCCTCGGTTATGAAGCGCTGTGTGCCTTGAACCCGCGGCTGATTTACTGTTCGTTGACAGGCTATGGACAGACAGGACCTCTTGCAGCGAGGGCAGGTCACGATATCAATTATCTGTCCCGCTCCGGCAATATGGCCCAGGCCGGGCGAAAAGAAACCGGACCAATTCTTACGAATGTGCAGATTGCAGACGTGGCGGCAGGATCAATGAACAGCATCATCAGCATTCTCGCCGCAGTGCATTACAGAGATATGACAGGACGAGGTCAGTATATCGATGTCTCTATGATGGACGGCGTCGTTCCGTTCAACGGAATGGATGGGGCGGCCTACCTGGGCGGCGGATCTCTGACAGAACGAGAAGCACATCTCCTCAATGGAGGAACTGTATATGATTTTTATGAGACGGCAGACGGAAGATATATGAGCGTCGGTTCGCTGGAACCTAAATTCTTCAAAGCGCTGTGCAAAGGCCTCGGCATTACAGAAGAACAGAAACCGGCACTGGATGATCCGAACACAAAGAAAAAAGTGCGGGATGCCTTTGCGCAGAAGACGCAGCAAGAGTGGTGTGAGATTTTCGCATCTCTGGATGCCTGTGTGGAACCAGTTATGACATTGGAAGAAGCAAAGGCAGACGAACAGATTCAGGTGCGGCAGATGATGCCGCAGGTGCCATTCCCAGAGGATGCTTATGGACAGACTGCCGCGCAGAGCATCCAGCAGCTGGGCTGTCCGCTGAAGTTGTCAGAGTGCCCTCCAGAGTACAGACATACAGGCTATCCGACGGGATATCATACAGAAGAAGTGCTCCGCGAGCTTGGTTTTTCGGAGCAAGATATCGAGAAGATTAAAACGTGAAGACTATAAGTAACTAGCAGAAAAGATTAAACTAGTATATGAGTGCAAAAGACAGAATACAATTATCAGATCATTTTACATACAGAAGACTGTTTGCTTTCGTTTTACCGACCATTGCGAACATGATTTTTCTGTCCATTTATGGCATCGTCGATGGGTTGTTCATTTCCAATTTTGTCGGCAAGGTTGCCTTTGCAGCGGTCAATGTTACATTCCCAATCTTTTCTGTACTCGGTGTGTTCGGCCTGATGATCGGTACCGGCGGAGCGGCAATTATCGGTAAAAATCTGGGCGAACAGGAATCGGAAAAGGCGAACGGATACTTCTCATTTTTTGTTTACATATGCATCGCGGTCGGCATCGTCATGGCCGTCTTAGGCGTATTCATTTTAAGGCCAGCCATTGAGATTATCGGCGTGGAAGAACGCATGGTCAGGGACTGCATGGTGTACGGCATCATCGGCATGATTACAGTTCCTTGTTATATGCTTCAGTTTCTGTTTCAGATTTTATTTGTCACTGCCGAAAAGCCGCGTTTGGGATTCTGGATCACGGTGATTGCAGGTCTTGCGAATATCGTACTGGATTTCTTCATGATTGTGGTATTTCACTGGGGTGTTGCGGGAGCTTCTATCGCGACAGGAATCAGCGAAGTGGTCGGAGGGATTGTGCCGCTGATTTACTTCAGCAGGCCCAACGACAGTCTGCTTCGGATCGGCAGACCGCGGGTGGAGTTCCGTGCGCTTCGGAAGGCTTGCACAAATGGACTGTCCGAATTTGTATCCACCATTTCTGAATCAGTTGTTACCATGTTATATAACTTCCAACTGCTGCGTCTAGCCGGTGCTGACGGCGTTGCTGCCTTTGGCGTGATGCAGTACTGCACCTTTATCTTCTTTGCGGTTTTCGCCGGCTATAACATGGGTGTTCAGCCTCTGTTCAGCTACAATTTCGGTGCGGATAATCGTGTGGAAATGAAGAATCTCTTCAAGAAGAGTATGATTCTGATGGAAGGCGGTGGGCTGATGATGTTTGCCATACTTGTCATATTCGCCCGTCCGCTGGTCTCCATTTTCATAGGTTATGATGCTGGCCTTGTGGACATGTCGGTTCACGGAATGCGCATCTACGCTCTGATTTTCATCACATGCGGCATCAATATCTTCGTAACAGGCATGTTTACCGCTCTGAACAACGGCGTCGTATCCGCGTTCATTGCAACTGTGCGCGTCGTCATCTGTGAAATCGGTTCCGTGATGATTCTTCCGATTTTCTTCGGCTTAAACGGCGTCTGGTTTTCCGCGTCAGTCGCAGAGGTTGGATCGATCATTCCTGTCATTATCTTCGTCGTGACGCTGCGCAAACGGTATGGGTACGCGGATTAGTCCAGATAATCTGTGCGAATCTGCTTGGTGTATTTCGCAAACGCAGACGGGATTGAATAAACGTCTTGAAGGTCAGAGGCGGAAGCCAGGAATAGCTCGTGCCGGCGAGGTTTGCCGGAGGAAAATTCCTCCCACTCATCGGCTAATATTTCCCAGCCCGTCATGTGCCATTCTTTGTGTGTGAAGATGTGCTTCGCTGTCCCCAGGGAACGGGTCTGGACTGCAGAAAAGCCTAAGGTACGGAGATATTCAGAGAGCTCTTGAGGCCGGAGCGTACCCTCGGCGTTGGGATACTCATAGAGACCTGCCAGAAGTCCTTTATCAGGACGCCTGCGCAGTGCAAGTTTCCCTTGATAGTAAATTAGAAAAACGGTCTTGTGTTCAATGGTGCGTTTAGCCTTTGGCAGGATGACAGGAAGCTGCTGCCAGGTTCCGTCAGCCTTTGCGCGGCAATGCTCTGCCCACGGGCAGGATTCGCAATGGGGTGCACCGTTCGGCAGACAGACCGTTGCGCCGAGATCCATCAGAGCCTGATTGAAATCGCCGCAGCGTGTTTGCGGAAAGACAGCATCATAAAACGCCAGCGCGGCTGCCTTTGCAGCGTTGCTTTTGATGTCGATTTCATAACCGGTCATTCTGGAGAAGACGCGCAGCAGATTGCCGTCAATGGCAGGAATCCGCTCATCGAAACAGATCGATGCGATGGCTGCAGCCGTGTAAGGCCCGATGCCGGATAGTTTCTGCAGTTCCCTGGATGAACGCGGCATGTCTCCGCCGTACTCTTCCATGATCTGTACAGCGGCTTTGTGCAGATTGCGGACGCGGCTATAGTATCCGAGTCCCTGCCAGAGCTTCGTGCAAAGATCTTCGTCAGCCTTTGCGAGAGCCTCGATGGTAGGGAGAGCTTCCAGAAACCGTGCGTAATAATCGCGGACTGCCTCTACGCGCGTCTGCTGCAGCATGATCTCCGACAGCCAGACATGATAAGGGGAAGGATCCTCGCGCCAGGGCAGGATTCTCCTGTTCTCGTCGTACCACTCCAGCAGCAAGCCGGATAATGATTCAGTTTTAGTAAGGTTTGTATCCGTCATAGAAAAAGTATAATATAGGCGGGCATAATAAACAACAACAGAGCGTGGCTGTGTGCTACAATAGGAACATGGATAAAAATTGTATGTATCAGGTATCAACACTTCAGGCGCTGGCCCTTGGATATACCCGTTCGGTGGTGCGTACGGACGAGCTCTTGTCTCATGGCAATACCGGACTTGGAACCTTCGAAGATGTGAATGGAGAGATGATTGTTGTAGATCGTCATTGTTATCAGGCAGCGGAAGAAGGTTCCATCACAGAAATGCCGCCGGATATTGGAGTTCCATTTGCCTCCGTTGCAAACCTGCAGGGGGACAGGATTTTCACTTTGTCTGAAATTCCGGATATAGAGCATCTTAAAATGAAACTCAATCTGAAGATTGAGGAAGACTTCGGTCTGAACAGCATGCATATCGCGAAGATCGAAGGTGATTTTGAGCGTGTCGATGCCAGATCGGAGTCTGCGTATCGTTCCCATCATGTTGAGTTGAAGGACATTTTAGGGAAGACGCAGAAGTCTTTCTGTTTCAAACAGATCCGCGGGACCATGGTGTGCATTTATTATCCGGACTACATGGATGGAATCAATGCGCCGGGATGGCATCTGCACTTCATTTCGGAAGACCGCAAATGGGGCGGACATGTCTTTGATCTGCAGATGAAACGAGGCGAAGTTCATCTGGACAAGATCAACCGCATCGAAATACAGTTGCCGAGTGAACCTGCTTTTGATACCTATTCACTGAAAGAAGCATCGCAGAAAGACATAAAAGAAGTTGAGCAATCAAAGTAACAGCAAAAAAATGAATAAAGTAGACTTACACTTACATACACTAATATCGGATGGAACGGACAGTCTGAAGGAGATTATTGAGAATGTTCGAAAGGCTGAACTTGACTTGTTCTCCGTTACAGATCATGATTCCATCAAAGCGGGTATCATGATTCCGCCAATGCTGGCGGCAATAGAGCCGGAACAGAGGACGGCATTCGTGCGGGGCATTGAGTTTTCCTGTGAAGATGAAATGGGCAAATACCATATTCTCGGATATGGATATGATCCTGATGTTCCCGGCATCGCAGAAGTCGTAGCAGAGGGACATGAGATGCGCATGAAAAAAACAAAGGCACGTCTGGAGTTCCTGCAGAAGGAGTTTCAATTCTGGTTTTCAGAGGAAGAAATCAACGAGTTGTTGTCAAAAGACAACCCTGGCAAGCCGCATATTGCAAATCTGATGATTCAGCACGACTACGCGGAGACTATCCAGGATGCCATCAAAAACTACATCAATAAAAGGGAATTCAGAAACGAACATGTGCGTCCGGAAGACGCCATCCACGGCATCTTGAAAAGCGGCGGGATACCGGTCCTGGCCCATCCGACTTATGGGGATGGAGATGACCTGATTCTGGGCGAAGAGATGGAGCAGAGGCTGCAGCATCTGATAGGCTTCGGACTTGCAGGCGTGGAGGCATATTACTCTGGCTTCTCTCCAAAGATTCAGAGTGAATGTCTTGCTTTTGCAGATCAATTTGACTTGTATGTTACTGCCGGCAGCGATTATCACGGCGGTAACAAGATGATCGAGATTGGCTGGACGAATCTTGAAGATATGGCAGAAGCGCCTCCGGGATTGCTGCGCTTCCTGCAGGATGTGGATATTATTTCTTAGGAGCATCGGAAATCTGAACGAGGAGCAGGGCGATGAACATGATGACACACCCGGTGATTTCACGGCCGCTCATGACCTCATGAAGAAATACAGCGCCGCTTAGGACAGCGAACACAGACTCCAGGCTCATGATGATGGTAGCCATCACAGGCGGCGCAGTACGCTGGCCAAAGATCTGCAGCGTATAGGCCGCACCGATTTCCAGAAGACCTGTGTATAAGATAGGAATGCGGCAGTCGATGATCGCATCCACATGAACGGTTTCGAATGCAAAAGCACAAACTCCTGACAGAAGCGCTGCTATGACAAACTGCATGAAAGAAAGTTTGAACGGATCGACTCGGTCCACATAGTGATCGATCAGAATGATTTCACAAGCGGAAAAGACCGAACTGAGCAGCACAAGACCATCACCGAGCTGGAGGTGGAGGAACTGGCCGGCGGAGCCGCTCATGCATAAAAGGTAAAGACCGACCAGGGCGAATGCAATGCAAAGCCAGGTCAGACGGTGCACTTTTCGCCGCAGGAAAATCATAAAAACAGGAACCAGCGCCACATACATAACTGAGATGAAGCCGGCTTTGCCGGCTGTTGTATAGACAAGACCGATCTGCTGAAAAGAGCTAAGACCAAAGTTGGCAAGTCCTGTCAGAATACCGGCCTTCAGCAGTGTACGGTCACTGAAGTGCATAGGCGTGAGACCTTTTGACGCGATATGCCGATCGTATGCAACAATAAACGGAAACAACGCAATAGAACCAATAGAGAATCGCATCAGTCCGAATGTCATTGGACCGACGTAATCCATTCCCACTTTCTGAAAGACAAATGACACGCCCCAGATGAGAGCAGCGAGAAATAATAAACCTTCTCCCTTTAGCTGTTGTTTCATAAAACCTCTTGCTTGATGTTTGGATGCACGATACCAATAGTCATTGTATCATAAATAAATGAACAGAGATTAGAATATGAGCTTTCATTTTTTATTTGTGCAGAGCTTCGGAATCATAGCGACCATATGCTTCCTGCTCTCGTATCAGGTAAAATCGAATAAAGGATTATATCTTCTGCAGTCAGCGGGCTGTGCTGCCTTTGCAATCCAATATCTGCTTCTGGGTGCTTACAGCGGCTGTATCAGCCAGCTCTTCGTCATCACCAGAAATCTCATGCTGAGCAGATGCAACCAGTGGGCATGGGTCAGGTTCAAGGGATGGATCGTTGTGTTTATTGCGGCAGCTGCGGCGATCACTTATTACACCTGGGATGGTCCGATCAGTCTGATCCCGCTGTTTATCATGACTTTTGGGACGATTGGCATGTATACGAACAACGCAGGTATCATACGTCTGGCTGGACTGACTTGCATCTCACCGCCTTGGATCATCTACGATATCCTTGTAGGTGCATACTCGGCAATCATCAATGAGGTCATTATCATCGTATCTGTTCTGCTCTCCATCAAACGGTTTGGATGGAGACAGATGATCGACCCTGAGTCAGACTTTCAGAAAAAATGAGAACAGAGGAAGTGAGGAATGGGATTCTAAGAGCAATAGAAAAGACTCCGGCGTGCCGGAGTCTCATTACATTTAAATGAATTGCGCAGCTACAGAGCTCTCATTGGAAGATCGTCGTAAGTGAGCAGAATGCAACCATCGATGTGACCGAAATTGATGTGTTCTGCAGCAGTGCTGGTGAGGTGCCCCCAAGGGAAAGAATAGACGATACCATCGTCCGTGTCTCTTGTCGGCTCAACACCAATGTTCCGTTTCAGCCATTCTTCGCAGATTTCCTGCTTGGCGCGGCTCTCATCAACAATGTCTCTGATTGGAACATTCAGTTTCGGATCGAGAAGAATGACTTTGCTGTCGTTGACCTGTGATACTTTGATGGAAACCTGGAAGGTCACACCATCATCTTCGATTGGCTGATTGAAGATGACTTCCAGATACTGATTTCCATGAAATCTCTGAACAGCCTTTTCGATGCCGATGTTTTCCATATCTGCAAGTGTCGTTTCAGGACTCAGTACAATGCCGTCAACTTCCACGATTCCTTCTTTGAGTCTATTCATTTCGTATCTCCTTTTTGTTTGTATCTTTTGTCTGAATTTATTAAAGCATATTCGCTCTTTGGAATCAACAGCTTAGGAGATACTTTCAGCAGGTTGCAAATCTCTGGGACAACAAGTACAATATGCTCTGGAGGTTTTATTATGTCAAAGAAGAGAAAAGTTATCGAAGAAGTTAAAATTCCGTGGTATCAGAAGGTCAAAAAGAGTACCTGGATCATGACGGCAATCATCGTCGCTATGGTATTAGCCAGTGCTGGTATCATCATCTACGATCACGCGGATCCTTACAGCAAAATCAATTACGACAAGGTAGTAAAGGTCGGTAAATATAAGGGGCTGAAAGGCGAAAAGGTCAAGGTATCGATCAGCGACAAGGACGTGCAGGCGGAGATCCAGAGCCGTCTTGAAGCAGCTGGTAAGACCGAGACTGTCAAGAAGGGAAAAGTCAAGGACGGTGATACGATCAACATCGACTACACCGGAAGAGTAGACGGTGAAACCTTCGAAGGCGGTACTGCAGAGAAACAGGATCTTGAAATAGGATCCAGAACCATGATTCCGGGTTTTGAGGATTCGCTGATCGGCAAGAAAGTCGGAAAGAAATACACCATTAACGTGACATTCCCGAAAGACTACCAGGCCGCTGAACTGGCAGGAAAAGATGCGGAATTCGATGTTACGATAAACAGCAAACAGCAGTTGGTCACACCTGATTACGATGAAGCATTCATCAAGTCCGTCTCCAAATTTGACAACAAGAAGGATTATGAGAAATCCGTCAAGAAGGAATTGACGAAGAAGGCTAAAGAAGATGCAGAGACACAGCTTCAGGAAGACCTTTGGGCGAAGGTCCTTGCTAAGACCAAGGTCAAGAAGTATCCAAAGGGCATGATTAAGGATGAGACCGAGATTCAGAAGGTACAGTATCAGCGTATGGCGGATCAGTACGGCATGTCTCCGGAAGCCATGGGTATTACAGAAGATCGGTACAAAGAAATGGCCAAGGAATCGCTGAAGGAGAAACTGGCGCTCCATGCTATTGCCAAGAAGGAAGGCATCAAGGTCAAGAAGAGTGACATGGAAGACTTCTACAACGAAATACTTGAGTCCAATGATATGACTGCAAAAGAATTTGAAGAAGCAGCAGGGATGAGCGTAGAAGATTACGTGAAAACCAATTACTATGACATACAGGTACTTAGGGACAAAGTCCTTGAATTTGTCGTAGATAATGCGAAACTGAAGTAATACAATGAAGGGCAGATGCGGGCTATAATGAGAAAAACGGTAATCAACAACAGAATCATCTGGATATTAGTGATTGCATTCATATGGTATGTAATTATCTTTTCAACTCTGGAGGCAGTGGTTTCAAGTCGCGGCTTCTTGGAGATGATAGGATTGGATCTATCAAATGAAATGTTTTTCGTCATTGAGATGTATCTTAGCACGATTGTTCCGTTTGTAGGCATTCTTGTTTATACGGCGGTAACGAAACGCAATCGCTTTGTTTTCAAATCGTTCCTCCCCACCTATGAGAACAACGGTATGAAGACATTGATGCAGGGATTGCTGGTCGGATTCATCATGAACTTTGGCTGCATCGTCTGTGCGCTCGTCCATGGTGATATCAAGCTTTATCTGGATTTTGCCCTTGCGGAGATACCGTTTATGCTCTTTGCGCTTGTCTGTGTCTTCATCCAGAGCACATCCGAAGAACTGTGGTGCAGAGGATTTATCTATGAGAGAATCAATGTGCATTATCCTCTATGGGTTGCGATTCTTGTCAATGGAGCGTTTTTTGGAGCACTCCATATGTCCAATCCGGGCGCGGATGTCCTGCCGATTCTCGATATTATTATCTGCGGATTCGGCTTCTCCATTGCGAAATGGTATACAAAGAGCATCTGGTTCCCGATGGGGATTCATACAGCGTGGAACTTCACCCAGAATTTCCTGTTCGGGCTTCCAAACAGCGGACTGGTTTCAGAGGCGTCCATTTACAAAATGGATGCGATGAATGCGCAGAGCAATCTGATCTACAACTTTGACTTCGGTGTGGAAGGCGCAATTCCTGCGGTTTTAGCTGACGCGCTGCTCGGTATCATATGCCTGATTCTGGCGGCCAAGAAAGGACGTCTGAAGGAGCTCAAGATGACATACGATGAGCTGCATCCGGAGCAGAACAGATATATCTCCGAAAAAGAAAAAGCGAAAATGATGGAAAACTAAATAATGATATCCGCAAATTGAAGCGGTATGATCTTCTCCAGATCACCGACTTCACATTCAATTTGAAATCCGATTCTGCCCGCACTAAAGAATATGGTCGGGCAGATTTCTTTATCGGCAGCTGTTTGATGAATGACAGTCTTGAAAGGCTTCTTCATTCCGATTGGAGAGCATCCCCCATGGATGTATCCGGTTAGAGGGAGAAGCTCTTTTGATTTGATCATCTGAATACTTTTCTCGCCGACAGCAGAGGCTGCCTTCTTGAGATCGAGCTCCTCGGCAACAGGCACCATGAAGACATAATGCTCAGGTACTTTGCCTGCTCCTTCTGTTACCAGTGTTTTGAATACACAGGCGACATCCTGTCCGAGGACGGATGCAACCTCCACCCCGCTGATGGCTTCTGAGTCTGAATAAGTGTGCGCTGTGTATGGGATTTTCGCCTGGTCTAAAAGACGCATTACATTTGTCTTCTTGAGCTTTGCCATTGTCTTTGCCTCCTTCATCATGTTAAAATTATACAACAATAACAAGACGGAGGATAGACAGATGTATCTCGTACAGAAGTATGGCGGCGATTACCTGAAAAACAATGAAGACCTGACGAAGATCGCAGATTATGTCGCGAATCATCGCGGGCAGCTGGGACAGCTCGTTCTGGTCACTGCCGCAATGCACGATATCGCCAGTGAAATGATGGACAGAGCTGCGGAGTTCGATAAAGGCATCGGCAAAGAGGAACTGGATGCACTCTTCTCGGCGAGCGAATATCAGACGGCAGCTTTGATGGCCAGCGCGTTGGAACATAGAGGTGTTCCGGCAAAAGTGATCAGCGACATCAAGGGTCACTCATTGAGTGCTCTTGACGTTGAGAGCGGTAAACACGAGATCATCCTCGATGAGATATACAAAACCCTTGAGCAAGGGCTCATTCCGGTCATCGCCGGATTCCAGGGAATCGGTGAATACACCATGAGTGACCGGAAAGGGCGTTTCGGAGCTGCTGCGACAGCAGTTGCCATTGCGGGAGCGCTCGGCTGTGACTGTGAACTGTATGGACTGACGAAAAAAGTATATGTGATTGATCCGAGAGTCACAGAGGAGAGAAAGAAATTTGATATCATCAGTTATGATGAAGCCCTGGAACTGACCATGCTCGGGGAAGGGGATCTGGAAGCAGATGCGATAGAGCTGGCGCACATGCTGGATGTAAAAATATATGTAGGACCAGCATTCGAAGAAGAAAAAACCGGAGGGACATTTATCGTGAACAGAAATCTGATCGTAGGAGAAGCAGCCGTTAGCGGAATCAGCACATTTGATGATGTAGTGATATATACAATCAAAGGCATACCGAGCAAGGGTGAAGAAATCGCGGAATTGTTCGAACTGCTGGGAGATCTGAAGGTGAATCTGAACGTCGTTGCGCAGCAGCCGTATCAGGGTGACACCAGTGTTGTCTCCTTCAGCTGTGAGCACGATGACATCAAGAGAATCGATGAAGCGTTGGCAATCAATGCAAGATTCAACACCCTGGAAACAGAGAAAAAAGAAGATATCTGCATGATTTCACTGGTAGGCGTCGGTATGGCAACACACACAGGCGTCGCGGGCAAGGTCTTCGCGACTCTGTCAGAACAGGGCATACCGCATTACAACATCACAACCTCTGAAATATCTATTTCGGCAACCATCAATGCAGCAGATAAAGCGCAGGCAATTGTATCACTTGCAGAAGCATTCGACTTATAAGGGGAGAAAAGGATGAAATACGATTTTACCAGCATTTTGGACAGAACCGGGATGGATTCCATCGCGGTTGCGCCTGATGAAGACCCATACGGCATCGCGCCGGTAGGCAAAATAAAAGAAGGATTTGACTTGATCCCAATGTGGGTCGCCGATATGAATTTCCCGACGGCACCGACCATATGCGAAGCGATGATTGAGCGGGCGAAGCACCCTGCCTTCGGTTACTTCGGACCGAGAAAAGAGTATTACGACAGCATCATTCGCTGGCAGGAAGTGCGCAATGGCGTAACAGGACTGGAGCAGAAACACATTGGTTACCAGAATGGCGTGCTCGGCGGCGTACTCAGTGCGCTGGCGGTTCTGTGTTCTCCGGGTGACAATGTGCTTGTCCATGCACCGACGTATGTTGGTTTCCTGGAGGAAGTCGGACAGATGGGATACCATCTGATCGGCAGCGAACTGGTGAGGGATGAGAATGGTGTCTGGAGAATGGACTACGATGATATGGAGAAGAAGATCCGCCAGTACCATATCCACACGACCATATTCTGTTCACCGCACAATCCGACAGGACGCGTATGGGAAAGAGAAGAGCTGGAAAGGGCATTTGAGATATTTGAGAGAAACAATGTTTACGTTGTATCAGATGAGATATGGTCCGATCTGATTCTGGAAGGGCACAAGCATATTCCGCTCCAGTCTGTTTCAGAGGATGCCCGCAATAGGACGGTAGCATTCTACGCGCCGTCTAAAACATTTAATCTTGCTGGATTGGTAGGAAGCTACCACATCATCTACAACGATTATCTCCGCGCAAGAATCAAAAGACAGTCCGCCCTGAGCGTTTACAATGCCATGAATGTCCTGTCCATGCATGCGCTGATTGGCGCCTACAAGGATGAAGGCATGGAATGGGTGGATGAACTGAGGACTGTTCTCACAGGGAATGTTGATTTTGCATATGAGTTTATCAAGAGTAATTTCAAAGGCGTGGAAGTATCAAAGCCGGAAGGCACTTACATGCTGCTGCTGGATTGTGGTCAGTGGTTGAAAGAGCATGATAAAACCCTTGATGAGTTGCTGCTGGCCGGTGTAGAAGTGGGCGTGCTTTGGCAGGACGGACGGCAGTTCAACCGGGAAGATTCCATCCGGATGAATCTGGCCTTGCCGCTGTCGAGAGTGCAGGAAGCCTTTGAACGCCTGAAACAGTATGCCTTCGTATAACCCTCGTATCACATTCATGTACCATACATATGAAATATAATGGCAAATAAAAAAGCGCAGTTCAATACAGCTGCGCTTTTGTTTTTCTGTATCCCGTATGCTCTGTCAGAATCTCTCAAGAACCGTTGAGAAAACGACCTGCGTCTCTGTCTTACCGAATTCCTGCAGTTCGCCAATAAAGGTGTCGAGCTCTGAAGTGGTAGGGAAGATGACCTTCAGAAGCATCGAGAACTGACCGGTGATGTGGCTGCATTCAAGAATGCAGTCTTTTTTCTGGATAAAATCATAGAATCTGCGCTGATCGTCAGGGAGTACTGACATCAGAACGAACGCCTTGATTTTGTAACCGATTTTCTCTAAGTCAATATCTGCATGGTAACCTTTGATGTAACCTGAATTTTCAAGGTTTGTGAGGCGCTCTGAGATGACAGAAGTCGTAAGTCCTGTCTGTGAAGCGAGTTCATCAAGGGGCATACGTGCATCCATCTTCAGAAGATTCAAAATCTGAATGTCGACATTATCAATATTATACATAGTGGTTCCTTTCTGCTTTTATATGCTTATTTCCCTTTTGGACCTGCTGCTGCAATTTCTGCAGGCATGTCCGGATATTTCTTTTCAAAGTTTTCAATGAACATCTCTGCAAGTTCATCCGCTTGTTTTTCGTAAGCTTCCGGATCTGCCCAGGTGTTCTTCGGAATCATGATTTCAGGAGGGACGCCCTCAATGTTCAGCGGAATCTCAAGGTTGAATCTGTCATCGTGAATATATTCAGCGTGCTCAAGATCTCCGTTGATTGCAGCTGTGACCATGGCTCTCGTGTATGCGAGTTTGATACGGCTGCCTGTTCCGAATGCGCCTCCTGACCAACCGGTGTTTACAAGATAAACCTGTGTTCCGTAAGTGTCCAGGCGTTCTCCGAACATCTCCGCGTAGCGTTCTGTGCGCAGCGGCATGAACGGCTCGCCGAAGAGAGTGGAGAAAGTAGGCTGCGGTTCTTTGATGCCGCGCTCTGTCCCTGCGAGTTTCGCAGTAAAACCTGTTACGAAGTGGTATATGGCCGCATTGCGGGTCAGCTTCGAAATCGGAGGGAATACTCCAAAAGCATCCGCGGTCAGGAAGAGTACCACCTTAGGGATACCGCCTCTGCCGTTTTCACTTGCATTAGGGATGAAGTCGATGGGATATCCGACTCTCGTATTCTCCGTCAGGGACCTGTCGGAGTAATCGGGAACATGCTCATCATCTGTTACGACGTTCTCAAGTACCGAGCCGAAGTGTATGGCGTGATAGATCTCAGGTTCCTTGGCTTTATCGAGGTCGATGCACTTCGCGTAACAGCCTCCTTCGAAGTTGAACACGCCTCTGTCAGACCAGCCGTGCTCGTCATCACCAATCAGATCGCGGTTCGGGTCAGCCGAAAGAGTCGTCTTGCCAGTACCGGAAAGACCGAAGAAAATCGCGGTGTCTCCTGTCTCCGGATCCATGTTCGCGGAACAATGCATCGGCAGAACATTTTCTTCAAGCGGCATCGCGAAGTTCATGATCGAGAAGACTGTCTTCTTGATTTCTCCGGAATACTGTGAGCCTGCGATGATTGCGAAATGAGCCTCATAGTCGATGATGATGGCCGCTTCAGAATTGATGCCGTAGCGCTTGGCGTTGCATTTATAACCCGGCGCGACGAGAATCGTGTAGTCCGCTTCTCCGAAGTTTTCCTTTTCGCTAGATGTCGGTCTGATGAGAAGATCTCGGATGAACAAGTTCTGCGACGGCAGCTCATTGATGATGCGGAACTTCCGCCTGTGCTGCGGATCCGCTCCGGCGTAACCGTCGAAAATGAAAATCTCTTTACCGCTAAGGAATTGGCACATCTCGTCTTTCAGTGCGTTAAAAACAGCCCTGCTGATTGGATGATTGACATCACCCCAGCTGATCAGGTCATGCACGCCGTCAGTATCGACGATGTATTTATCATGTGGTGATCTGCCTGTGAATTTGCCCGTGGTGACGGCCAAAGCACCTGTATCCGTCAGGATACCTTCGCCATTTCTGATAGCTTTCTCAATTAGAACAGTAGGACTGAGATTGCGGTGGACAATAGATGGATTGATGCCAAGAGTGTCAAGGCCGTATGTTTCCTTGTAGCTCTCCTGGATCGCATAAGACTTCTTGTTGTCCTCAACAATTGCGGGATCAATCATAAAGAAGCTTTTATGTTCGTCTCTGTTGATCATTGAATGCCTCCTGACCAGATTGATTCATCTGAATGCAGTGTACGAATAAGCTTGTTTATATTTTCATTTTTTCATAAAAAGAATATGTTTTCAATCAATATATGAAACATATTGTTCATTTTTAGTATTTAAATAGAGGATGGTTTAGAATTGGATTTTATCGAGAATCCCCGCCGCATAGGCCAGGAAAATACCGTAGTTGGTCATCGGTACGCCGGCTTCCTGCGCAGCAGCGATGCGGCTCAGAACGTGTCTGCGATTGAACATGCAGGCACCACAGTGAATGATGAGGTCGTACTGTTTCAGTTCCTCAACCTTAGGGAAATCATTTCCGCGGACATTTGTGATTTCGACCTGTTCACCGAACTGCTTACGCAAAAGCATCGGAATCTTGATGGTTCCGATATCTTCCTGAAGCGGCACGTGCGTGCAGGCTTCGGCAATGAGGACGCGGAAAGTGCCGCGCGCCTTGTCGAGGGCAGAAACGCTATCGATAAAGACATCAAGATCGCCTTTGGAAGCAGCCATGAGAATCGAGAAGGATGTCAAAGCGCTGGCAGCTGGTTTCTTCTCATAGACTTGAGAGAAACACTGGGAATCTGTAATGATGAGGTCAGGCGGGCACTTCAACCGCTCGAGAGCGGTTTCATAACCATCTGCCGTTGTAGAGACTACGGTGCATTTGCGGTCTAGCAACTCACGGATCGTCTGTACCTGCGGCAGGATCAGACGGCCCTTCGGAGCCTGAATATCCTGCGGCATAACAAGCAGCACAAGACTGCCATCGTCAATCAGTCCGCTCAGGAGCTGTTCCTGCACATATTCTTCCGGAACTGCATTGATGATCGCTGCGCGTAGAAGATCAATGCCTTCACCGGTCTTTGCGCTGACGAAGATTGCGTCTTCTGCATCCTGTGCAGCAGCGCTGCGCTGGGATTCCGTGAGTGTGTCGCATTTGCTGATGACAGTGATTGTTGGAATGCCGGCGTCGCACAATTGCTTCCGCCAGGCAAGATCTTGCGGCGTCAGAACGCAGCCATCGACAACCAGGACAGCAATATCCGTCCTCTTGATGATGTCTTCTGTCTTAGCAACACGAAGCTGTCCAAGTTCGCCTTCATCGTCGAAACCGGCTGTGTCTATGAAGACGACTGGACCAATTGGATGAAGCTCCATGGACTTGAACACAGGATCTGCGGTTGTTCCCGGTGTATCAGAAACAATGGCCAGATTCTGTCCGGTCAGTGCGTTGATCAAAGAGGATTTGCCTGCGTTGCGGCGTCCGAATATTCCGATGTGTAATCTGTTGGCTCTCGGGGTGTTATTCAGTCCCATGGTTTGCGTTTCCTTCTGAAGCGGTGCGCTTCACATCTCCAATATCTGTAACAATACGGTATCCGGCGGATATGACGCGCAGTTCCAAACAGTTCCTGCATTGTGCGGATTCTTCTCCTGTGCAGATTTTGTTGTCGTACAGTTCATATTGTTCACGGACATCGGCAGGGGACAGGTTCGGCATAACGACGTTGGCGCCTGCCTTCAGTCCAAGCTCACGGCCGTTAGGATCTATGGTCCCCAGTGCTGTGGTCGAAGGGAGCAGAGCAAATGGGAACAGAATGCGGAGAACAGCCAGAAGCCGTAAGGTCAGCTCCAGTTTCTGTTCTTTTCGAAGCCCTTGCGCACATTGGGCAGTACTCTTCCCGAACGGAGTGTCCGAGTGGCGCAGATAGGGACCGATGCCAATCATGTCAGGCTGCAGCTTTTGCATGAAATGGATGTCATCCAGTAGATGTTCCAGTGTCTGACCCGGGGCGCCGACCATAAGTCCTGCGCCAACCTGATAGCCGATCTCTTTTAAATCATAGAGGCAGCGCATGCGGTTTTCAAGACTCATTTCCGCTGGGTGCAACGTTCTGTATAAATCTGGTGACGCAGCTTCATGGCGGAGCAGATATCTGCGGGCGCCGGCGTTAAAAAGACGCTGGTAGCTTTCCCGTGAGCGTTCGCCGACGGATAGTGTGACTGCGCAATCAGGGTAACGTGTATGAATCTCCGAGACGATGTCACAGAGAAGTGCATCGCCATCTGCGCCGCCGTACGGCTCATCTCCGTAGTACGGATCCTCGCCGCCTTGCAGCACGAAGGTGCGGAAACCGAGATGATAGCCATCCCGGCAGCAGGCGAGTATTGTGTCTTTGTCCAGACGGTAGCGGTCAAGCTTTGTGTTGCCTTTGCGGATGCCGCAGTAGTAGCAGTTGTTCCTGCAGTAGTTGGAAATCTCAATCAGACCGCGCAAATAGACCGCATCGCCATAGATTTCTCTGCGAATGCGGTCTGCTTCTTCAAACAAAGCCTCATCCGGGCCTTTGCCGGAAAGAAGCGCTATGATGGTGTTGTCGTCCATTGGACGAGATTTAGAATCTGAAATCACGGTTGCCATTTTCGATTTCCTTCAGGTGCTGGCGGCAGACTTCCCGAACCTTATCGCTCGGAATCAGCGACAGTTTCTCTTCAATCAGTGCATCGCCTTTGACCTTTGTTTCTTCGCTGGCGTAATCCATGAGGAACTCTTTGAGCGTCATCATGGCGTTCGGCTGACAGCAGTTTGCAATCTGGCCGGATTTGAGCAGACTCATGAAGCGGTCGCCTGTGCGGCCTTCCCGGTAGCATGCTGTGCAGAAGCTCGGCACATAACCAAGATCAATGAGCCAGTCGACGACTTCCGCAAGGGTGCGTCTGTCTTCGACGTCAAACTGGGCGGTATCTTCAGAATCAAATTTGCCCAATTCATCCAGTTCGTCTGCGTAACCGCCTACGCTCGTTCTGCTTCCGCCGCTGATCTGTGTGATTCCGATTTCCAGGCACTCACGCCGGGTCTTCGCGCTTTCGCGGGTAGACATGATCATGCCGGTGTAAGGCACTGCGATACGGAGCACTGCTACGATTCTCTTGAAGACATCGTCAGGTACGCCGTTGTCGAACTCATCCGGATCGATATCATCTGCTGGACGTACGCGCGGGACACTGATGGTGTGCGGCCCGCAGCCGTAAGTTTTCTCCAGGTGGTGCGCATGCATGAGCATGCCGACAAAATCGTATTTGTAATTATTGAGCCCGTAAAGAACGCCGCAGCCGACGTCATCGATGCCGGCTTCCATGGCGCGATCCATCGCTTCCGTATGATAAGCATAATCACTCTTCGGTCCGGTCGGGTGGAGATGCTCGTAGGCTTCCTTGTTGTAGGTTTCCTGGAACAGGATATAGGTCCCGATGCCGGCTTCCTTGAGCTTACGGTAGTTCTCAACCGTTGTCGCGGCGATGTTCACGTTGACTCTGCGGATAGCACCATTCTTATGCTTGATGCTGTAGATGGTCTTGATGCTCTCCAGAATGTACTCGAT
>SVCS01000018.1:25219-28676 GCA_015058205.1 Clostridiales bacterium
TTATATTCAGCCATGTCTTACCTCTGTTGGTTTTACAGTCTCCACTGTGATACATCTGTATGGAGCAGGTGGTGCGCCTTTTCTGAGTTCGGCGCGCCGAAGTACTCTTCATAACTCATGAGGACGGTCGGGTTCTCATGGGAGAATCTGATTTCCAGTGTGTTGTCAATGTTGTAGAGTTCACTTCCTCTGAGGGCGGCCATTTCCGTTCCGTCGTGGATCGGCTGTCCACCGCCGCCGGAGCATCCGCCCGGACATGCCATGATCTCTACGAAATCATAGGCTACTTCACCGCGCTTGATTGCTTCGATCAGCTTTCTGGTGTTGCCCAGCCCATTGGCCACTGCAACGCGCAGTTTAATGCCGGCAACCGTGAACGTAGCTTCTTTCCAGCCGTCCATGCCGCGAACATTCTGGAATGCGTCCACAGGAGGATTTTCTCCTGTGATCAGGAAGTATGCGGAACGCAGGGCCGCTTCCATAACACCGCCTGTTGCGCCGAAGATGACGCCAGCGCCGGTTCCTTCACCGAAGAAGCTGTCAAACGGCATTTCCGGAAGCTGTGCGGCCTTGATACCATCCATGGAAATCAGGTTATCCAGTTCTCTTGTAGTAAGAACGACATCGACATCCTTGAATCCGGAATCGCGGAGTGTGTGTTCATCGCATTCGTATTTCTTCGCCGTACAAGGCATGATGGATACGGAGACGATTTTCGCCGGATCCACGCCGAGCTTTTCGGCCATGTAGGTCTTACTGATGGCACCGAACATCTGCTGCGGTGATTTTGCCGTGGAGAGATTCGGGATGAGTTCAGGGTATTCAAGCTGCACGAATCTGAGCCAGCCCGGGCAGCATGATGTGAACATCGGCCATGGGTGATTATCCTTATCTCCGATGCGCGCGATCAGTTCGCTGCCTTCTTCCATGATGGTCATATCGGCAGTGTAGACGGTGTCGAATACATAGTCGAAACCGATCTGCTTCAGGGCAGCGACCAGCTTACCCGTCGTCTGCTCGACTCTGTTCATGCCGATCTTTTCGCCCCAGGCAACTCTGACTGCCGGTGCGAACTGTACCATTGTAACAGTCTCAGGATCTGCCAAAGCATCCAGCACCTTGTCTGTATCGTTTCTCTCGCTGAGCGCGCCGACTGGACAGTGGGTGATGCACTGACCGCAAAGGCTGCAGTTGGCGTTTCTGATCTGCACACCGTCTGTGACGCCTACGGTCGTTCTGAAGGAAGAACCGAGTTTCTCCCAGACGTTCATGTTCTGGATCTTATCACAGACCTGTACGCAGCGCAGACAAGTGACGCACTTGGTTGCGTTCCTGATGAGAGGGAATGATTCGTCCCATCTGAATTCATCAGGGTTTTCTACAAAGGAGGTGCCGACGACACCCAAATCTCTGGCGATGGTCTGAAGCGCACAGTTGCCGCTTCTCGGACAGGTCGCGCACTTGCAGTCATGTTCTGCCAGAACCAGCTGTACGTTGATTTTTCTAGCTTGCCTTACTTTCGGGCTGTTGGTGTATATGACCATGCCTTCTTCTACTTCTGTGTTGCAGGAGGAGACGAGCTTGTCTTTGCCTTCCAGCTCCACAACACAGATACGGCAGGCACCGATGTCGTTGAGCCCCTCCCAGTAACAGATGTGAGGAATCTCTACACCGATTGCTTTGGCAGCATTCATAATCGTTGTTCCCTGCTGCACTGAAGTTTTTCTTCCGTTTATTGTTACGTTTACCATGATGTGTGCCTCCCTCCTCTGAATGCGCCGAGATTGTTGCAGTCACATCTCAGGCAGCGGCTTGCTTCCTGAATAGCCTCCTCGAGGAGAAGACCGTTTTCAAATCCGTCGAAGTCGCGGTTTCTTTCATCAGGATAGCGGCTTGTGAGTTCGGATCTTCCGCACGGGATATAGTCATCCAGATCCGGTTCCGGGATATCAAGTTCAACCTTGATTTCATGGTTATATCCGAGGTAATTGTCAATATTTGCAGCGGCAACTCTGCCCTGGGCGATGGCGTTGATAACAGTCGATGGACCGGTTACGCTGTCGCCTCCTGCAAAGACGCCTTCCATGCCTTCGACAGCCATGGATTCGTCTGTGTTCAGCTTCTTCCAAAGTACGGAGACGCCAGCCTTTTCGAATACTTCAGAGTCGATTTCCTGGCCGATTGCTCCGACGACGATGTCGCACTCAAGAACCTGCTCGTCCTTCTGGGCAGGGAATGATTTCGGACGTCCGGAGGAGTCGTATGGACCAACCTTCTGTGGCTGTACGACCAGAGCCTTGACGTTTCCGTCTTCGTCAGACTCGATTCTGACTGGTGTTCTCAGCTCGAGCAGACGGCAGCCTTCTGCGATGGCACCGTCGATTTCTTCAGGGAGTGCTGTCATGTCGACCTTACGTCTTCTGTAAGCGATGTCCACGTGGGCAGCGCCGAGACGCATTGCGGTACGGGCAACGTCCATTGCTACGTTGCCGCCGCCTACTACGACGACTCTCTTGCCTTTGAAGTCAGGCATCTTCTCGTCGCCGATTCCACGGAGCATATCGACGGCGGAGATAACGCCTTTGCTCTCTTCGCCTTCGATGCCGATCATCTTATAGTTGTGCGCTCCGATGGCTACGTATACAGCATCGTATTCTGCCATCAGTTCGTTGACGGCTTCTTCTGTATTGATATCTGCATTGAGTTCAACATCAACACCGGCAGACAGGATGGACTTGATGTCCCAGTCGAGTCTGTGTCTCGGCAGACGGTAGCTCGGGATACCATATCTGAGCATACCGCCGAGCTGCGCTCTTCTCTCGAAAATCTTGCACTTGTGTCCCATCAGTGACAGGAAGTATGCAGCAGTCAGTCCGCTTGGACCGCCGCCGATGATAGCGATTTTCTTGCCGGTCTCTTCCATCTTGTCTGGAATTGGGACAACATCGGAGCAGTTGTCAACAGCAAACATCTTGAGGCCTCTGATATTGATGGAAGCATCGAGAATGTTTCTTCTGCAGTGCCCCTCGCACGGGTGCTCGCAGATGAGCGCGCAAACAGTAGGGAACGGGTTGTCTTTTCTGATCAGTTTCACTGCGTCATCATACCGACCGGCCTTGATCAGTGAAATGTAGCCCGGGATATCGACTTCAGCAGGGCACTTGGAAACACATGGAACGGTGTTTCTCAGATCTGTTACGCTGTCGGAGCAGCGCTTTCTTTCGATGTGGGACATGTAGTCCTCGCTGAAGCTTTGGAGAGACTTCAGAACGATTTCTGCTGTTTCCCATCCAATGGCGCAGTCGGAAGAATCGCGGACCGTTTCCGCTGTCTTCTGCAAAAGCACCAGATCATCTGTCGAACTGTCTGTATCAATGTCCAGGATGTTCTCCAGAATCTGGATCATCTGATAGACGCCGACTCTGCAAGGGACGCACTTGCCGCAGGACTGTGCCTG
>SVCS01000075.1:0-1323 GCA_015058205.1 Clostridiales bacterium
GTGGTTGATGATGATCTGAGCAGTGAATGCTCTTCTTACTGACCAGTCAGGATAAGCTTCCTGCAGAGCCTTTTCGATACCGCCAATGTCAGTTGCTCTGCTGTCATTGAATGATGTACCGAAGCTTACTACCAGCAGCTCGTTTTCGCCGATTTCATCGCCGTTGAGCGGATCGTCAGCAGAAGCGTCGCCAGTGTCGCGTCCGAAGTAATCAAATACATCTTCGTTCTCTTCTTTCTGCTCATCAGTCAGTGCATCATAGGCAGCCTTTGCAGCCTCGCACTGTGCGTCAGTTTCTTCTGTCCATTCCTGAACCTGGATGGCTTCGATCAGCTCAGCGCATTCTGCTACAGCATCGCCTTCTGCTTCTGGTTCAGCAGCTTCTTCAGAACTGCCGCAGCCGGTTACCATCATCATCATTCCCAGCGCCATGACCAGTGACAGCGCAAGGCCAATGAATTTTCTAAGATTCTTCATAACAAAAACCTCCTTAGATAAAAAATAACTTGAACCGAATACAAAGGCCTTCGCTTAACGGAGCAAAGACCTCAAAGAACTTCATATTCAAGTTACTATCATCAGGTTTTTGTGTTCCGCCAGTGACTCGTGGCCCAAAGCACAGCAAAGTGCTTCAATTAAAAGACAGGCAGGTTTCCTGACTTACGGATCATCGCTCTGCCGCAGCCTTCCCGGGTTTTCCCAGTGACATCTTAGCGGTGAACTATCCGATTACAGTGACGAGTTCGCGCAGGAGTTACACCTGTTTCCCTATTATCCGGAGAAGCATCTCCGGCACCTGTCAGTGTTTGTATCCGGCGGTATTATAACATGAAAACAAGCCTATATCAACACGGAAACACAGCACATCCCCCCTCGGGGGATTTCTTGACAGAATCTGTGCCGCAAGATATAGTAATACGCGGAAAGCTATTTAGGCATTTGGAAGCCGGTGAGAAACCGGCACTGTGTCTCAGCAACCGTGACATCTACAAGGCGGACAGGTAATATCGTTTTACAGCCACTGGGCAAACCGGGAAGGCGTCCGCTGCGGTTATAAGGATCAAGTCGGGAAACTGCCGGTAGCAATAGTCGTCTTCTGAGGTGGGGCGATGATTTTTGTTATGCATACTATTCATTTGTTGCGAGGAGAGAAATAATCATGGCAAAAGGAAAAGCATATGGCGTCGGCGTTGGTCCGGGAGATCCAAAACTGATGACATTAAGAGCAGTAGAGCTCATCAAAGAAAATGACGTATTCTGTTTTCCGGGCAAGGAACCGAAGGAGACAGTCGCATATAAAATCGCTTGCGCGGCAGTGCCGGA
>SVCS01000075.1:1423-3886 GCA_015058205.1 Clostridiales bacterium
ATGACCATCGATGAAGTCATGGAGTACCAGGGCAGGCTTTACTATCTTCCGAAGAAAGTCATCCGGCAGAAGAGCGATGAACTGCTGGAGTTCGCGGGGCTACTCGATTACAGACATAGAGTTGTGCGGCATCTTTCCGGAGGCATGAAGCGTAAGCTCATGATCTGCAGGGCCCTTATGACAGAGCCGCAGATTCTGCTGCTCGATGAGCCGACAGCGGGGATGGACGCCATCTCAAGACGCCAGATGTGGAACCTGCTGAGGCAACTCCACGGAGAAGGTATCACGATTCTTCTGACAACACATTACATCGAAGAAGCACAGTCCCTCTGTGAGCGTGTGGCGCTGATCAACAGGGGACAGCTGAACACCATAGATACACCGGACAATCTGATCAATGAACTTGGACGGTACGCGGTGGACGAGACAGCGGATGAGACGCTCCACTCCTCATACTACCCGACCAGGGAGGAAGCTATTGAGTATCTCAGAAGCACAGATAAGGAAGCATCCTTGAGAAACACGACTCTGGAAGACGTCTTCGTCTACAGAATCGGCAGAGGATTAGAACAGAAATAACAAAGCGCAAAGGCAGCATTACCGATGGGAATCATTGCAGTTTTATGGGAAAAGTGGAGAGAGTTCCGAAGGGACTTCTATAAGATCACATTAGCGGCCACAATCACACCGCTGATGTATCTTATCGTGTTCGGACTCGGCATCCAGACAACCTCCCATGGTGAGCCGTACCTGAACTTTCTGGTGCCGGGCATCGTTGCCATGTCTACAATGACCGGAAGCTTCAGCGCTGTGGCTCAAAACATGAGCGTACAGAGACTCTATGAGAAGGCTCTCGATCAGGTCATGGTTTCACCGACTCCGCTGTGGCAGTTCATTCTGGGACAGGTCATCGGCGGAAGCCTCAGAGGAATGTACGCGGCAGGCATCATCATGCTGATCACACTGCCGATTGCGGCAGACCTGACCTTCAACGGGTGGTCTTTCCTCGTGATGTTCCTGAACGGTTTGGTTTTCTCAACAATTGCACTGGTGCTGTCATTTCTGGCAAAGAGCTACACAGACGCGCCGCGTTTCACATCATACATCATCATGCCGATGTCGTTTTTGTGCAACACGTTTTTTTCGACCGACCAGATGCCGATGGGTATCCGTCAGGTGGTGGAACTGCTGCCGCTTTCACAGGCATGTGAGATGATCAGAAGCGTGTCGGCCGGAGGGTCGACTGGCGTTTTCGGCTGGATCGTGCTGCTAGTGTATCTGGCAGTATTCTCAGCGATTTCTGTTGCTTTTGTATATAAGAAAAAGAATTTGTAGATATGGCAGAGAAAGCATTGCTCGTCGTGAGCTTCGGAACTTCATATGCCCAGACGCGGGAGCACACCATCGGTGCCATTGAACGGAAACTGGCGGAACGTTTTCCGGACAGAATCGTGCATCGCGCATGGACCAGCAGCTTTCTTATCAAGAAGGTTGCAAAGACAGAAGGCCTGTCTGTGGACACACCGGAAGAGGCACTGACGAAGCTGGCCGAAGAAGGTGTACGGGACCTCATCGTGCAGCCGACCCATCTTTCAGATGGATACGAGAATCAGCGCATGATGGAGATTGTCCGCAAATATGCGGACAGGTTCGAACGGATTGCCGTCGGAAGGCCGCTGCTCTTTACAGCCGAAGACAGGGATGCGGTTGCGCATCTGATGCCGCAGCTGTACATGAAAGACAGCGATGATTGCGAGACTCTGCTGCTCATGGGACACGGATCAGAGAAACATCCCGTTCCTGTATACGAGGAACTGCAGGAGAGCTTCGCAAAAGCAGGAATCAGCAATGTTTTCGTCGGTACAGTGGAAGGAACCCCATCCTTTGAGGATGCGAAGGCACTTCTTGACGGATCAGGATGCAGCAAGGTAGTCCTGGCGCCGCTCATGATCGTGGCAGGAGACCACGCCGTCAATGATTTGGCGGGAGAGGAAGATTCCTGGAAGAGCAGACTTGATGGGGATGGCTATCAGACAGAAGTGATTCTTAAGGGGCTTGGAGAATATGAACAGATTCAGAATCTGTTCGCAGACCATGCCGCCCAGGCGGAACTACTATAAATATGGCGCAAAACGGAACTAACATAGAAGAGAAAACAATGGCAGAAAACGGAAGGCACAACTCAATAGGAAAGCAGATCGCGGGCGTATTATTCGCTGCGCTTCTTGCAGTATCCTTTACTGTATTCTGCCCTGATGATACATACGCGGCTGAAGGATATGATCAGGTTGCCGGCAGCTCTGAGATGGCAGAGATGAAGGATGTCGGGAAATACGGCATGACGCCGATCTACGGAGCGAGCATCAAAAGCGGCGAGTACGAAGTAAAAACCGAAAGCAGCTCCAGTTTCTTCAGTATTTATTCCTGCAGCCTGACTGTCAAGGGAAACAAGATGAAGGCCGT
>SVCS01000075.1:3986-7184 GCA_015058205.1 Clostridiales bacterium
ATCTATATAGCTCTAATCATCATCGTCGTTGGCGGCGTACTGAATCTGGTCCTGAAGAGGAGGAAAAAACAGTGACGGACAAACAGGAAACTGGCAAAAAATATTTTCCACTGTTTTTGGATCTGAGTGACAAAGATGTTCTCTTTGTAGGAGGAGGAGCCATCGCAACCAGGAGAATCCATGTCCTGCAGGCTTTTGTAAACAGAATTACAGTGGTAGCGCCTGAGGCGGATGGCAGCATCCTCGAACTGACAGAAGCAGGCGAGATCAGCTGGATCATGCGTGAGTTTGAAGAAGAGGATCTCGAAGGACGTGATATTGTCTTTGCGGCTACAAATGATAAAGAGCTGAATGCTGACATCGGCGCGAAGTGCAGGAGGATGGGTATCACTGTTAACGTATCCAGCGACAAGAACCTCTGTGATTTCTATTTCCCAGGGATCGTGATGCAGGGTGAGACAGTCATCGGCGTCAGCGCATCGGGAGAAGACCACAAAAAAGCACGCAAAGTGCGGGAACGGATACAGGAAGTTCTGACGGAGGAAGGCATATGAAACCGGTAAGGATCGGAACAAGAGAAAGCATACTCGCAGTGATTCAGAGCGAGATGGTCGGGCAGTATCTCACAGAGAATGGGATAGAATACGAGCTCGTCACTATGAAGACAACAGGCGATAAGATCCTCAACAAAACGTTGGATAAGATCGGCGGCAAGGGACTCTTTGTCAAGGAACTGGATCATGCGCTGATAGAAGAGCGCAGTGACATTTCCGTCCACTCCCTGAAAGACCTTCCGATGGAAGTGCCGGAGGAACTCCCGGTCATTGCATTTTCGAAGCGTGAAGATCCGAGGGACGTGCTGGTGCTGCCGGAAGGTGCTGAGGAAATCGATTTCAGCAAACCGATTGGAAGCTCCAGCTTCCGCAGACGGATCCAGATCGAAAAACTCTATCCGCAGGCAAGAGTGGAGAGTGTCAGAGGGAACGTGCAGACGCGCCTCAGAAAACTTGATGAGGGACAGTATGGAGCACTGGTGCTCGCTGCGGCAGGACTGATCCGTCTCGGTCTGGAAGACAGGATTTACAAATACTTCGAACCTTCAGAGATTCTGCCGGCGGCAGGACAGGGCGTCCTGGCGGTGCAGGGAAGAGAAGGAGTAGATTACAGCTGGGCTGCAGGATTCAATGATATTAAGACCGAACGTGAAGTACTGGCGGAGCGAGCTTTCGTCAGATGGCTCGATGGAGGATGCTCATCGCCGATTGCTGCCTTTGCAGTATGCGGAGAGGATGAGCTGACGATAGAAGGACTCTACTATGACGATGCCACGGGCAAATGGCACAGAGAGTCCGCCAGCGGTGCCCCGGACAAAGCAGAAGAACTGGGCATTGCGTTAGCAAAAACAATGAAAGGGCGGTACGAATGAAGACAGGCAAGGTATGGCTGGTAGGAGCAGGACCTGGAGACATCGGACTGCTCACAGTCAAGGCAACAGAAATCATAAAAGAGGCAGACGTAATCGTCTATGACGCGCTCATTGGGGATTCACTGTTTTCACTGTTCCCAAAGGGCGTGGAATGCATCAGTGTCGGCAAACGCTCGGGAAATCATACGATGCCCCAGGAGCAGATTGACAAGGTGCTGCTTGAGGAGGCGCTCAAAGGCAAGAAGGTGGTACGCCTGAAGGGCGGTGATCCGTTCCTGTTTGGAAGAGGCGGAGAAGAGCTGGAGCTTCTGGCAGAGAATGATGTGCCTTACGAAGTGGTGCCGGGCATCACATCGCCGATCGCGGTGCCGGCTTACAACGGCATCCCGGTCACCCACAGAGACTTTACCTCGTCTCTGCACATCATCACCGGACACAAGAGAAAAGGTTCCGTTGAGGACATCGATTACGAGGCTCTGGTCCGCACGGAAGGAACGCTGGTGTTCCTTATGGGTATCGCAAGATTGCCGTACATCTGCGGTGGACTCCTGAAGGCAGGCATGGATCCGGATATGCCGGCAGCGGTGCTCCAGCAGGGGACGACGGCTGGACAGAAGCGCGACGTTGCCACCGTCGGCACATTGGAAGAAGAGGTGAAACGCCAGGGTGTGGAAACACCGGCGATTATCATCGTAGGCAAAGTCTGCAGTCTGGCAGATGACTTCGCATGGTATGAGAAACTGCCGCTGGCAGGAAGCCGCGTGATTGTCACGCGTCCGCGGGGCATGATCTCAGGCATGGCGGCGCGCCTCAGGAAGCTGGGTGCAGAAGTGCTGGAGTTGCCGTCCATCGAGACAGTGGCGAGAGAAGATCAGAGCGGGCTGGAAGCGGCTCTGGATGAGATACAGTCCTACAGTTGGATTGTTTTCACCAGCCCGACGGGCGTCAGAGTGTTCTTCGATGTGCTGAAGAAAGCCGGCAGAGACGTGCGATCTCTGGCGGGCGCGAAAATCGCTGCCATTGGAACAGGAACGAAAAAAGAGCTGTCGGATAAGAGCATCATTGTTGATTTTGTACCTTCTGTATACGATGGAGAGACGCTGGGAAGAGAGCTTTCGGAACTGGTGGGAAAAGGCGACCGCATCCTGATACCGAGAGCTGCACTTGGAAACCATGAACTTGTCGCGGCGCTCGAAGATGCGGAGGCAGAAGTGGTCGATATTCCGACCTACGATACGATCGACGCAAGCCAGGAGCTCGTCGATGAGAAAAAGCTCTTTGAAGATCGTAAAATCGACTGTGCTGTGTTCACCAGCGCGTCGACGGTGAGAGGGTTTGTCAGCAGAAATCCGGGACTGGATTTCAGTCTTGTGCGGGCAGCCTGCATCGGGAAACAGACAAAACACGCAGCAGAAGCCTGCGGTATGAAAGCATATATGTCAGAGGAGGCGACGATGGACAGTCTCGCCCAACTGGTTATCTCAATGAAAGGAAGATAGAACAATGGAAATGAAAGTCAGACCAAGAAGATTACGTACAACAGAAGCCATGAGAAAGATGGTAAGGGAGACCAGACTGGACAAGTCGACTCTGATTTATCCGATTT
The DNA here is from genome assembly GCA_015058205.1 of Clostridiales bacterium. GTDB lineage: Bacteria > Bacillota > Clostridia > Peptostreptococcales > Anaerovoracaceae > Lentihominibacter. The sequence continues at coordinate 7,019 of SVCS01000075.1, forward strand.
TCGCCATCGATGGAACAGGCATCAAGGAAGAAATTCCTTCCATGCCAGGGCAGTACCGCTACAGTGTGGATCAGCTTCCTTACGCTCTTGAAGAGGCGGCAAACCTGGGCGTCAACAACATTCTTATGTTCGGTATTCCAGAGCATAAGGACGAATGCGGCAGCCA
>SVCS01000076.1 GCA_015058205.1 Clostridiales bacterium
CTTGAAGTCATCATACTGTTTGCATGCGGCACACTCATGATTGGTGTGTTTACTTACTTTACACAGCAGGTGCTCACAGATGCCAGCGTAAAAGGTCAGACTGAAAAAATGGCATCTCACATGGCAGATGAAACGATTGCAGCAATCAAGGAGTATCCGACTTACCAGTGGCTGATCAGATACTGGAGAGATCACGCGGAAGAGATGGATATTGAATATGATGCTGATTACAATGCTGGGACAGAGACAGAAAAAAAGTATGAACTGCTCTGCGAGCGCCACCCTGATCTGAAACCAAAGTATGCAGAAACAGAGGAAATCGTAGCGCTTCCTCCGGAGGATCAGAAGTTGTTTGCGGAAGTCACCTATTCCTGGCTGATCACAAGAGTCGATCAGATCAAGAGTGCTAATGATATCGCATTTCTGTTTGGCGTCCTGACGAGCAACAATTACAAGGAACAGTTTTTCCTCTTCAGCGGGGCAGACCCTGGATCCGAGCGAGGTACCGAATATGGACAGGTCTACACCATTGGTGTGACATCTAAGGTATCAAGCGGGCAGATAGAAGGTATGCGACAGGCGCACAGAACAAAAAGGCAGCTTGTGGATGCAGGCGATTATGTTGATTATTATGTGTATGTCGAAACCATTGACAAGCAGGATCTGATGATCGGAATGACCTATGATCTGTCCGAACTCAATGAAAGAATCAGCAGGAGTACATGGAATGGAACCGTCCTTGCCATGATTCTTGAGTTGCTTCTGGCCTGGGTGTTCCTGGCGATGATTTATCGTGTCGTTCTGCAGCCGCTTAAGACCATACAGGAAAATATTCGGCTTTACATGGACAGAAAGAACAGCGATGAGGTTTGCAGAAACCTGTCGGAAATCAAGTCTTCCAATGAAATCGGACAGCTATCCATGGACGTGAGCAACATGACGATCGAAATCGATGAGCACATGGATCATATCAGGGAGATCACCAGCGAACAGGAGAGGATCAAAACAGAGCTTTCTCTCGCCAGTAATATTCAATCATCTATGCTGCCGACCATATTCCCGGCATTTCCGGAAAGAGCAGAGTTTGATGTCTATGCAAGCATGGATCCGGCGAAGGACGTCGGAGGAGATTTCTACAACTTCTTCCTGATTGATGACGATCACCTCTGTCTGCTCATCGCAGATGTGGCAGGCAAAGGCATTCCGGGCGCCATGTTTATGATGGCGACCCAGATCATGCTCAGAAATAATGGATCAGAATGTACATCTCCATCAGAGATATTGGAAAAAACAAATGAAAGAATCTGTGCCAATAACACTGAAGATATGTTCGTAACCATATGGCTCGGCGTGCTGGAGATTTCAACAGGGAAACTGACCGCTGCAAATGCGGGACATGAATACCCTGCAATCAAAAAGAAAGACGGTGTCTTCGAGCTTTACAAAGATAAACACGGTATGGTGGTTGGTGCCTTTGAAGGACTTAAGTACAAAGATTATGAGATTCAAATGGAACCGGGTGACAGGATATTTGTTTATACAGATGGCGTAGCTGAAGCAACAAATGAAGCAAATCAACTTTTCGGTACAGACCGTATGATTGAGGCGTTGAATGAGAATGCAGACAAGCCGTCTGAAGTTCTGGCAAATGTTAGAAAGTCTGTAGATGAATTCATTGGTCAGGCGGAACAGTTCGATGATCTAACCATGCTCTGTCTGGAATACAAAGGAGAAAAACAATAATAAGGGTGTGCGCAGCACAGAAAGGATAAATAATCCATGCTAAGATACAGAATTTGCGGTCCAAGAGATTGCAGCGTATGGGTGGAACTCAACAGAGCATTCATGAGAGAAGAAATCAACGACAATGAGTTCTGGAACGAAGCAGACAAACTGACCCTGCAGGAGTTCAGAGATTTGTATATGGAAGGCCTTGAGGCGAGTGAACAGGTGAAGTTCCTGCTGTTTGAAGAAGATGAGGAACCGATTGGCTTCGCGAATCTGATGATTTCATTCAGCGTATGGTCTCACGGGAAAGCCATGTTCATTGATGACCTCTACTTCAAATCAGGAGAACGCGGCAGAGGAAACGGCAAAGAAGCCATGAGAATGATCGAGGAGTATGCCAGAGAGTTGGGATGCAAGCGCATCCAGCTTCATACGGAACACTCGAACACTGATGCCATTGAATTCTATAAAGCAATCGGATATATGCTGGCAGATGTGAAATTCTGCGTCAAATATCTGGAGGAAGAATGATTAAGAAAGCTGATGGCCAGAATAAAAACCAGAGACGCATTCGCCATTCGCTGAATATCAAAACGTTTCTGATTATGATCGCACTTGTGCTCGGAATGGGCGGAACCATATTGGTTGCGGGCTTCTTTCTGTACCTTGGCGGCATGGTCAATCAGTTTTATATAACTACTTGGAATCAGGCAAATTCGGAAGCGGCCGTACTTGAGCAGCAGAATTACTATGATAAGTCTATGGAAATCATAGATATCTATAACAGCATTCCTGAGGAAGAGCGGAGAGATGGGACTTCGGAAGAATACAAGGCCAATTTCACACCGGTGATTGATGATACCTTTAGAACCCTTCAGACTGCACAGAGAGACTTGAAGGACCGTAACGGTCCAATGAACTCTTTTATTGTTGCAATCGACAGTGTGAACTGCAAGATGATATACATCTGCGATTCCGACCCGAATGAGGAAACTTTCTGTTATCCGGGAACCTGGGAAAACTATCCGCAGGATGAAATCGATGTATTGGTTCACGGAAGGGAATTGAACCGTTTTGATAAAGCGATCGGCGCCACACAAAAAGTACAGTCCGTCATTACAAATCAACCGAAATACGGTTTGCGCTGCACGGGAGGAGCGACATTGTTCGAGACGGATCAATACACAGTAATGGTCTGTGTGGACGAAAAGCTGAGCCCGATGGCACAGGCCAGTCAGATTTTTCTGACCCATTATGTGCTGCTGCTTATGATCGTCAGTGTGATCACAGCTCTTATCGGGACATTCATCATGAGGAGAAAGATTGTCCGGCCAATCAACAAGATGGCAAAGGCAGCAAGAGCTTACAGTGAGAATAAGTACACCGGTAATGAAAGATACTTCAAAGATCTGAAAATCAGCACCAGAGATGAGATCCAGAATCTGGCGATAACGCTGGAGGACATGGAAAGTGACCTGGCAGAACACGTTGATAATATGAAGCGCATTACCGCACAGGAAGAACGAATCAACACGGAACTGAATCTGGCTGCCAGAATCCAGGAGAGCATGCTCCCTAGAGAGTTTCCTGCTTTTCCGGAACGAAAGGAATTTGATATTTATGCCGAGATGAACGCGGCAAGGGAAGTAGGCGGCGATTTCTATGATTTCTTCCTGATCGATGATGATCATCTGGCAATTGTCATCGCTGATGTATCAGGAAAAGGAATGCCTGCAGCATTGTTCATGACTGCATCAAAAATCATGCTTAAGATGAAGGCGCAGGAAGGAGTGTCACCTGCAGAGGTTCTGGAGGATGTCAATGAAAGGATATGCGCCAATAATATAGAAGAAGTGTTTGTAACTGTCTGGGTGGGAATTCTTGAAATCTCAACCGGCAGAGTCATTGCGGCGAATGCGGGACATGAGTATCCTGTTATCATGCACAATAACGGAAATGCGGAGCTTATCCATGATAAACACGGATTTGTTATTGGCGGTTTGCCGGGAATGAAATATAATGATTATGAGCTTCAAATCGAACCGGGAGACAGTCTCTTCGTATATACTGACGGCGTTCCGGAAGCGATGAACGAGGCCGATGAACTCTTCAAAACAGATAGAATGCTTCAGGCTCTGGATGATGCGGATAAGGGTGATTCGCGAAAGATCATAGAGCATGTTGAAAACGCTGTGAACAACTATGTCGGTGGGGCGGAGCAGTTCGATGATATTACCATGCTGTGCCTTACATACAGAGGAGTGGTGAATGCGCAGGAGACTTGATGAGTTTTCAAAACAGTATACACTGAACGGGAAAGGAATCGACCAGCTGTCCGAGACGATCAATCAGCATTTGGAGAAGATCGAAATGGAGCAGAGGAACAGACTTCGCATACGTCTGTCTTTTGAGGAATCTCTGCTGCGTATGAGGGACAGGTTCGGTGAAGATGCTCACGTGACTCTGACGATGGGAAATACGATCAACAGGTCTTTCATGATGATTACGTTGGAGGGAGAACTTTTCAATCCTTTGAGCAAGAGGGAGGTCGACCTTGAAGATTGGAGCGGAACACTGCTGACGGCAGTTGGTCTTTATCCACAGTACAGTTATGAAAGAGGCAAAAATGTACTGAGGCTGAACCTTCCTGTCAGAAAGGTGAATCCTGCAGTCATTCTTCTCATCGCGATTGCGGTCGGTATTCTGCTGGGATTAGGCATACAGATGCTTTGTTCCGATGCGCAGATGACTGCCATAACGGATGTTGTTCTGGAGCCACTGTATAATCTTTGGATCAGAATTCTGTCGGTATTGTCGGGGCCTGTTATCTTTTTCATGGTCATCACGACTGTTCTGAATACAGGCGGCATTGAGGAAGAAGGCGGGAGCAGCAGAAAAGTCATATCCCGATACTTTCTGCTCAGCGGTTTGGTTGGAGTGGTGGCAATCATCGTATGCATGGTCATCTCCAGAACGGAAGTGGTGCTTGGGCAGACTCTGGGTGTGAGTATATCTCAGTATTTGGATAAGTTGTTCCATATTGTGCCATCGGATGCTTTTGAACCAATTCTGAATGCGAACACACCGCAGATTCTCCTGTTTGCTTTTGTACTCGGACAGGGACTGAATATCATCGGTTCAAAGGTAGAAGGACTTAGATCAATCATCAAGCAGATGAACATGGTAGGTCTGCTCATGACCGATTGGGTCAGCAGGTGCGTGCCTTACATAGCAGGAGGGTTGATCTGCTATGAGATACTCTGGCATCAGACGAACCTTCTTACGCATCTTTGGGTTGTGCTGCTGCTTTCCCTTGCAGTTGCCTTTGTATGTATTGCAGCAGCTGTTATAATAGTAGCTGGAGAAAAGCAGGTTGCGGTTTCTGTTCTCGTTAAGAAGATTCTGCCGGACTTCCTGACAGCAGTGAAGAGTGGAGGTCTGGATGAAGGATATGGCGAAACAGAAGCCGGATGCATCCACAAGCTGGGAATAGAGAGACACTATACACAGATCAGCCTGACGCAGGGACTTGTGCTGTATATGCCGATCAACGTAATCGGAACGCTCATATTGACGATTTATGCTGCAGTACAGTTCGATGTCAGCATTTCGGTAGCCTGGCTGGTCATCGCCTGGATGTTGTCAGTCGTCATGTTTGTGGCGACGCCGCCGGTGCCGGGTGCGAATTTACTTGCATATATCATGATTTTTGATCTTCTGGGCGTGCCTGATATGGTGCTGATCGACGCGATGATTTTCGAAGTACTCTTTGGAATTTTCGCATCAGCAGGGAATCAGACCATGCTGCAGATGGATATGATCATGCAGTCAGATAAGATTGGATTGCTGGATAGAGACCAGCTTAAAAGATATAGGAGGAATGATAAGAAATGAATATCACGAAGAAAGCAGAAGACAAAAAGCTCACAATTGGTGTAGATGGACGCCTTGATACCATGACAGCACCTGAGCTGGATGAAGAACTGAAAGCATCCCTCGGTGGGGTTGAAGAGCTTGTTATGGATTTCTCCGAACTGGAGTACATTTCATCTGCAGGACTCCGTGTACTGCTGTCAGCGCAGAAGACGATGAACACGCAGGGAGAGATGACTGTTACGGGTGTGAACGACGTAATTATGGAGATCTTCGAAGTAACAGGGTTCAGCGATATTCTCACCATTAAATAAAACGCAGAGGAAGAATAATCATGGAAGAAGTTAAGGGACGCTTGCAGGATCATACTGCAATAATAACCCTGACTGGACGCATCGATTCCAACAACGCCGCCCAGGTTGAGGAGGAAATCTTCAACATTCTGTCGGATGGTGAAATCGGTTCGCTGTGCATTGATATGCAGGGACTGGAGTTTATTTCGAGCTCAGGACTGCGCATTTTGCTGAAGCTGCGAAAAATTTATGGCGAATATCGTTTGACAGATGTGGGGCCGGAAATCTATGAAGTTTTGCATATGACCGGCTTTACAGAGCTCATGACCGTTGAAAAAGCGTACCGCCGCGTATCTGTGGATGGTTGCGAAGTAATCGGTGAGGGCGCCAACGGAACGGTCTACCGAATCGATGGGGACAACGTCGTAAAAGTTTATAAAGATGCAAACGCACTGGATGAAATTCAGAAGGAGCGTGAGTTAGCGCGCCTTGCCCTCGTGCTGGGGATTCCAACCGCCATCTCTTATGATGTGGTTCGCGTTGGGGACAGCTACGGGTCTGTTTTTGAACTGCTGGATGCAAGGTCTTTTTCCAAGATACTTGCAGAGCATCCTGAAAAAATGGATTGGTGTGTACAGGAATATGTGAATCTACTCAAGAAAATCCACAGAACGGTCGTGCCTCCGGGAAAACTTCCGGATATGCGCCGGGTTGCGATTTCCTGGGCTGAATTCGTGCAGGATTATCTTCCGGTAGAACCGGGTAGAAAGTTGCTGCAGCTGGTCCGTGCAGTACCTAAGAGCAATCACATGCTCCATGGGGACTACCATACAAAGAATCTGGAACTCACCGGAGACGAAGTGCTGCTGATCGATATGGATACACTGGCTACAGGTCATCCTGT
>SVCS01000077.1:0-2066 GCA_015058205.1 Clostridiales bacterium
GACAGTGATTCACCGATATTCAGATCGGTCAGGTCAACTACGGATCCGCTGGATGACGACACCATATACATGGTTGATGTAGCTGTGTATTTCGGCGTCATCACAAACTGAGTCGTAAGACCTGCCAGCAGCGCTCCGATGAGGAATGCCGCAATGATCCATACGATCCGGCTCCTGTAAAAGGCAAACAGATCCAGAAGATCGATTTCGATCTCCTGGTTTTCTGTATCCTGTGTGTTTACCTCAATCTGTTGTTTCATTCTTTCGTTTTTCTCCAATTACTCTATTCTGTCTGTTTCCGTAATACCGCAGAGGGTCTTCACCACTTCTGCGATGGATTCTTCTGTCGGATAAAACTCTTCATGTAGCTTTCCATCACCCAGGGTCATGCCTTCTGTTCTCTCTCCTTCAAGTCGCAGGATGCCGAGGTCTTCTCCCTTGTAGATTTGATTCATTATTACGGAAAGCTCACTTCTCGGAATGTCTGTCACAGCAGTACTGGCTTTCAGTTTATTGAACAGATCCTCTGTGAAATCCGGATCGTCCTTCGCCCGTTTCGTTGCCTTTGCCTTGAAGGCCTGCATGAAGGCGATTTGACGTTCCATCCTCGCAGCATTTGATTCATCGCCAATGTTCAGACGGCCGCGGGCGTAGATTTCCGCTTGCTCGTCATTGAGCTTGATGGTTTTGCCCTTGGTCATGGCCGGGTCTTTATCTGAGAAGTCCTCATCCAATGTGACCTCGACGCCGCCGACGGCATGGTTGAGAATCCCGATGTCACCCATATTCATGGAGAAGTATCCGTAGATTGGTACGCCTCCCAGCAGTTCTGAGACGGTGTAGACGGTATTTTCACAGCCTTGCTCCGGATTGCCGCCGTACCAGTGGGCGCAGCAGATCTGTTCCTCGAAGAACTCGTCTCCATTACCCTCAGTATCGATGCCCGGAACATCTGTGATGGTGTTGCGGTCGATCTGCAGGAATCCGTAAGTCTGGTCTGTCTTGTTGATGACCAGCAGGAGCAGGAAGTCCGCCATGCTGCCTCTGTAGTCCTTTGTCCCAACCGCTGCTTCATTACCGCTGTCATCGGTACCGATGATCAGATAATTCTCCAGATTATTATTCAGTTCGTAAATCCCATCTCCGAGATAGACGCAATCCTGTTCGTAGTCGTATTCACCACTCTTCTCTGACTTGTTCGTCATGTTGTCGATGAAGTGAATGCCAACGCCGAAGAGCACAATGGCCAGGATAGCTGCCAGGATCCCGAAGATGACTTTTCGTTTTTGTCTCATTCGTTTGTTGCTTTTGCATTAGACGCCTAGCAGGTTTGCCGCTGTCTCATCGAGCTGCTTGAGGCGTCCTTCTCCTATTTTCTTTTTGATAGTGTTTCTCGCTTCGCTCAGGTTTGGCCTGCGTGTATCCATATTGTGACAGTCGCTGCCGAGGATGACGTTACCGTTCTGTTTCAGCATGTTTAAAGCGAATCTGCGCTGCCGGAAGCCACCGGTAAAACTGCCTGCATTCAGCTGCACCGTCAGCGGAAGCTCCATGATGCGATCCCAAATATCCTGTTTTTTCTGAAAGTGTGGATATCGCTCTACATGAGCAAGTATCACGCGCAGCTTTTGCTTATATATGATGTCCTTGATCTCTGTATAAACTTCTTCCGTCCACTGATCGAAGGGCATCTCGACCAGGATGAGGTCTGTCTCTCCAATACAGAGACTCCGCAGCTTGTCAGCTCTGCCCATGCCTGGGAAGAAATACACTTCCGCGCCAACGAGGATAGGCGCATTAAAGTCTGCCACCGTCTTCAGGCTACCCTCGCGTCTTGTCAGAAAGAATTCGATAGATCTTCGATGCGCATAGAAGTGAGGCGTCGCAACGATGTGACTGACGCCTTGCGCTGCTTCTTCTTGAAGCATCTCCTTTGTCTCTTCGAGATCTCTGCTTCCGTCATCGATACCCGGCAGTATGTGCGTGTGAAAATCTATCATAATAACCTAATGCGGTATTGTCATTTTTTCCGACACTAAAACAATGGTGGTGTTGAATTGCCCACC
>SVCS01000077.1:2166-6793 GCA_015058205.1 Clostridiales bacterium
TATATGTGTGTTTGTTTGTGTTTTGTATACATGATTGTATAGTTAAAACTTACATCTGTCAATTGTTAGTAATAAATTGACAAATAATATGCTTTTTTTAAACATTTACTAAACAGCAAAAGACAGCTGATGCTGAGCTGTCTTCTGGTTGTTGCCTGTGTTCATTATTGTATGTTATTAACTAACATTTGTCAATTTTTATTTGACGTATTGTTGGCGTATTCTTGTACAATTCTGCGTTTTTGCTTTATTTTGTGATAAATTTGTCAGTTGAAAGTATCTGTACGATAATGTAATATAATGTATATAGGTTATAATTTCTATTGTAAGTTAATTAATTACCGTATAAAAATGACCGAATTTCAGGATAACAGTAATATGATAGCAGCCAGAATCAAAACACTGCGCGAGCAGAAGGGCCTGACCCAATCCATGTTAGCTAGAAAGATCGGCATCACTCGCTCCAGTGTGAATGCCTGGGAGATGGGGATTTCCATCCCTTCCACCCAATATTTGATTGAGCTTGCGAAACTATTCAATGTGTCGACAGATTATCTGCTCGGCCAGGATGCGACATCGACCATCCGCACCGATGGTCTGAACGAAGAAGATGTCCGCGTCGTACTCGAACTGATTGAACATCTCCGAAACAAATAGCCCCATATACAAGACCTCCGAGTGCTAGACTTTTCTAACTGTCGGAGGTCTTTTTTGTTTTTTGTATTACTTTATCTGCCGTCCGACGATGTAGAAACGTCCTTCTTCCACGTGGTATGCGCAGGTGGACAGCGTAATCAGCTGTTCCCGGAACTGCGGCGTGATGCCCGTATCGAAACTGGACTCCGCCTTTACCCCTGCTACGTACTCGTTAAAGGTCTCTTCGTCGATAAAGCTAGCGTACTGGTAGTACTTGAAGGCAGTGGAATCTTCCGGCTTGATTTCCGAGCGGCTGACGGCGAAGATTTCGTAGTCTGCCGTATAGGTCGTGTCCGTCTCATGGTCGTAGACTTCAAAAGTGAATATCGGGTGTTTCTCCCAGAATTCCTTGTCCTCAAATTTGTCCAGACCGGCGAACATATTCCCGTACATCATGTGATGACCGTAAATGAGCCAGTTCCAGGTGACGCTTAGAGTCTCGCCTGGTGCGACGGATCCGTAGACTGCGTCATCGGCCGCAACCACACGCGGCATGACAACACTGCCCGCATCCAGGAACGGTGTGCCGGAATCGGAATACTCTTTCCCGAAATCCCTGTGCAGATAGAACTCCGGATCCGACGGTGTCTGCATGACTGGGTAGTCGATCTTCGTTCCCGGCACATGGATCCAGCCGACCAGATCGCTGTTCTGCGCGTAAAGCTCCGATAGATTATGGGATTTGAGTGCTTCGAACTCCTTTTCTGAGTCCACCTTGTCTTTGACATAAGTCAGGATGTACCCGGCGCTGCCGCAGAAGATGATGGCGCAGATGATGACCAGGATCCAGCGGACCAGACCGAAGGATTTTTTGTTGCCTTTGGATCTTGCCATTTATACTGCCTGTCCTTTCGCAAAAGCCGCCTTGTTCAGATCGATGAACTTCGGCTTGACGTTCTTCTCGATGACCTCCATCCACTCTTCCTGAGTGAACGGGAGTACCTTCGAAGCTGCGCCCAGCAGGACTACGTTGACAGCCTTGCTGCTGCCCGCCTCCTCAGCGAGGGCGAGAGCGTCGAACTTCACGAGAGTCGATGCTGCCTTTGCAAGAGCTTCGTCAATGTCGGTCGGATAGTCCACCTGTCCCAGGACGACTGGCATCGGTACGATTTCCTGCTCGTTCACATACATGGCGCCGCCCTTCTTCAGGTACGGAAGCCAGCGGTACGCCTCGAGCTTCTCAAAAGCGATGATGATATCCGCTTCACCTTTCTCGATGAGCGGGGAAGCGACCTTCGTGTCGCTGATTTTCACATGCGTGACCACGTCGCCGCCGCGCTGGCTCATGCCGTGCACTTCGGAGAGCTTGACGTCGTAGTCCTTCATCAGTGCCAGGTTTCCCAGAAGGACGCTGGCCAGCAGAGTTCCCTGTCCGCCGACTCCTACGATGAGAATGTTCTTTTCCATCTTATTTGTCCTCCTTTCCTGCTCCGCGGGCTGTGCTTTCGATGGCATCGAACGGACATACTCTCGTGCAAAGTCCGCAGCCGACGCAGCTTTCCTTGATGATATATGGTCTGCCGTCCTTCATGGCGATGGCCGGACAACCGACCTTCATGCACTGGCGGCAGTTTTTGCACTTGTCTGTGATGACGTTTGGTACGCCCGGCTGTTTCACGATCATCGCGCAAGGTCTCTTGGTGATGATGACCGACAGCTCGTCGCGATTTGTTTCTTCCTTGATAAGCTGCTCCAGCTCCTTGACGTCGAACGGATCGATTTCGAAGACGTTCCGTACGCCGATGGCTCTGCAAAGAGTATAGATATCCAGCGCCGGTGCCGGTTCGCCCTTGGCGTTCTTTCCGGAGGCCGGGTTCTGCTGGTGTCCGGTCATGCCTGTAATACGGTTGTCTAGGATGATGACCGTGCCCTTCGCCTCGTTGTAGACCATGTTGACCAGTCCTGTGATACCGGAGTGGATGAATGTGGAATCACCCAGTACCGCAACCAGGTTCTTGCTGTCGCCCGTGGCCTTCTCAAATCCGTGCTCCATGCCGATGGATGCTCCCATGCACATAGTCGTATCGATGGCGTTGGTCGGCGCCAGTGCTGCCAGCGTGTAGCAGCCGATGTCTCCCATGACCGTTGTCTTCAGCTTGCTCAGCACATAGAAGAGTCCCTTATGCGGACATCCCGCGCAAAGAAGCGGCGGTCTTCCCGGAGCATCTGTGCTTTCTGTCTCTCCTTCCGGCACTTCGATTCCAAAGGCCTTGCGGATCATGTTGGCGCTGTACTCGCCCTGAATGGTGAACAGTTCCTTGCCGCCGTGCACTGGAATGCCTGCTGCGCGGATCTGCTCTTCGAGGAACGGATTGCCCTCTTCGATGACGTAGAGCTTATTGACCTTCTTCGCAAAAGCAGCAATGTCCTGCAGCGGCAGTGGGTTGACCAGTCCGAGTTTGAAAACGCTCGCCTCCGGCAGCGCTTCCTTCACATACTGGTAGCAGATGCCGCTGGTGACGATGCCGATTTCCGGATCCTTCAGTTCTTCCTTGTTGAGCGGGTAGCCTGTGACAGCGGCCGCGATATCGTCCATGTTGAACGCACCGGTTGCTGTTGCCTTTGCAGCCGATGGTGCCTTTGTGCCGACCACGATGTCGTGTGCGTCTTCTACAATCTGCGCCAGACGCTGCTCCTGCTTCACGTGGTTGACCCTGGCCATAGCCGGCATTGCCACGTACTTGCGGAAGTTCTTCTCATATGGAATCACATCGTGCTCTACGCGTTCGTCCTCCTCGACGATTCCCCTGGAGTGGGAGATTCTCGTGTTGGAACGCATCAGCACCACTGTGTCGTATTTCTCACTCATGTCGAATGCAAGCTTCATGTAGTCTTTGCACTCGGTCGGATCAGCCGGCTCCAAAATCGGTACGCCTGCGCCTCTTCCGTGATATCTTGAATCCTGCTCGTTCTGGCTGGAGTGGCATCCATTGTCATCCGCCACCAGCACGACCAGTCCGCCGGTCACGCCGTTGTACGCCGCCGTAAAGAACGGATCCGCGGCCACGTTCAGTCCTACATGCTTCATGCAGGAAAGCGCCCGCGCACCGCCGATGGATGCGCCTACGGCCACCTCAACGCCTACCTTCTCATTCGGCGCCCACTCCACGTGCACCTCATCGCCGCACTTGGCCAGCGTCTCCGTGACCTCCGTGCTCGGTGTGCCCGGATAGGAGCTTACCACCTTGACGCCCGCTTCCCACGCGCCTCTGGCGAACGCCTCATTGCCTAACATTATTCGTTTCATTGAATTCTCCTCTATCCTACTCTATATGTTATTCGATATGTGTTTGTGCTGTTTTAATGCATCCCCACTGCTGTTTTGGGGACCACCCCACTACTGTTTTGGGGCATGGATTCGTAATTCCGTGGGGTACAATACCCCACACTTTCGCCAAATCGTACCCCATTTTGGGGTATTGTTTTGTAATTCTATGGGGTACAATACCCCATGCTTTGGCCAAATCGTACCCCAAAAGCCAGACCCAATGCTGCCACACCAACCTGTTTTGTCTTGCTTTTGCTTAATCCCGATGCGGCAAGATCGTCACAATCTCCTCGGACGCGATGGCATCCTTGATCAGCTGCTCGCAGTCCATCTTCGCCTCGCTCTCGAGGATCTTCTCCAGCTTCGGCTTCGTGCTTGGATGCTTCGGCAGGAAAACGGTGCAGCAGTCCTCATACGGTTCGATGGACTTCTCGTAAGTGCCAATCTCCTGGGCCAGATCCATGATGTCCACCTTGTCCATGCCGATGAGCGGCCGCATGACCGGCATCTGCACGCTGGCGTCGGTAACCACGAGGGCCTCCGCCGTCTGGCTGGCCACCTGTCCCAGGTTCTCACCAGTGATCAGCATGTTGCAGCCGTTGTCTTTGGCCAGTTCCTGGGCGATGCGCATCATGAAGCGCCGCACCAGAATCGTCGTCTCTT
>SVCS01000078.1 GCA_015058205.1 Clostridiales bacterium
TCCGCTGCGATCATCATACATCTCATCCATGGCTTACAGTGGTTGCAGAAAAGTAGAGAAGAAAGGATTAATACCATGTTTGACGGGCAAGTCATTGCGGGACTTCTGATTCCGTTCGTCGGCACGTCGGCAGGAGCAGCATGTGTGTTCTTCATCAAAAAGGATTTTAGCAGGAACATGCAAAGGGCACTGACAGGATTTGCTGCCGGCGTAATGGTGGCAGCATCCATCTGGAGTCTTCTGATACCAGCCATAGAACAGGAAAGCAGGATGGGGAAGTGGTCTTTCATCCCGGCAGTCACAGGTTTCTGGTTGGGAATCCTGTTCCTGCTTTTGCTGGATCACATTATTCCGCATCTGCACAGACATCCAGATCAGGAGGAAGGACCTAAGAGCAGTCTTGCCAGATCTACTATGCTGGTGCTGGCGGTGACACTGCACAATATCCCGGAAGGGATGGCAGTCGGGGTTGTCTATGCCGGCTATATCAGCGGGAATGTCATGATCACCGCCGGGGGAGCAATGGCATTGTCACTTGGCATTGCGATTCAGAATTTTCCGGAAGGTGCAATCATCTCTATGCCGCTTCTCGCAGCGGGCAGAAGAAAAGGGAAAGCATTTGCGAGCGGCATGTTGTCAGGTGCCGTGGAACCAGTGTTTGGTGCGCTGACGATTGTTCTGGCTGGTTTTATCGTACCGGCGCTTCCATATCTGCTCGCCTTTGCCGCAGGTGCGATGATCTATGTTGTGGTAGAGGAACTGATTCCTGAGATGTCAAGCGGAAGACACTCACATACAGGAGTCGTACTATTCGCAGTCGGATTCACACTAATGATGGTATTGGATATAGCTCTGGGATAAAAGAAAAAGGAATACTGCAGAATAAGAAAAGAAAGCCTTGGGAATACTTCATTCACAGGGCTTTTTGATTGTTCTGATAATTCCATCAGAAGCAATGGGGACATCATTTCACAATTATAGTATAATGAAAAACATGAATAGAGTATCCAGTCACAACAGTATGAATAATAAAGCCTTTGATATTCAGGCATATATGACAAAAGGTGTTGAGCGTGTCATCTCAGATTCGCTCAAAGCAACTGCGAAGAATCCGAGAGAAACGGCATATCTTCTGAAGTTTGCAGCCGCGAGTCGGAAGGCATCCCTTGTCCGAAAAGAAGCAGAGAAAGCCGGAGAACATATACCGCCGCTTCTCATCGCCAGTATCACGAGCAGCTGCAATCTGCACTGTGCTGGTTGTTATGCCAGAGGAATACACTCGACCAATGATGAGACACCGGTGGCACAGCTGACTGCAGGAGAATGGGATTCCATCTTCCGGGAAGCGGAGGAACTGGGCATCAGTTTTATTATGCTCGTAGGCGGAGAGCCTCTGCTGAGAAGAGATATTATCAGGGCAGCTTCAGAACATCCGGACATTTTGTTTCCGATATTTACGAACGGCACTTATATCGATGAAGAGTACTTCAGCATGTTTGACCGGTGCCGGAACCTTGTTCCTGTGATCAGCATAGAAGGAGGAAGGGAAATAACTGATGCCAGAAGGGGAGAAGGCATTTACGATCTTCTTCTGGGGAATATGCGTTCCTTCCGTGAAAAGAACATGATTTTCGGAGCATCTATTACAGTGACGACAGAAAACGTCAGAGAGGTATCATCGGATGCGTTTCTCGGGGAACTGGCAGAGTTGGGATGCAAACTGGTAGTCTACATTGAATATGTGCCAACGACAGAAGAGGATGCGCATCTTGCGCCAACTGATCAAGAACGTTCATATCTGGATTCCGAAATCATCAGATTGCGGCAGGAACTCCAGGATATGGTTTATGTATCATTTCCGGGAGATGAAAAGGCGTCGGGAGGATGTATTGCTGCAGGCCGTGGATTATTCCACATCAATTCCCACGGCGGAGCCGAGCCATGTCCGTTTTCACCATATTCAGATATTAATGTAAGGGATACCTCGCTGAAAGAGGCGATGCAGTCGAAACTGTTTCATGCTTTGCGTAAGGGAACCCTTCTTGAAGATGATCACACCGGCGGATGTGTTCTGTATGAGAAGCGAGCGCAAGTGGAAGAGCTGATGCGGTTCATGAAATAAAGATGTATGATTGCTGAGATTTTTTAACGAAACAATTATTTTGGATTATCATGAAAGTCCTGGATTTATTCCGGGACTTTTTTATGATAGAATAACTATGTATAAGTGTCAGGTAGTTTACTGACAACTACGGGAGGGTTACCATGGCGAGAAGAACAGACATTACACTGGAACACCAGAGGGAATTCATCAGAGAGGATTGCCTTCGGGATGGAATCATCTATGAGGTCGTAGAGCTGGAGTGGAATATGATGCAGGAGATGCGCGAGACAGAGGGGAACCGCCTCGATGAAGCGGAGTTCGAATCTTTTTATCAGGTTCGCTACAGCCAGCACAGCGCCATGAACTCTGATACACTCGGACTTTACCGGGGAGATCTTACTGTGGCAACGCACACAAACAGGAACTTTATGGCTGAGAAATACGCCTATATGAAAGACCAGGCAAATCTTCCGCAAGATCCGATGGTGAAATCCCTGATAGAACAGATCGTTCCTCTGATGATGAATTCGCAGAACAAATTCGCCGCAGAATATCCTGCGCTGGCAAGCCTAGGCCGCGCATTCGATCCAATGGAAAATGTTGTGCCAATTGAGGTCTACATTACGAGCGAACTGGTATTCCGTTCAGATACTACGCTGCAGATGATCCTGCGCGATATACGGCTGAATCCGGATTACATCAGGGATATTTTCGAAGTGTTCGTCAGCTTTTTTGGACAGGACTCCCTGCAAAAGGCAGAAGTGCTGGCTGCGTCCCAGCAGATGAAACCGTGCCGCGGCGCAACAGTATAGCGTGCCGGGGTGCGAGACAGTATAGTGCGACAGCATAACGCGACTGCAAAAGCAGGAGACATATGAGGAATCAGTAATGAATATCAATGAATTTTATCAGAAACTGGATGGATATTTTGCGCAGCACGACACAGGCGCGATTGAGAAGTTTATGATCGACAGCCTGACGGCAGCGCGTACAGAGAACGATACAGCAGCAATTGTAGCAGTCAGCAATGAACTGGCTGGGTTTTACAGAGCATCCGGAAATATCGATGAAGCAATCAAACTTTCCCAGAAGGTGCTGCAGCTGCTCAAGAATATGGGCGAGGAAACATCAGAGAATTTCGCAGTTGCCCTGCAGAATGGAGCAAACATCGTGATGGTAGCTGGGGAGCATGAGACTGCACTCCAGATGTTCCGCACAGCGGAAGCTATTCTGGCATACCGCGGATTCGGCTCGGATTACCGGATGGCAGCGTTGTGCAATAACATCAGCGCCCTGTACAGAGAGATGGACAACTACGAAGAGGCAGAAAGGGCCGCCCTGCGGTCATTAGAAATCATTGTTTCAATGCCGCAATATAAACTTGAAATGGCGACGAGTCTTGTCAACCTCGGCGAGGTGCAGACGCGTCTTGGCAAATATGAAGACGCAAAGGCTACATTGGAAGCAGCAATGAGCATCTATGAGCTTGAGACGGGCGGAAGAGATCCCCATTATGCCGCTGCAACAGCAGCACTTGGAAATCTGTACTATTACTGGCAGAAACCCGATCAGGCTGCACCATATTTCAGAAAGGCAATGGAACTGATCGAACGAGACTATGGCAAGAATGCTTTTTATGAAATGATGGAACGAAATCTTAAAACAGTAGAGGGCAAGTAATGAAGGGAATGGAATTAGCAAAAGCCTACTATGGCGAATATGCTGACACGCTGCGCGGTCAATTCCCGCAGTATGCAAACCGGATGGCCTTCGGTCTGGTGGGAGAGGGATCGGAATGCTACGGATATGACGATCAGATTTCTCAGGATCATGATTTCGGGCCAGGCTTTTGCGTGTGGATCACCAGAGATACCGCGAGAGCGATTGGAAACGATCTGCAGACGGCATACAATGCTCTGCCAAACAATTATATGGGTTATACACGCCAGAATACGGCAGAAGGCGCAGGTAGAGTCGGCGTGATTCCAATCGACCGCTTTTACGCGAGATTTACAAACTGTACGGATATCCCACACACCAATCTGGAGTGGCTCAGGATTCCGGAACGGTTTCTTTCGATTGCAACCAACGGCGAAGTTTTTTCTGATCCGGAAGGAGAATTCACCAGAATCAGGAGCGTGCTCCAAGGGTTTTATCCTCAGGATGTTCTGCGAAAGAAAATCGCCGCCAGGGCGGCGGTAATGGCCCAAAGCGGACAATATAATGTGCCTCGCTGCATCAATAGGGGAGACCTGAATGCTGCGTATTTGGCGACGGCGGAGTTTGTGAGAGCAGCGGTGAGCATGCTATATCTGCTGGAGCGAAAATATATGCCGTTTTATAAATGGGCCTTTCGTGGAATGCAGACATTCAGCCTTTGCGCGAAACCAGCTGCAGAGCTTTCGCAGCTGATTGCACTGGGAAGCGGCGCAGAAACAGCGACGCAGAGACAAGCGCTGATTGAATCAATCTGCGCGTTCACAGCAGACGAGCTCAACAGGCAGGGTTTCAGCAACACGAGAGATCCATTCCTCCAGAATCACCTGCCGTCAATTATGGCGGGAATCAGCGATCCGCAGATCAGCAGCCTCCATGTTATGGCAGACGCCGATTAGTACGCGGACCGGAACTCAGATCAGAAGGAGAGAGGCATGAGCATCATCAGAACAAATACACCCAAGGACGCGGTTGTCAACGATATTGTCAATCGTGAGTGGGAAATGTTTCAGAAGACGCAGAATATAGGCGGCAGAGCAGCTTGCCAGGATCAGTACGATACATTCTATGCGAACCGTTACAGTCAACATAGTATTCTGCAACCGGATACGCTGGAAAGTTATCGGAACGATCTGATCGCAGCAGGTATGATCGGACGCAATCTTATTACGGAAAAATACGGATACATGATGGAATTCACAGATCCGGATTATTATAATGCAAACCTCAGAGACCGACTGCCTACGCTTACGGAGACAAAAGCACAGTTAATTGCGCAAATCGTGAGTCTGCAATTGGTAGGGTACAGACAGTACGCAACGGAATATCCGGCGCTGGCCAAAGCCGGCAGACCGGCCGAGGAAAGCAATTTGGACACTTCTATCAGGGATTACAGCGTCGGCGAGTATAAAACCTATTCTGAAGGCACGTTGGAATTGGTTTTGCGTGATGTTAAACGCATGGAGAATTCTGTTATGGAGATTCAGAAGACACTCGTAAGTTTCTACGGATTTAACACTCTGGAAGAAGCAGAAGAGGCGCAAAAGCAATAGCAGAGAAGACAGAGGCGGGGTAATCATGGCAAAGACAGAATCAGAGAACAAGGAATTCTACTCCATTGGAGAAGTCAGTAAACTATGCAACGTATCGAAAAAAGCGCTGCGGTTCTATGATGAAATCGGAATCATCAGTCCGGATAAAGTATCACCGTCAAATCACTATCGGTATTATTCGAGGAACAGTCTGCTTGACCTGACCATCGTGAAGTATTATAAGCAGATGGGGTTTAAACTGGAGGAGATGAGAACTCTGTTGAACAGCGAAGAATACCGCGAGATAGAGCGGGGATTTCTCAGGAAGATCAATGAACTCCAGGATGAGCAGATGGCAGTGAATGTGAAGTTGACGTCCGTTAGTGACTGGTATGATCTTCTTGTAGAGGCGCAGACGGTCATCGAAAACGATGTGCGGGAAGTATCCGTCAAGTTCATAGAACCAAAGGAATATGGATTCATGGAGCAGGAATACATTGAAGATGACCGTGAGGCTGTCATCAATCTGGAGTGGACCGATTATCTGCATTCCATCAAGAACGAAATCACAGGAGCGGTGAATATCACCTTTCCGTCCTGGCGTGACAGATTGAACGGCACCTGCAAAACAATGAAGATTATGCAGGAACTGCTGTTCCCAAGCAAACCGGAACATCAGATTCAAATGGGCGGGGAAATGATGCTTTCCTGTTATCATATTGGATCGCATGACACGATTCGTGAAACTTATGAAAAAATAGAACAGTATGCGGCTAATCACGGCTACAAGTTGGCAGAGGACAGTTGGGAACGGTATGTTACAGACTGCTGGACGACGAACAATTCCGATATGTATGTGACGGAAGTCCGCATCGGCGCGAGCAGATAACTGCAAAAAACATAATGCAGAACACATATTGCAAAAACAATCAGATATATACTAAAAGAGGAGACCATTCGGTCTCCTCTTAGCATAAGCTGTATTTTTATTTGATGTAGCTGTTGATCAGATCGATCATGTCCTGATCGGACTGATAGAACATAACCAGTTTGCCGTTTTCATCCAGCTCCCAATGACTTTCTGCAATCAGACCGTTGGACATTGCGGTATGAAGCGCTTCGTCCATCTGATGATCCTTGAAAGCTTTGAAGTTGCCATAAACATCTCTCAGCTCATCCTGCACCATCTGACGGCTTCTTTCCTTACCGTCTGTGTACAGATGCAATACTTCCTGGAATAATGGTCTCATATCTATACACCTCCTATTCCTGCTGCATTGTGGCCTTGTTCTGGGAAATAGCCAGAATCAGGATACCAGCAACCATGACGAGTGCGCCGATCCAGCCAACAGCCGGAAGAACGAATCCATCGTG
>SVCS01000079.1 GCA_015058205.1 Clostridiales bacterium
ACCATTCTCTCTGAGCCAGTCACTGACGATATTCTGTGAATCCGCAGCGCTGCTTCCGTTGACAGGAAGTCCTGTCTTTACCGTTGCTCCAGGTGCAGCTTTTTTGATGTCTCTTTCACTTGATCCCATTCCACTTCCTTCATTTGTGCAGAGAGGCAGGATTGTCTTACCTGTGAAGTCATATCGTTCCAGGAATGTGAACACTGCCATCGGCATGGTGCCCCAGTAATTCGGATATGCCAGAACGATTGTATCGTAGCCATTGATTTCATCCAGATAATTCGTCAGCTGCGGTCTTGCCTTTGCGCGAAGATCTTTCTTGGCCTGATCGATGCAAGTCATGTAGTCCGGCGAATACGGCTCCGCCATTTCGATCTTGAAGGTGTCTGCTTCAATCAGTCCTCCCATCAGATTACAGACGATTTCAGTGTTGCCGACTTTCACATATCTCATCGTGCCGCCGAAGTAGTTTTCATCTGCTCTTGAAAAAAATGCGATCAATGTCTTTGCCATTTATCGTTTCCTCCTTTGTCGATCAAAGTATTCGTTTTCTCTTTCTGTATAGATTGTCTCATGTTATTATTGAAAAATCCAATTCAATAGTTGTATAATCAATTTAATAATTAAATGATTATCTTAGGAGTCACCTTATGAATACGAAGCAAATCGATTACTGTATTGAACTGGCGCACACGCTGAATTTCAGTCGTGCCGCAGATAACATGTTCGTGAGTCAGCCTACCCTTTCCTACCAGATCAGACTTCTGGAGGAAGAAATCGGCTTCCCTGTTTTTGAGCGGAGCGGTAAGGGCGCTGCCCTCACCCCGGCAGGCGCTCAGTTTGTTGCATATCTTACCCGCATGCGCGAAGAAATGAAGCGCGCTATTGAGCAGGGTCAGAATTTCAGCGCAAAGTACAAAGACGACATCTCCATTAATCTCATGGTTCTCCAGGCGATATACTTTCTTCCGGAAGCAATCCGATTGCTTGCGGATCTTCACCCGGATGTACAAGTGACCCCGAAGTTTCAATACGAAGGCGGACTGGAGAGTTTCCTCAAAAATGAATCCGACATCTTTTTTACCCTTGAGGAACACACCCATCATATTCCGGCAGTCAATGTGCACAAACTATTCACCAGCAGAATCTATCTGATTTGCACCAAGGACGACCCGCTCGCGAAAAAGAATCTCATCACTGAAGACGATCTGAAAGGGAGAACGCTGATGGTCGGCGGCGGATCACCTGCCGCTCTCCGCAGTGTCCAGCAAAGGATGATTGCATCAGGTAAAATTCAGTATTTCAACAGTCCTGATCACGATACGACCCGGGTCAATGTCGCCGCCGGCAAGGGCATCTGCCTTGCTCCCGGTTTCTTGAATGACCACAGCAAACAGTTTGCCTGGATTCCATTCGACTGCAAGGAAAGCTTCTCCTGCGTTCTCTGCACCCACAAAACAGACCAAAGAAAAAGTCTGCAGGATTTTATAGATATCCTTACAGACCTTTATCGTGATGCTGTTGCTTTTCCTTTATAGTTCAAGATAATAGTACGGATATATTATTTCACCTTTGCTGCCGCGCACTCATATGGTACGTAACAGCCGCTCGCAGTCGCTCTGTTCATATTTGCAAGCACAGGGGTTTCACACTCGAATGGCAGTTCAATATTCTGCAATGTCTCGAAGTTGCAGACCACTACCCATCTGGAATCTCCAAGACTGCGGGTATATACAAAGAAGTCATCCTCCGGTCTTGAAAGAATCTCAACATCTCCATACTGGAACGCTTTATTATCTTTTCGCAGTTTCAGCAGATCCTTATAAAAACGGTAAACCGACTTTTCCGATGCCAGATCTTCTTTGACATTGACTTCCGTTGCCCTGCTATGCGGAAGCAGCCACGGTGTCGCCTTCTCATCAGTGAAACCACTGTTTCTGCTGTCATCCCATGCCATAGGATGGCGGGCATTGTCACGACTTCCGAAATTGATCTTCCGGAGACACTCCTCTTCGCTCAGAGTTTCCCTATATTTATGGTAGTATCCCAGGCACTCCACATCATCGAAGTCATCTATACTGTCATAATGCGCTGCCGGCATGCCGATTTCCTGTCCCTGATAAATGAACGGCACTCCTTTCTGCAGATAAACCATCGTTGCGATGTCAGTTGCTGATTCATATCTTAATTCCTGATCATTTCCGATGCGCGATATCATCTGCGGCTGATCGTGGTTTTCGATAAACAGACTGTAAAGCAGATCATTTTTATCTGTCTCCTTCTGCCAGCGCACAAGATAATCCCTGAGCGTCCTCAGGCTGTCCTCTTTCGGCGTGAATTTATCGGCGCGGCCGCACTCCATGTGTTCAAAAATAAAGAGCGTGGAAAGTTCATTTCGCTCTGAAGCGCAGTGCAGCACGATGTCCTTGATATCATTCGTATTTCCTTCGCCCACCGTGAATAGGTGCGATGTTTTTTCTCTGCCGAACAGCGCCCGGATGTATTCATGCAAACGAGGTCCATGGCTGTTCTCTCCAATCCCGATATTCTTTGAAATGCAGTCAATGACATCGATACGGAATCCGTCGCAGCCCTTATCTACCCAAAAGTCAACGACGCCTTGCATCTCCTTCACGACTGCAGGATTATCCCAGTTTAAGTCCGCCTGGCTGACGGCAAAGGTGTGCAGATAATACTGACCCCTCACCGCGTCATACTGCCATGCGCTCCCTCCGAAGGCTGACTGCCAGTCATTTGGAATCTCGTCAAACCAGTAGTAGTAATCACTGTATGGATTGTCTTTTCCCTTGCGTGACTCCTGAAACCACTTGTGTTCTGTTGAAGTGTGATTCGGCACAAGGTCAAGTATGAGTTTCATGCCGCGGCTGTGGAGGCCTTCGATCAGCGCATCCATATCGGCCATGGTGCCGAATTCATCCATGATATCGCAGTAATCAGCCACATCGTACCCGTTGTCATCATTCGGGCTTTTGAAGCACGGACACAGCCACAGGGCATCTGCGCCGAGCTCTTTGATATAGTCAAGCTTGCTGATGACGCCCTGCAGATCTCCTACCCCATCGCCGTTACTGTCCTGAAAGCTGCGCGGATAAATCTGATAAATCGTCCAGCCTGCAAACTCCTTGTATTTTTCACTTAGCATCGCTTTCCTCCAGTTTGATGAATCACTTATCACATCTATATTACCATCAAAATAGCGCAAACGGATACCGTTTGCGCTATTCATCAGATGTTATTGTATGTTGCTTTTGCAGCAGGTGTCCTCAGGCGTCTTACAGAAGCTCCTGATAACCCGGAACGTACAGGTGTCTTGGAATTCCGTCGACCATGATCGGTGCTACATCGCCCTGAATCAGCGGTTTTACATAAGTAACGAATTCGTTTGTTACGTAAGTTCCTTCTTCATTGATCCACTCTCTCGGTACGAGTCTCTCATCGTTTGCGATCTTGTGCACATCCTTGACTGCCGTTCCTGCCTGATACGGATCATCGGAGAGTCTCTCGATGACGACCATCTTGCCGCTGTCGCCTTCGTCGGCCGCCTTCATAGCTGCGCCGCCTACTTCAAAGGCTTCCAGAATGTCGATACGGGAAGCGCAGTGGCTTGCCGCTCTCTGGAGTGTGGAAAGCTCAATAGCTCTTGTCTTGCAACCAATCTGCTCTGAGAGGATCTCGCACAGATATCTGGCGGTTCCTGTCAGCTGCTTATGTCCAAAGGCATCGACGTATTCGATCACGTTGCCCAGTTCACTGACATAGGTGCCGTCTGCCAAGTGGATTCCTTCGGAAACAGCGATGACGACGGACGCTTTGTTCTCAAGAAGTGTTCTGCATTTGTTGACAAACTCATTGATATCGAAATCGATCTCAGGGAGATAGATTGCGTCCGGTCCATCGCAGTCTTCACCTCTGGAGAGGACCGATGCTCCTGTGAGCCAGCCGGCATCTCTTCCCATGATCTCTACGATGAGGATCTGACCGTGCAGTGTTTCCAGACTCCATCCATCACGGATGATTTCCTTAACGGATGTACCGATGTACTTAGCTGCGGAGCCATATCCCGGTGTGTGGTCTGTCAGCGCCAGGTCGTTGTCGATGGTCTTAGGGCATCCTACGAAACGGATGTCGGAACCTGTTACGATAGCGTAATCAGACAGCTTTTTAATGGTATCCATGGAGTCATTGCCTCCGATATAGATAAAGCAATCGATCTCGAGCTCATCCAGTGTCTTGAAGAGCTCTTCATAGAGTGCCTTGTCTTCATAAATGTCAGGAAGCTTGTAGCGGCATGTCCCCAGATAAGCTGACGGGGTGCGCTTCAGCAGTTCTTCATCAAGTCCGGTCTTAATATGCTCTGATAAATCAATATACCTTCCTTCCATGAATCCCTGGATTCCATGAAGCATTCCGTACACTTTGTTGTATCCACGGTCTTTCGCCGTTCTGTAAACGCCGGCCAGGGAGGAGTTGATCGCAGCAGTCGGACCTCCGGACTGTCCTACGATAACATTTCTTTTCTTCGTTTTTTCCATCTTTTTTCTCCTTTAATATAGAAACTGATCAAGTCAGTTATGATTGTTCCAATAATCATCTATATTACTTCCCAAACGGGTATTCGTCAATATCATTTCGTGACAATCCTCTTGCAGATACGGACATTCAGCTCCACAATCCATTTTTACACAGAATCATGCTATAATAGGCATCGAGGAGGACGCACCATGACTGATAATTTCGCAAGTATCCATCAGCTTCTGAGGGATCATCTGGAGCAATATGAACAATCACGAAAGGGTGTATCTGCCGATCCGCATCAGCAGCTTCTGGCAGCACTGGAATACCCTTATATGACCCTTCCCAATCATGACGAATTTCTGCAGGCGCTCCGTCAGGAACTGACGGCGGACGAGTGCCGGGCATGGTTTGCGTACCCTGACTTCAGTTACAGAGCCGATGCTTTGCGGCCGGAAGAGGCTGCCGGGAACGCAGACGAAAATCTAAGAACATCTTTCGCCGCTCTGTCAGACAGCCTGATTCGCAAAGGCTTCCTGACGCCGATGCCAAAACAGGACGGAAGCACCGGATATCTAAGAACTTATATGTTGTATCTTTGTTACAACGCCGTTGAGGCAAACTCAGGTTCTCCCCTGGACAAAGCGTTGCAAAACTTCTGGATGTACATTGCCGATGTGGACGGTTCCAGACTTCGTACGATGGCGCCGGAACATCGGGTTCTTCCGAATCCCGTATCCCTTACAGGTAAACAGACTGATGGCAGGATCGCAATGAATGTTGAGATTCCTGACACCAGGGAAGTGATTCCTACGGATCTGTGCGAGGAAATGCTGCACCGTTGCTCACCGATCGCGGTCATCAACTGTGTATGCCGTCAGGCGATGGAAAATCGCGGAGACCGGGCATGTGATTACCCGATCAAAGATGTCTGCTTCCTCTTCAACGAAGCCGCTTACGAAGCGATTCGCGGCGGATGGGCAAAAGAACTGACTATAGAGCAGGCGCGGAAGCAGTTGGAAGAGTTTCGTGAACTGGGTCTGGTACAGGTCATCAGCAACCTCCAGCACCCATTGTCACTATGCAACTGCTGCTCATGCTGCTGCATCTGCCTGCGGACATTGGCGCGAAATGAAGACACCATGGCGATTGCCTCCCGGTTCAGCGTTCAGGTTGTCAACCCTGATCAGTGCATCGGCTGCGGCAGCTGCGCCGCAGTATGCCAAATGGGAGCGGTCAGCTTTTCTGACGCCGGCGTCACCATCCGGCCTGATCGGTGCATTGGCTGCGGACAGTGTGTCTGCCGCTGCCCGAAGTCTGTCCTGAAGATGAAAGAAGTGCCGGGGACACAAGGACCGGATCGGTACTGTGTCGACAGAATCTTCCTGTAATCCCCTGAGATGTCATCATTCATCTACGTTCTAAATAAAAAAACGCAAACGATGAACTGACCCCCCCCCAAAAGTTAGACCAAAATCTAACTTCTGTGCTATTCAGGATTGTTCAATCTGTTTGAGTTCTTTTCTTTTGCCGGTCATTTCCTCAACGACCAGTTTGAACACGAGCGTGCGCGGTATCGCTGCTACATTGAAATAAGCGTTCTCGCCGGGGTGATACTGCTCCATAATCTCCTTCAGTGCTCCTTCTTTCTCGGAATCTTCCAAAATGATGATCTGTCCATGACCAATAACGCTCTCATATGCGAAGGTGCAGTACCCCTTCGTTTCAAAGTACTGCAGCTGATGACCGCAGTCCATTTCAAACGATGCCCGGTTATTTCTCCTCATGAGGTCAACTTTATGTCCCTCCAAAGCGCTGTGGAAAATCAGTTCCACCGTATCTCCAGTTACCGATAACCCGAAATTCAGCGGGACGATATATGGATAGTCCCCATCATGAAAGGCCAGCCTGCAAACATCACATTTTCTCATGACATCCAGCATTTCCTGTTTGTTTTTTATTTCTCTGTCGCTTCTTCTCATGGTTCGCACCTTCTCAGTCAAGC
>SVCS01000019.1 GCA_015058205.1 Clostridiales bacterium
GAAGAAATCGCTGAAATCTTCCAGAACCTCTACTAAAAACAAACATAATAAAATCATCACATAAGAGCGAAGGAACAGTCCTTCGCTCTTTTTTTAATTAAAAAAACTAAGATGAAATATGAGGTATTTACTGTTTGAACATGGTATGGATTTGTGATAACATATCATGGTATCAGTAGAGAAAACAAAAAGGAGTATTATATATGCAGGACATTTTGGTCGATCAGAACATAATCATCACAGAACCTTGCAAAACCTTGAGAACGCTGGGCAGAAACGCCCTTGCCGGCAAGTGGAAACTTGCGATCATCGCTGTTTGTGTCTTTATTCTTGTACTTCAGCTTCCGATGGCTGTATTTGATGCGCTGTTCGGGCTGAATGTAGGTAGCATGATGACAAGCAACGGCTACACTTACGGCATGGATGCCGGCATGTATGTCGATTTCTACAACAACATGCCGCAGATCAGCGCGCTCAGCCAAATTTATCTGCTTCTGGTTGCAGGTCCTATGACATTGGGAATCAGTCTGTTCTTCCTGGCTACCTTCAGAAAGCATGATGTACAGGTGGCGGATATGTTCCTGGGATTTGAGAAATTCGGCAAAGCACTGGGACTGTTCCTGTTTATGGAGCTGTTTATTTTCCTGTGGTCACTGCTGTTCATTATTCCGGGAATCATTGCATCCTTCAGATACAGCCAGGCATTCTTCATTCTGGCAGATGATCCGGATAAAGGCATCAGACAGTGTATGAATGAATCCAAAGCCATGATGAAGGGAAATAAAGCGAAGTTTTTCCTCTTGTCACTTTCATTCATCGGTTGGATGATCCTCTCAGCGATTCCATCCGGTATTGTTGAGTCCATCGGCGGAATCATCACAAACAATTCATTTATCATTGCAGTATTCTCCATTATTGGAGGACTGTTCATGGCACCTGTCATCGCGTATATGTATTCCACATTTGCAGGATTCTATGAGATTCTATCAGGACATCTCATCAAGGAAACCATGCCTGTTCCGGTAACGGCAGAAGAAGCGCAGCAGCAGTATGAAGAGATTCATGCGAAAGAAACGGAAGAAAAGCAGGAGACAGAGAAAAAACAGGAGACAGAAGAAGATGGACCGGAATCAGAATAAAGAAAACTACAAGTTCTTTTCACATAAAGAATGCGAATTCTTCCCATGTCACAAAGTATCAGACGAGGAGTCGTTCAACTGTCTCTTCTGTTACTGCCCTCTATATGCGTTGGGGAAGGAATGCGGCGGTAATTTTACTTATACAGAAAACGGCATCAAAGACTGCAGCAACTGCATGGTCCCTCATGGAAAAGGGGCATATGACCATGTAATGTCTAAGATGGGACTTCTGATGGAGATTGCGAAAGATAAAGGAAAGGAATAAATGGCAGAAGAAATAAGACTTGACTGCGGAGTCAGGATAATCATAGAAAAAAACACCATGGTCAGATCAGCCGCCCTGGGGATATGGGTGGCCTCAGGTTCAATGTACGAGGACGACAGCACGCATGGTGTTTCTCATTTTATAGAACATATGATGTTCAAGGGAACAGAGAACAGGAGCGCCAGACAGATTGCAGAAGATATGGACAAAATCGGCGCTACTTTTAATGCAATGACAGGGAAGGAATCCACCTGTTATTACGTCAAGACCCTCACATCCAACATCTACAAGGGTGCTGAGATTCTCATCGATATGGTTTTGGGATCAAAATTTGATACAGAGGAACTGGATAAAGAACGCCAGGTCATTCTGGAAGAAATCAAGATGGTCAAAGATACGCCTGACGATGAGATCTACGACATCATCTCAGAACTTGTGAACAAAGGCGGTTCCCTGGAAAAATCAGTCCTCGGAACACCGGCAAGTCTGGCTGGCATCGACCGCGCAAGAATGGTCGAATACTACAGGAAACGCTATGCCAGAGAAGGTATTGTAGTCGCCGTCGCAGGGAATTTTGATGAGCAGAAAATCATTGCACTCTTCGACGAAAAGATGAAGGTGCTGAACGAGAAACTTCCACCATTCAAAAAGGTGGAAGCGCAGTATAAGAAATCCTTCGACGTGAGGGTGAAGGATATTGAACAGACACATCTGTGTCTGGCAGTGCCGGGCGTATCCTATATGGACGACATGTATTATACCTTTGTGCTCATGAGCAGCATACTGGGCGGTTCCATGAGTTCCAGACTGTTTCAGAACATAAGAGAACAGAAGGGGTTAGCGTATTCTGTAAGTTCCATGAATGCGTTTAACAGCACATCTGGTTTCTTCAATATATACGCCGGCATCGCCCATGAGAATGCCGCTAAGACCATCAAAGAAATCCGTTGTGAACTTGAGCGGCTCGCTGAGCATGGTGTGACAGAAGAAGAGCTTTCCATAGCAAAGGAGCAGGTCAAAACAACCTATATCTTCTCTCTGGAGAATCCTGCTGCGTTGATGTTTTCACTGGGCAGGAACAAACTGCTCATGGACAGACTGTTTTCAGTAGATGAATCTATTGAGAAGTACAATGCCGTAACTTGCAGTGATATTCTGAAGGCTGCCGAAATGGTTGGCGATCTCGACCAATACTGTGCAGCAGTCATAACCGGCAAAGAGTTGAACATTAAGGAGCTTATTGATGAAAGTAAAAATCAATAGTCTTTCAGGCATCTATCCGTCATACGAGACGGAAGGTTCTGCGGGCATGGATATCCGTGCCTATCTTAAGCAGCCGGTCATCATAGAACCTGGAGAGAGGAAGATGATTCCAACAGGGCTCTTCATGGAATTTGAACCGGGGTATGAAGTGCAAATCAGAGCCAGGAGCGGTCTGGCAGCAAAACACGGCATAGGCCTCGTCAATGGCGTAGGCACCATAGACAGCGATTACCGCGGTGAGATCATCGTTGCGCTGATCAATTTGGGTCAGGATGCTTTTGCAGTAGAGAATGGAGATAGAATTGCACAGATGGTCATTTCACCTGTCGTACAGGCGGAGATTGAACCAGTAGAAGAGCTGTCCGACACAGTAAGAGGGACAGGAGGATTCGGATCGACCGGAGTTTAGCATGATCGTAAGAACAGACATCGAAAAACGTGAATACGAATACCTTTCACCCTTTGCTACAAAGGCAGCAGAAACGAAGGGGAGAGCGAAAGCTGAGGAGAAATGCGATATCAGGACTGACTTCCAGAGGGATCGGGACAGAATCATTCATTCCAAAGCCTTCCGGCGTCTGATGCATAAGACACAGGTCTTTCTAGCACCCGAGAAGGACCACTACAGGACGAGACTGACACACACCATCGAGGTCGCCCAGATTGCCAGAACCATATCACGAGCCTTGGGACTGAATGAAGATCTGACAGAAGCTATCGCCATGGGACATGATCTTGGACATACTCCATTCGGACATAGCGGTGAACAGGTTTTGAGCAAACTGTACAGCAAAGGTTTCCGGCACAATGAGCAGAGCCTCCGCGTCGTAGATGTTCTTGAATTTCACGGGACGCGAAGAGGAATGAACCTGACAGCAGAAGTGCGGGACGGGATTCTGAATCACACAGGTCCTGTCATGCCGTTTACTCCTGAAGGGCAAGTCGTGAAGACTAGCGATAGAATCGCTTACATCAACCATGATATCGATGACGCCATCAGAAGCGGCGTGATCACAGAGCAGGATCTGCCTCAGGATTGCGTGCGCATTCTCGGTGATTCCCACAAGAAGAGAATAGATACTCTTGTCAAAAATATGATTGCAAACAGTGAGGACTCTCCTGTGATCTGCCTGAGCGATGAAATGCTCGGGGCGATGAATAAACTTCGCGCCTATATGTTTGAAAATGTCTATCACAATGAAAAGGTGAAGAGCGCCGAAGATATGGAGAGAATCGAGGAGATGATCGGGTCGCTGTTCCGCTATTACAACGATCATCCGGACCTGATCATCGCGGAATATCCTGATCTGGCGGAAGTGTGCTCCGTAGAAGAGCTTGTGAAGGATCATATCGCTGGAATGACCGACCGGTATGCGGAAAACACATATCTGAATATTATGAAATAAAAAAAGGATTAGCCCTACTTCTGACGTAGTTATAAGTATAAGAGTAAACTATAAGGGGTAGAAGTGGCTATTAATCGCAGATCGTATAATTTTAATAACGTAGACGAGATAAAAAGCAGGTGTAACATCGTAGATGTCATTGGCAGAGTCGTGACTCTGAAGAAGGCAGGAAGCTCTTATAAGGGGCTTTGTCCCTTCCACAATGAGAAGACACCTTCTTTTTCTGTTGATGAGACAAGACAGTCCTATAAATGTTTCGGCTGCGGTGAAGGCGGGGACGTCATCAGTTTCGTCCAGAAGTATTACAGCCTCGATTTTATGGAGGCCATGGAGCTGCTTGCCAAGGAATACGGTATTGAACTGAAGAAGAACGATCAGAGCAGCGCACACAGCAAGGAATACTACGAGATCAACAGGCTTGCCGCCAGATTCTTTTATAGGGCATTGCGGGAACACAACAATCCCGGATACACATACATGCGCCGCAGAGGCATATCCGACGAAACGCTCAACACCTTTGGGATCGGCTATGCGGATGAGGAATGGACGAGTCTTACAAATCACCTGGTGAATCAGGGCATAGATCCTGCCAGACTTGTAGAAGTAGGACTTTCTTCTGAAAAGGACGGAAGATATTACGATAAATTCAGAGGGAGAGTGATTTTCCCGATCATCAATACCGGAGGTAAGGTCATAGGGTTTGGCGGCAGAATCATTGCTGATGGCGAACCGAAATACCTGAACTCCAAAGAGTCC
This sequence comes from Clostridiales bacterium, assembly GCA_015058205.1. Taxonomy (GTDB): domain Bacteria; phylum Bacillota; class Clostridia; order Peptostreptococcales; family Anaerovoracaceae; genus Lentihominibacter. Next base: position 4,830 of record SVCS01000019.1, read on the forward strand.
TCCGTTTTTCAGAAAAAGAACAACCTGTACGCCTTAAATGTGACGAAGGATTACGTGAAAAAGGAAGACAGGATCATCCTCGTGGAAGGGTACATGGATGTTATTTCCCTGTATCAGGCGGGGATCAGGAATGTGTCTGCTTCCCTTGGGACAGCACTTACTGAAAATCAGGCCAGGTTGATCAAACGTTATACTTCAGAAGTCATCCTTTCCTATGACGCAGATGCCGCCGGCCAGAAAGCGGCCCTCAGAGGGCTGGATATCCTGTACGGTGAGGATCTGAGGGCGAAGGTGCTCGTGGTCACAGACGGGAAGGACCCTGATGAGTTCATCAAGGCAAAGGGCAGAGATGCATATTTGAAACTGGCTGATGAAGCACTTCCATTTGGTGATTTCAAGCTGAAGAAGGCTGCGGAGATCTACGACATTACAGACAATCAGCAGAAGCTCAGATACATCAGAGACGCAATCAGGATTCTGAAGGGAATGAAGCCTGTTGAGGCTGACATGTATCTGGGAAGACTATCTGAGGAAACAGGTATTTCCGAAGAGGCGATCAGAAGGGAATACGAGAGCGGAAAAGACAACCAGAACCAGAGTGCTTTTGCAGCTATCATTGGCAGGGAACAGTCTGCAGAAGATGAAATCAGCGAAGCAGAGCAGGAATTGCTCAAACTGATGTTGATAGACAGTGACTTCGTGAAACTGCCTGAAGACATTCAAGATGATGTGTTCAGGGATAGGATCAGCAGCAGTATATTCACAGCCATTAAGGCTGTTGATAAGGGAGAACGCCCCCTCGATATGGGTCGCATTACAGACCAGATCGATATCGAATGTTCACAGATGCTGAACATGATCACATCGAAGGTGATTCCCGGAGATAGAGAAAAGGACATATATGAAGATTGCATCAGGTTTATCAGGACCCGAAAATTGATGAAAGAAGCCGATCATATCACGGCAAGACTGCGGGATCCGGATATAGACAAACAGGAAGCTGCGAAACTGATGCAAAGACAGATTGAGATACAGAGATCAATAAAAGGATAGGGTGAGAACATGGCGAAAGGTACAAACAACAAGAAAAAGACGGAACTGGAACGGTTCAGAGAAAAAATCATCGCAATCAAGAACGAAGACGATTCGATAGAGGGTGTATCGGAGCGAGTCAAGCTTGAAGCGATGACAGGTCTGAAGGAGCTTGCAGAAGAAAAGGGCGCTTCTTCACTTACATTCTCTGAAGTCGGCGATAAGATTGACAACATTGAATTTGACAAAGACCAGATTGAAGACATCTACGATTATCTGGAAAGAACAGGTATCACTGTCGTAGCGGACAAGGAAGAACCGGACAGCAGCGAACTGGACAAGATCGACAAAGAGGAAGAAGATCCGGAAATCAGGGCTCAGCTGGAAAAGGATCCAAAGATCAAAGAAATCGATCTGGAAGCTACGATTTCAAAAACTGTTGCAGTGGACGATCCGGTCCGTATGTACCTCAAGGAAATCGGCAAAGTGCCTTTGCTGTCAGCAGAGGAGGAAGTGGAACTGGCCAAGAGAATGGAGCAGGGGGATGAATACGCCAAGCAAAAACTCTGCGAAGCAAATCTCCGTCTCGTTGTTTCCATCGCCAAGAAGTATGTCGGCAGAGGTATGCTGTTCCTCGATCTGATCCAGGAAGGCAATCTTGGACTGATCAAAGCAGTCGATAAGTTTGACTACACCAAGGGATATAAGTTCAGTACATATGCCACATGGTGGATCAGACAGGCCATCACAAGATCCATCGCCGATCAGGCCAGAACAATCAGAATCCCTGTCCACATGGTTGAGACCATCAACAAGCTTATAAGAGTATCCCGTCAGCTGCTTCAGGAGAACGGCCGTGAGCCGACCCCTGACGAAATTGCAGAAGAGATGGGTATTACCGTAGAGAAGGTGAGAGAAATCCTTAAGATCGCGCAGGAACCAGTATCACTGGAGACCCCAATCGGCGAAGAGGAAGACAGTCACCTGGGAGACTTCATTCCGGATGAAGACGCTCCTGCTCCTGCAGAGGCAGCCGCGTTCAGCATGCTGAAAGAGCAGCTCGTTGAGGTCCTGAACACCCTTACAGAAAGAGAACAGAAAGTGCTCAAGCTCAGATTCGGTCTGGAAGACGGACGTGCTAGAACGCTGGAGGAAGTGGGCAAGGAATTTGATGTCACTCGTGAGAGAATCAGACAGATTGAAGCCAAGGCACTTCGGAAACTCAGACATCCGACCAGAAGCAAGAAACTCAAGGACTATCTCGAGTAAACAGCAGGGCTGCATCAGCTGGATTATTATGAATGGACTTACTGACAGACTGCAGATGATTGCAGATGAAATCAAGCAAGGCGAGACCATGGCCGATATAGGAACCGACCATGGTTTTTTGCCATTATATCTTTGGGAAAACGGAATCTCGCCATCCGTGATCATGTGTGATATCAGTGAGCCGTCTCTTGCCAAGGCAAAGGCGGCAGCCGGCGCATACCAGTTTGGAAGGGAACTGGATTTCAGAGCAGGAGACGGACTGAAGATTCTCAAGGCCGGGGAGGTCGATGCGATCGTGATTGCCGGCATGGGCGGTCTGCTGATTCGCGACATTCTTGCCGCTGATATGGAGAAAACGTGCTCTTTTCGTAAGTATATATTACAGCCGAGGAACAACGCGGCCCATTTGAGATACTGGCTGGTGTCCAAAAGATTTGAAATTACAAAAAATCAGCTCGTGAGGGAAGGCAAATTCATTTGTGAAGTAATTACTGCGTTGTCGCCAAAATCCTCTGAAAACGGCGATATGGGCTTCACAGACACATTGCCATCTCCAGATGACCCTTGCTGGGATCTGCCGAAAGATATAATCCCATTACAACCTGATTTGGCGAGGGACTATGCCGCAGTCAAACTTGGCATAGAAGAGAAGATATTGGAAGGTATGCACCGCAGCAGCAATGTCACTGACTGTGCATTGCGCCGTGTTGAACGACGTATTGATTATTTCAGGAGTTATGGTTATGAAATATAGAGATTTTATCAGTTTGATGGAGGAAATTGCTCCTACAGAAGCTTATCATGATATTGATAATTCCGGTCCGCAGATTTACTGTGGTGCTGAAGAGATTCACTCGGTGCTCGTATGCCTGGAGATCAACTGTGAGGTGCTGAAGGAAGCAGCGGAAAAGGGCGCTGATATGATTCTGACCCACCACCCGCTGATATTCGAACCGGAGTCACACATCAACTATAATGACTACCCCGGAAGATACATCCATGAGGCCGTCAGAAAGGGAATCAGCGTATATTCGGCACATCTGTCCTTTGATTTTGCCGCAGAGGGCAACAATGCATATCTGACGAAGCTTCTGGGACTGCAAAATGTTGAGGCTGGTTCGATCGACACAGAATGGAGAGGTCAGTTGCCTGAGGCAATGAGTTTTGAAGACGCCTGCAAGCATGTAGAAAAAAGTCTATCTCTTCCGGAACACTATATCAGATGCGTCGACGGCGGCCGGAAACTGCTGAAGAAGGTTGGGCTTTGCACAGGAGCCGGAGGGAGTTATATTTCATCCGCTGCCACAGCCGGATGCGACCTATTTATCACCGGGGATCTGAAGCTGCACGAAGCACAGTATGCAAAAGCAGCCTGCATCGCTGTCATCGATGCAGGCCACTACGGGACAGAGAAGATATTTACAGAGAACATGGCACAGCAGCTTAGGCAGAAAGCATTTGAACAGAATCTTGACATAGATGTTATAATGGCTGAGGCTGATACCAATCCATATACATTGTGATTGTATTTGCTGATCCGGGTAAGACAGGCAATCGCGCAGCGTGTTCGGCGCTGTGAGGAAAGTCCGGGCTCCGCAGGGCGAGGATGCCGGATAACGTCCGGCGTAGGTAACTATAGGGAAAGTGCAACAGAAACATACCGCCGCATTTGCGGTAAGGGTGAAATCGTGAGGTAAGAGCTCACGGGGATATATGGTAACATATGTCTCGTGTAAACCCCATCCGGAGCAAGACCAGAAAGGGCGTACGGCTTTTTGCCGGGCAGTTGCCCGCTGCCGCCCGGGAGGTAGGTCGCTGGAGCATGCCGGCAACGGTATGTCGAGATAGATGATTGTCAGATACAGAACCCGGCTTACGTCTTGCCCGGGTCCAAGAATAATCTTCAAAATGATACAGATTATTTAAAAAAACATCTTGCAATAATTTTTTCATAATGTATAATAGAGAAGTCATGCGGATATGGCGGAACTGGCAGACGCGCACGGTTCAGGTCCGTGTCGGAGCAATTCGGTGGAGGTTCGAATCCTCTTATCCGCACCAAAAAGACGGCTGTGAATCAGCCGTCTTTTGTTTTTTGCGTTTTGGGATTTTCATTCGCGCAGCGCTATTCCTTCAGCTCTGAAGTGCAGTGAGGGCATCTTGTAGCCTTGATAGGAATCTCCTGCAGGCAGAATGGGCATTCCTTCGTTGTCGGTTCTTCTTCAGCTTCTTCTTTCTTAGAAAGGGATGCAGCCTTGTTCATAGCTTTGATGATGCAGAACAGCACCAGTGCTACGATGACGAAGTTGACAATGGCCATGATGAAGGCGCCATACTGGAGTTCAACACCGTTGACCGTTGCAACCAGATGGTTGAAGTCAACCTTTACAAACATGCCGATGATTGGTGAAATGATGTTATCGACCAATGCAGTGACAATTGCTGTGAAGGCAGCACCGATGATGATACCTATTGCCATGTCCATGACATTTCCGCGAAGGGCAAATTCCTTGAATTCACTGATAAAACTTTTCATTGTTTGTTCTCCTTAACGTATTAATGATTTGTAAATAATTTCCCAAACATTATAACACAAAAAATACAGTTCGGATAAGATTCTTGTGTTATAATAATCTAAATTGGAGTATTGAGGTATAATTTTGAAAGAAGAAGCAGGAAACAGCTTGAACAATAGATTTGACAGCGATTTAGATGAGAGGATGGCCAAAGCCATCCGTGAAGAAAAAAGAAAACAGAAAGACAGAGACAAGAGAAGAAAGAATAAGGCGGCAGCGAGGAAACTGGCACTCCTTTTGATTGTGCTGGCGGCTGCGGCTTGTCTTTGTTTCGGTTTGGTCAAACTCTTTTCATCGGATGTTTTTGAGACCGAAGAAGAGTTTATTGCCTTTGCAGATGATGCATTTGAAGCTGACAGCATCTGTCCGGAAAGCGATGTCGATGAAAGAGACTATCAATTCAGCGAAGAAACGTCGGTTGCAGTCAGACGCGGCGACTGGGTGGATGGAGAAACGAAGAGTTTCCTGGACAGGCAGATCAGTGCTATTTCAGAAAAGAACAAAGACGTTAAGGCGCTTCTGATCGATACAGCGGCATACACTGCCGAGAATGGTGCAATCAGTGCAGTCATTCATTACAGCACATATATTGCAGACGGCCGCCATATGAGGAGAGCGGCTTCATATGTAGACACTTATCTGTTCAATCCGGAAACACACAGAGTTGCGGATCCTCTGCAGGTTATGAATGTCAACTACAAAGGCAAGGCACGCGATTATGCAGAAGAGTATTTCAGCAAGACCTTCAGCAGCAAACAACTGTCTGAGAACTGGAAGGATTACGTCGACAGCACAGAGGACAACTTCAACAAGTTTGTTGTCACGTCAGAACAGGTAACGTTCTTCTTTGATGAGGGAACGGTCCTGCAGGAAGGCGAGGGGACACCGGAAATGAGTATCCCGCAGACGATTATCGGATCGGCGATCAGACCGGAGATGCTCGAACGCTACATAGACAAAAACAAGCCGATGGTCGCACTGACATTCGATGACGGTCCATATACGAAGACAGAAACGAAGATTCTTGATGTGCTTGAGAGGAACGGAAGTGTCGCGACATTTTTCTATCTCGGCAACAGAGTGAAAAACGATCATGAATCTGCGCTCAGAGCCGTTAAAATCGGCTGCGAAATCGGAAACCATTCATGGAGTCATCCTGTGCTTTCACAACTTGACAACAAGCAGGTCATGAGCCAGATCAAGAAGACGAATGCAGTCATACACAAGTACTGCGGTGTGGAACCGGTCGTGGCAAGACCGCCTTACGGCGAGTTCAATGACAGAGTGCTGAAGAAGACAGGAATGGCACAGATCCTGTGGTCACTTGATACCATGGATTGGAAGAGCCGGGATCCGGAAGCCATTTTTAAGGCAGTGAAAAAGGCAAAGAATCTAGACGGCAAAATCATTCTGATGCATTCGATCTATGACGAATCAGCGGAAGCGACGGAATTGATTGTTCCGTGGCTCAAGGAAAACGGTTATCAGACAGTCACTGTCAGTGAAATGATAAAATACAGAACTGGAAGAACCCCGAAAGCGGGGCAAGTGTATAAGAAACTGAATCAGTAGCTTTTTCAGGAGAAATATATGATTATTACAAAACGAAGTGACTACGCATTGAGAGTATGCAGGGCGCTGCGCGACGGTAAGACACATAATGTTCGTGAAATCTGCGAGAAGGAAGATATTCCGAAGGCTTTCGCTTACAAAATCATCCGCGAACTGGAACAGGGCGGAATCGTCAAATCGGAACGGGGCAAAGAAGGTGGGTATTATCTGGATAAAAAACTGGATGATCTGACGGTCTATGACATTGTCAGCCTGACAGAAGAAGATCTTGCAATCGTTCATTGCATGAAGGAAGATTGCGGCAGAAATACCGACGACATCCCGTGCAGGATGCACACAGAACTTGAGCGTATTCAGAAGATTCTTGAGCAGGAACTGAAAGATAAGCCGATTTCAGATATCATCGGCGGATGATTATAAGCTCAGTTTACGGATGGCTGCCTCCATATCTTCCGGTATGGGTGCTTTGAACTCCACTCGCTCTTTCGTGATCGGGTGTACGAGGGAAAGACTGGCAGCATGCAGCGCCTGGCGTTCGATGAGAAGAGGGTCTTCTCCGCCGTACAGAGTATCACCGAGAACCGGATGTCCGATATGGGACATATGCACTCTGATCTGATGTGTTCTGCCGGTTTCAAGAAGCAGAGAAACAAGGGTATGGCATCTGAGATGCTGTATTACTTCATAATGAGTAACAGAAGGGGCGCCGTCTGATGTGACGCCTCTTTTTACGTCTTCAGGATCCGGTCTTCCGATTGGAAGGTCAATGGTGCCAGATTCAGAAGTCAGTTCGCCTTTGACAATAGCGATATATTTCTTATGGATAAGATTTTTTCTCATCTGGTCCGTAATATGGTTCTGGCAGTATGCATTTTTCGCTACGATCAGCAGTCCCGAGGTATCTCTGTCCAGTCTGTTGACAAAACGGATCTTAAAGACACGTCCGGTCTGTTCCATATAGTTTGCCAGTCCATTGGCGCATGTTCCTGCTGGATGACCTTTGGTTGGATGTACGACGATGCCGGGCTGTTTGTTGATGATCATGAGATCGTCATCCTCAAAGACAATGTCGAGAGGAATGTCTTCCGGCGGGAAGTTGCTGTGCTCATCAGGGAGAGTAATGCTGATTTCATCACCTGCGTTGACTTTGTGCCAGCCTTCTGTGGGAGCACCGTTTCTCATGGTGAGTTTCTCACGCTTGATCCGGTTTCTCAGGCGCGCTGAAAAATCGAAGTACTCCCGTGTGATCTGGCGTACTTCCTTGCCGTCGTCTTCACTTGTCACGATGTGGCGGAATTGAGTCATTAGAGGAACTTGTCTTTTACTTTACTCCAGAAGTCATAGTCACTGAATCTGATCAGATTGACACATTTTTCAGAGGTGCGGACCTCGATTTCCTTGAGATTCGAATAGGCTGTTTCAATACCATCGTTATGAATGTAAATGACCTTATCAGACTCTTCAGGAACGATGCCCAATGTCAGATCCGATGGCAGCATGATGCTGGACGTGAAGGATCTGAACGCGGTAGTATTCATCGGCGCAAGAGGGGTTACCTGGAGCGCATTGAGTCTTGGATCGACAATGGATCCGCCGAGAGAGTAGTTGTAAGCGGTACTGCCTGCAGATGTTGCGACGAGAATACCGTCGCCGCTGAACTTCTCGATTGGTTTGCCGCCGATGGACAGGTCCAGATGAATGGAATATGATTTACTGCCTGTGACGGCCAGTTCATTCAGACCGATATGAGTATCTTTTTTGCCATCTGCGGTCGTCGCGATGCCCATAACCGTACCGAGCTTCTGTATGGTGTAATTACCGAGTTCATAATCTTCAAGAAAGACATCAAAATCCTCAGGCCAGACTTCCTGGAAGAATCCAAGGTGGCCGGTGTTGATTCCGACGATTGGTGTCTCAGGAATTCCGCAGCGGTGCATGGTTCTCAGGAAGGCGCCGTCACCGCCGATGCAAATCAGCAGTTCCGCATCTTCATGAAAACCTTCCACGACTTCATAGCCGCGAGCGGTGAGTTTTTTCTTCAGCTCGTTCTCAACACCAGTTGAACGCTCTGTTTCATTTGTAAACAGTGATATGATTCCAGTCTTCATCTATCTTACCAATCCTTCAAATTCATCAAGCAGTTCATTGAATTTATCCATCGCTTTTCTGATCGGCTCAGGGCTGGACATGTCCACGCCTGCTATTTTCAGGAGCTCAATCGGGTAATCAGATTCACCCGTCTTGAGGAATTCAATGTATCTCTTCGCAGCCGGCTTGCCTTCGCTGAGAATATCGGAACTAATGGCAGTTGCTGCAGAATATCCGGTTGCGTATTTATATACGTAGAACGCATTGTAGAAATGCGGTATGCGGGCCCATTCGTATCTGATGGTATCATCACGTTCCACGGCAGGGCCGTAGTACTTGTCATTGAGTGCCTGATACTCTTCGCACATCCAGTCACCTGTGAGGACCTGACCCGCTTCAATGGCTTTATGGGTAATGTCTTCAAATTCCGCGAACATGGTCTGTCTGAAGAGGGTCGTGCGGAACTCTTCAAGATACATGTTCAGCAGATACTTGCGCATGCGCTTATCCGTTTCCTTACCTAGCAGATAGTTCATAAGCAGCGCTTCGTTCACGGTAGAAGCTGTTTCTGCAGTGAAAATGGAGTGGCTGCCATAGATATACGGCTGCGCAGCTCTCGTGTATCTGGAGTGCATGGAGTGACCCATCTCATGGATGATCGTGAAGACATCTTTCAGCGTATCTGTGTAATTCAGCAGAATGTAAGGATAGCTGTCATAGCAGCCGAAACTGTAGGCCCCGCTGGTCTTTCCCTGATTCTCGTAGACATCGATCCAACCCTGTTCGATGCCTTTGTTCATCTTGTTGATATAGTCCTTGCCTAACGGCTTCAGAGCTTCCCTCATGATATCAAGACCATCTTCAAAGGACACCTTCCGGTCAGGCACCTTGATGAGCGGAACATACATGTCATACATGTACATTTTATCTACACCGAGTAATTCCTTCCTGAGCTGTACATATCTGTGCATGGACGGCAGGTTCTCGTTTACAACGCTTACGAGGTTGTCGTACACTTCGCCCGGGATATTGTCACCGGAAAGGGCAGCCTCTCTGGAGGAACCGTAGTTGCGTATGCGGGCACTTACAACATCTGTTCTGGTGTTGTAACTGTACGCCGCAGATATGGTGTTGATGAGATCCTTAAAGGAGTCGTACATGGAGTTATAGGCAGACTTGCGCAGTTCACGGTCCTTGGATTCCATGTACTTGATATATGTCCCATGGGAAAGAGGATGTGATTTTCCCTTGCTGTCAATAGCATCCTTGAATTTGATATCCGCATTGTTCAGCATGGTGAAGATGTCATTGGTTGCACCGGTGATTTCGCCGATCTGAGCGAGAACCGTTTCCTCCTTGCGCCCAAGAACATGTTTTTTGCGGCGGAGCGAGTCGAGAATCGCGAATTCGTAAGTCTTCAGCTTCGGATTCTCCTCGATGAATCCAATCAGAGTCTTCTTCTTGATAGACAGGAGTTCCGGTGTGAAGAAAGACACTTTCGCAGAAACATAAGCAATGACAGCCTTCGTTTTATCAGTCATTCCCTGATAGATACTGTTCGAATTGTCCTCATCCCGTCTCATATGTGCATAGACATAGATTTTCTCAAGTTTACGCATCAGTTTGTCCATGGATGCAAAAGCATCATAAAGCATGTCAGCGCTGTCGCCCAGGTGACCGGCGAATTTCGCAGCGTATTGATCAGCCTGTTTCCTGATCTTTTCAAGATCTGGATCGATGGTGCTTTCATCGCTGATCATAGCTTCGATGTTCCACTTGTACTTCGGGTCGATTTTATCTCTTGTCTTTAGTTTTTTTGAGCCCATTTTTCCCTCCGCAATTGTTTTACTTTAATCCTGTCATATTGTATAATACTTGAGTTGATTATTCAATAACAGAGAGGATACGTGAAACATGGACAACAGGCCTATCGGCTTCTTTGATTCAGGGCTCGGCGGACTGACATGCATCCCTTATCTCATGAGGGAGCTGCCTGAGGAGAAAATCATATACTTCGGCGATACAGCCAGGACACCGTACGGTTCGAAGGCAACCAGAACCATACGGAGTTTCAGCATGGAAATCGCTGACTTTCTGGTAAAGTCAGATGTGAAGATGATCGTCATCGCATGCAATACAGTCAGCGCTACCTGCGTATATGATCTGCAGCAGAAATTTCCGCAGACTCCGATCATCGGCATCATTGAGCCGACTGCGAGATACGTCGGTACTTACCGGGGAGTCAAGGATAAAGTCGGTGTGATCGGTACGAAGGTTACCATCACTTCCCATGCGTACAAAGACATGATTCACATGTACAATGAGAAACTCGACATCGTTGAGACTCCTTGTCCTGCTTTTGTACCGCTGATCGAAGAGGGCATCATCGACAATGAAATCATGGATCTCACGATCAAATATTATATGGATTCCTTCGTCAACGACAATGATCTGGATGCGATCGTTCTTGGATGCACTCATTACCCGCTCATCAAGAAGAATATCGAGCGGCTCTATCCGCATCTGGACATCATCAATCCGTCGGATATCGTCGTCGGAAGGATCAGAGAAGTACTGGATGACAGAGACGGATTTGCATCAGGTTCCGACTTTACTAACGTGTTCTACGCAAGCGACCTAAGTGAAAACTTTATCAACATGATCGATAAAATATTCAAAGAAGAAGAAACAAAGGTCAAATTCCTCAATTTTGACCTCGAAAGGGAAATCAGCAGATGAACTACTATGATCTGATTGAATACCTCGATATTGAAAATGGTGCAGAGCTTCGGTATTTCGAAGAGATGGCGGACCTGATCGAAAGTGATGAGCACATCGACTACGATGCGTTGCTTAAGCTGTTCGAAGAAATTGACCGAGATGTGGCGGCAGAGCTGTTGGATGAGTACTTCAATGATATTACTGACGGAATCCCCGGGGATTACAGCGAAATGTTCTCCCTGTTGGAACAGATCAGAATGGAACTGACGGGCGTCATAAGAAGCATCTGCGACGATGATCCGGAATCATTCCGCAATTTCACAGACAGATTCTACCGCTTCAGAAACTGGTATGTTTACGATTCAGTGGTATCCGTACTTGCCAGGGAAGAGGAGGAATCCGGCATCTTTGGACGTGAGTACGAACAGAGCGTCAGAGACGCCATCGCCACAGCCAGAGCTGGGAAATTAAACGGGGAGGAATATGCCTTCGATTTTTCCATGGCACTGGACTATGATATCGATTACTACGAAATGTCATTCTCCGACCTGATCAGTTCAGTCGATCAGGATGAAGACTTAAATTAGAGAATGATGGAGAGAAAACACGATAAAACGTATATAACCGGCGTGATTTCCATGCTCAGCTGTGATGTGCTCTGGGGTGTTCTGCCGATATACTGGCAGGCTCTGCGGCCTATCGACTCCTGGGTGATTATTTTTTACAGAATATTTCTCGTCGGGCTTGTGTCAGGCATCGCCACGCTGAAGATATACGGACTGGAGCCGGTGAAGGAGCAGCTCAGAGCCAAAGGCAGCGGCATCATGAACAGCGCCCTCAGGTTCCCGATTGCAGGACTTCTGATCACCGCCAACTGGAGCATCTACATCTGGGCAGTCAATGCGGATCATGTCATTCAGACCTGCGTCGGCTACTATATTGAGCCGCTGATGGTCTGTGTGCTGGGAATCATATTCTTCCGTGAGAGACTGACTGGTTTCAAACTGGTTGCCTTCCTGTTTGCATTGGCCGGACTGGTTGTTCTGCTGGTGCACTTCCGGCAGGTTCCTGGCATTGCTCTGGGTCTGGCGCTTACATTTGCCACTTATGCAGCTTTGAAGAAGCACTTTGACCTTCCTGCGATCATGTCCGTCTTTTTGGAAACACTTTTTCTGATGCCGGCTGCACTTGCAGTGGTCATCTGGCTCGAATGTACAGGAAACGGAGCATTGGGTGTCGCAACACCGGGGAAATATCTGCTCCTTCTTTGCTGCGGCATCCTCACGGCTGCGCCGCTGTCGTTTTTCGCAGATGCGGCGACGAAGATCCCGCTCATCATGGTCGGACTGCTGGAGTACCTGTCACCATCCATATCCCTGGTAATCGGTATCTTCTTTATGAGAGAACCCTTTGACCTGGTGCAGTTTGTTGCCTTTGCAATCGTTTGGGTAGGGCTGGCATTCTTCACCTATGGAGAGTTCAAAATTACAAAGGAAAACAGACTAGAATGAAGACAACAGAATCCAATATAGATATTGCATTATACGAACGATTCGGAGAGGATTTTGACCGGTTCCGCTTCCCAGCGGAGGTTTATAGAGTTACCTCCGGACGAGGCGGTGAAGCGCTGCTCATCATTGGAAGTGAAAAGACGGCCCTGTATGACTGCGGCATGGCGTATTGCGGAGAAGACACGGCTGACAACATCCTGGAAGTACTGCAACAGCTGAAAGAGCAGGGGAGAATCGGCAGAATCATGCTGGATTACATCCTCCTCAGCCACTCCCATTATGATCATATCGGCGGATTGCCGTATATACTGGAACGTTTCCCGGAAGCGCTTGTATTCGGAAGCGAAAAGTGCAGGGATGTACTGCACCGTGAAAACGCCAGAAAACTGATCAGGGAGCTGGGAGAAGAAGCGAGGGCGCTCTATACGCCCGGCAACCATACGCCGCTGAAGATGGATCCGCTTAAGGTCGATATCGTCATGAAGGATGGCGATACATTATCTCTCGGTAATGAAACGATTACCGCCTATGAAACAAAAGGGCATACAGATTGCTCCTTAAGCTATTATCTGGATCCTCCGGGGCTTTTGTTCACCAGTGAGAGCACGGGAATCCTGGAGGGCGAGGACTATGTACATACGCCGTCTCTGAAGAGTTTTCCGGATTCGATTGCATCGAGCTATAAGTGTGAAGAGCTTCATCCTGCGTATGTATGTCTGTCTCATTTCGGCATGATTCCTCAGGAGATGAACAAGGATTACTTCGCTCTATTCAGGGAAGAGTGCCAAAGCAAAATCGACTATGTCGATGAAATGATGCACCGGGGCCTTTCCCATGATGAAATGCTGGCGAACTATCTCGTGAGATACTGGACGCCGCTCAAAGAGTCCGAACAGCCTTATGAGGCTTTTAAAATCAATTCCGAACACATACTGAACGCTTTGATCAAAGCAGTGAAAGAAGGAAAATAGATAGGAGAAATGAAAATGTTTGATGCAGAGAAAGTCAAAAATGATATCATCGCCTGGATCAGAGACTGGTTTGAAGTCAACGGCAAAGGCTGTAACGCGGTCATCGGAATCTCCGGAGGAAAGGACAGCTCCGTCGTGGCTGCTCTTTGCACGGAGGCCCTTGGGAAAGAACGTGTTGTAGGCGTGATGATGCCGAGAGGATATCAGTTTGATATCGATGTAGCAAGAGCGCTGATCGATCATCTTGGAATCAGAGGAATCGAAGTCAATGTGGGGGAGGCGTGTGACGCTGTGGAGAAACAGGTCGAAGCTGCCTTTGGAGAAGTATCCGTGCAGACAAAGACGAATATCCCACCGAGAGTCAGGATGACCATGCTCTACGCGACGTCACAGACGGTCAACGGCCGTGTTGCGAACACATGCAACCTGTCTGAGGACTATGTCGGTTACAACACCATATACGGCGATAACGCAGGCGATTTCAGCCCGCTCAGCATGCTCACAGTGCAGGAAGTCAAAGCGGTGGGCAGAGCCCTGAATCTTCCATCCATGTTTGTGGACAAGGTGCCGATCGACGGACTGCAGGGCAAGACAGATGAAGACAATCTCGGATTCACCTACGCTGTTCTCGACAGATACATCAGAGAAGGCGTGTGCGAGAATCCTGTGGCAAAGGAGCGCATCGATAAAAAACATGCGATGAATCTGTTTAAGATGCGCACGATGCCGAAGTTTGAATACGAACTCGAACAGTGGAGGTCATTATGGCAATAACAAAGGAAATGATCGATCGCATCAACGAATTGGCAGCCAAGAAGAAAGCCGAAGGGCTGACTGCTGAGGAGCAGGCAGAACAGAAGGCGCTTTACAAGGACTATCTGGCTGCGATCCGCGGCAGCATGAAGGCGCAGCTGGATAATGTCAGATTCGTGGAGGATCTTTCAGAGGAAGAATTAAAAGAAGAACTTGCAAATAGGACTAAAAAGGTATAATATTATCTAGACCTAATGAGTATAGATTAATCTAAGGAGATACAGTACATGAGAAACGTCTATATGGACTATTCGGCAACGACTCCCGTCAAGGAAGAAGTTGTGAAGGAAATGATTCCATACTTTACAGAAAAGTTCGGTAATCCATCGAGTCTTTATGCACCGGGACTGGAAGCAAAAGACGGCCTGACGAAGGCGAGACAGCAGGTTGCAGAACTGATCAACGCAGAAGAAAGGGAAATCTTCTTCACATCCTGCGGTACTGAGGCTGATAACTGGGTTATCGAAGGAGTCGCTGACGCACGCAAAAACAAGGGCAATCACATTATCACAACGAAGATTGAGCATCACGCAATACTTCATACTTGCCAGTATCTTGAAAAGCACGGCGTGGAAGTGACATACCTGGATGTGGACAGCGAAGGATTCGTGTCCCCGGCAGATTTGGAAGCTGCGATCAAAGACACTACGATCCTCGTGAGCATCATGATGGTGAACAATGAAGTTGGAACGATACAGCCGATCAAGGAACTCGCTGCGATCGCAAAATCCCATGATGTTCTCTTCCATACAGATACGGTACAGGCCATCGGGAATATTCCAATCGATGTCAAGGAATTAGGCGTTGATTTCATCTCCATGTCCGCTCATAAAATCTACGGACCAAAGGGAATCGGCGCGCTGTACAAGAGGGCCGGTATCAACATCCCAAGCTTCGTTCACGGCGGAGCACAGGAGAAGAAAAAGAGAGCTGGTACAGAGAATACGGCAGGAATCGTCGGCTTCGGCAAAGCGGCGGAACTGGCAAAGCGTGATCTCTATGAACATGCGGCTCATTCCGATAAACTGAGAAGAATGCTCTGGGAAAAGATCGAGGCTGAGATTCCGAATATCACGCTCAATGGGCCGAAGGATTTCACAAAGAGACATCCTGGAAACCTGAATATTTCCTTTGATTTCGTGGAAGGAGAATCCATTCTTCTTCTGCTCGATGCAAATGGTATCAGCGTGAGCACCGGATCTGCCTGTTCCTCAGAATCACTGGATACATCCCATGTTCTGAACGCACTTAATGTTCCTCCTGAAAAGGCGAACGGTGCAGTGCGTTTTACAGTCGGTGATTTCACGACAGAAGAAGACATCGATTATGTAGTAGAAAAACTGAAAGAAATTGTTGCTAAGCTTAGAGAATTATCACCGGTTAACGGTATGGAAGGATGGAAATAAAATGGCATTATATAATGATACAGTAATGGAACATTTCATGAACCCTCACAATGTGGGTGAGATTGAAAACCCTGATGGCAAAGGCATCTACGGCAGCCCGGTCTGCGGTGATATGATGCTGGTCACGATCAATGTCGATGACAATGATGTGATTACCGACGCTAAGTTCAAGACATATGGCTGCGGCAGCGCCATCGCATCTTCCAGTATGGCTACAGATATGATCAAAGGCATGACGATCGATGAAGCGCTCGAAGTCAGCAACAAGAAAATCGTTGAAGAACTGGGTGGTCTGCCGGCAATCAAAATCCACTGTTCTGTTCTGGCAGAGCATGCAATCAAAAATGCAATCTATGATTATGCCGAAAAGAACGGCAAAAGCTACAAAGGACTGGAAGGTTATGTTCCTGAAACAGATCCTGATGCCCATGAACACGGCTGTCAGGTCGAAGAATAACATATGAAGAAGAACAAACTCGGAAACACAGATCTATATGTAACACCAATCGGGCTGGGTGTGCTGACAATCGGCAATACCCAGCTTGATTTGCCTTTGGAAGAGGGCGCTGAGATCGTAAAGTACGCCTATGAGAAAGGCATCCAGCTATTTGATACGGCGCAGTACTATGAGACCTATCCGTATATGAGAGAGGCTTTCAAAGATATTGATATGAGTCCGGACAATCCGGAGCGTCCGATCATAGCCAGCAAGAGCCTGGATCATTCCTATGAGGAAATGGAAGCCGCGATTCACGAATGTCTGGACGCGCTGGGAATCGATCATATTGATATATTCAAGATGCATGAGGTCCGCCATGAACCGGATTGGTCAAACAGAGCCGGGGCTTGGCAGTGCCTGATCGATTACAAAAAGAAAGGTATCGTTGGCGCTATCGGCGTGTCGACCCATCATGTGGACATCACTGAAATGATGGCGGATATCCCTGAGTGCGACATCGTATTCCCTCTGATCAATTACGCCGGACTGGGTATCAGAAAGGGCGATGGTCCGGGAACAGCACAGGAGATGGCAGCGGCCATCAGAAAATGTCTGGATGCGGGCAAGGGTGTCTTCGCCATGAAGGCCTTCGGCGGTGGAAATCTGATCAATACTTACATGAAGTCACTGAATTATGTCCGCGACCTGGGATGCCATTCGATCATGATCGGTATGGGAAAGAAATTGGAGGTCGACGACATCGTCAGATATGCGGAAGGGGATCTTCCGGATGATTATCAGCCGGAGATCAAAGACAAGAAAATCCACATCGACCAGGGTGACTGTGAAGCTTGCTATTCCTGCGTTGAGAGATGTCCGAACAAGGCAATTTACATCAATGAAGCAGGCCTCGCTGATGTCAATCACGACATCTGCCTGACCTGCGGATACTGTGCGCCGGTATGCCCGGTCCGAGCCATCATAATGTGGTGATTTTGTATGAGAAACGGTTGTTTCAGATATCAGAGTATGCTATTATCTTCATGTAAGTGAATAGCAGCCCGGATGAAGAATCTGTGAGAGACTTGGCTGCAGCTTTTTCGAGCTGGAAGCCGAAGCACCGAAGGGGCAAAACGGCAGGATACCGTTGAAACTCTCAGGTACCAGGGATCAGGTTCGGACGGGACTCTGAAGATGTTTTTGACAGAGGGAAAGGTTATGTTTTTCCTCTGTTTTTTATTAGAAACTAAGAGATAGATGTGAAAGGATGGAATGAAATGAGTAAAACAGGTTTTTCTGCTGCAGATATTCTTCTGCCGGCAAAAGGCAACTATGAAACATGGGCAGTCGTAGCATGCGATCAGTTCACTTCACAGCCTGAATACTGGGAAAGAGTGGAGAAAACAGTTGGAGATAATCCTTCAACATTCCGTATTATTCTGCCGGAAGCACAGCTTTCTGACGGCCATACGGAAGAACACATCGATAAAATCAATACAACGATGAAAGAATATCTGGAAACAGGCGTGTTCCAGGAATATCCTGACTCCATGATTTATCTGGAGAGAGTCCAGAGCGACGGTAAGATCAGAAGGGGTCTGATCGGTAAGATCGACCTTGAAGAATATGATTATTCCAAAGGCAGCACATCCCTCGTCAGAGCGACGGAAGGTACGGTGCTTGAAAGAATCCCGCCTAGACAGGCTGTCAGAAGGGATGCTGCAATCGAGCTTCCTCATGTCATGCTTCTGATCGATGACGTACAGAATTCAGTCATTGGACCGCTCAAAGCATGCGAAGACGTCATCTATGATTTTGACCTTATGGAAGGCGGCGGCCACGCTAAGGCATGGCTTGTTCCCGAAGAACTGAAGGAGGGTGCATGCAAGGCGCTGGAAGCTCTGGCAGACGCACAGCCGCTCCTGTTTGCAGTAGGCGACGGCAACCATTCACTGGCTTCTGCCAAAGCGCTATACGAAGAGGAAAAGGCGAAATTCGGACCGGGCAGCGAGAACACGCTCCCATCAAGATACGCTCTTGTTGAAATCGTTAATCTTTACGATGAAGCGCTGGAATTCGAACCGATCCACAGGGTCCTGTTCGATGTCGATCCGGAGGCGCTCCTGAAAGCCTTTAAGGAAGAATACCCATCTACCATAGACGGAAAAGGAGAGGGTCATGTTATTCGTTACGCATATGAAGGCGTTGATGAATATCTGACAGTGACAGAGCCTAAGGCACAGCTGGAAGTAGGAACACTGCAGTCATTCCTTGACAAGTACATCAAGGAGCACGGTATCGGTATCGACTATGTTCACGGTGATGAGATCACCATCGAACTTGGTCAGAAACCTGGCTGCATGGCATTCCTTCTGCCTGCGATGGATAAGGGCGATCTGTTCAGATCTGTTATCAATGACGGTGCACTTCCGAGAAAAACATTCTCAATGGGTCATGCTGAAGACAAGAGATATTATATCGAAGCCAGAAAGATCAAATAATGCCCCAATTTGTAGTGTTTTTTCGCAAAAAAAGACTAAAAAAGGTCTATGTTTTGTGCTATAATATCGTCTGTGTTGGTTTAGATAGTTAAAGTGATAAAATGCAAAAAGGAGAAATTATGGAACTGAAAACTCCACTGTATGAAAAACATCTGGAATATGGCGGCAAAATGGTGCCGTTCGGCGGGTATATTCTCCCGGTACAGTACAAGTCATCAGGCGTCATCAAGGAGCATATGGCTGTAAGAACAGCAGCAGGAATGTTCGATGTCTCACATATGGGAGAGATTCTCTGTGAGGGTCCGGATGCTCTTGCTAATCTCAACATGATTTTGACAAATGATTTCACGAACATGGTGGATGAACAAGCGAGATATTCACCGATGTGCAACGAGAAGGGCGGAACAGTTGATGACCTTATCGTCTACAAAATGAACCCTGAAAAGTATTTTATCGTTGTCAATGCAGCGAATAAAGATAAGGACTACAAGTGGATGTGCGATCATCAGTTCGGAGATGTGACATTTACCGATGTTTCCTCACAGTATGCGCAGATTGCCGTGCAGGGACCAAAGGCCAAAGACATCATCAGGAAAATCTGCAGCGAAGGCAGCATTCCGGAGAAATACTATTATGCCAAGTTCGGTGCAGAAGTGGCAGGTATTCCATGCATCTGCTCCACAACAGGGTATACAGGAGAGGACGGCGTAGAGATCTATCTGCCTGCTGCGAAAGCTCCTGAAATGTGGGATGCCATCTTTGAAGCAGGGAAGGATGATGGACTCATTCCTTGCGGACTCGGCGCCAGAGATACGCTGAGGATGGAAGCAGGAATGCCTCTTTATGGTCATGAGATGAATGATGATATCTCGCCAAGAGAAGCAGGCCTTATGTTTGCCATCAAACTCAAGAAACCGGTGGACTTTATCGGTAAGGAACCTATGATCGAAGCGGGAAAGCCTGCCGTTGTTCGTGTCGGTCTGAAGATCACAGGCAGAGGAATCGCACGTGAACATCAGGATGTTTATGTAAACGGAGAAAAAGTCGGATACACGACGTCCGGGACCAAGTGTCCATACTTCGATTATCCAATTGCAATGGCCCGTATTCCAAGAGAATACAAGGAAATCGGAACGAAGGTACAGGTTGATGTCAGAGGACGCATGGTCGATGCTGAAGTATGCGAGCTTCCGTTCTACAAGAGATAATCATCAGTCAATTATTTAATAGTTAATATAAAAAAGGAGAAAAAAAATGGAACTTAAGAATGATGCACTTTACATGAAATCACACGAATGGGTTGTTATCGATGGCGATACTGCTACAGTCGGCATTTCAGACTATGCACAGTCAGAACTGGGAGATCTGGTCTTTGTAAATCTGCCGGAACCTGGTGACGAGGTAACTGCAGGTGAAACCTTCGCTGATGTCGAATCCGTAAAAGCTGTATCAGACATTTATTCACCTGTTTCAGGAGTCATCGCTGAAATCAACGAAGAACTCCTCGATGCGCCTGAGCTCATCAATGAAAACGCGAATGATGCATGGTTCATTAAGGTTGAAAATGTAACAGAACAGGCAGAAGAACTCATGTCTCCGGAAGATTATGAAACATTCTGCGCTGAAGAAGAATAATCAGGAAAGGCGGCATTTATGGGCACTTTTGTACCTAATACCAAAGCGCAGCAG
>SVCS01000020.1 GCA_015058205.1 Clostridiales bacterium
CGCAAGTTCGACGGATTCAGAACTTTCATGGCGTATATGATCACTCACCCGGGCAAGAAACTCACCTTCATGGGTACCGAGTTCGCCCAATTCATCGAATGGAATGAGAACCAGCCGTTGGATTGGCTCTTGCTCGACTACGATAGGCATCGCCAGGCGTGGGAGTTCGTGCGGGATCTGAATTACATGTACCAGCAGGAATCCGCACTCTGGAGCAATGACGATGTACCGGAGGGTTTCCAGTGGATCGACGGCGGCAATATCTATGATAATGTAATCACATTCATGCGCCGCGACATCGACGAGGAGGCATCCCCTCTCGTGATCTGCCTGAACCTTTCGGGAAAAGATCTGGAAGACTACAAAGTCGGCGTGCCTCTCGCAGAGGAATACGTCACAGTAATCGATACAGATGCAATCAACTACGGCGGTCAAGGTAAGAGAACCGCTTTATCCTATAAAGTACTGCCTGACGGCTGGAACGGATACGAGAACAATATTGAGATCGACCTTCCTGCCCTGTCGGCAATCGTTTTGAAACAAAAGGAGGACTAACTAACATGGCAAGAAAGAAGAAATGTGTTGCAATGCTTCTTGCTGGAGGACAGGGATCCAGACTGGCTCCGCTGACGGAGAACGTCGCGAAACCTGCCGTTCCGTTCGGAGGAAGATATCGGATCATCGATTTCTCTCTCTCCAACTGCGTGAACTCCGGAATCGACACCGTAGGCGTACTGACACAGTATCAGCCTCTGGAACTGAATGACTATCTTGGAACCGGCGATCCGTGGGATCTGGATTTGAACTACGGCGGACTGCACGTTCTGCCTCCATACCAGGCAGCGAAAGGCGGCGACTGGTTCAAGGGAACAGCCAACGCGATTTACCAGAACCTGAAGTTCATTTCAAATTACAATCCGGATTACATTCTGGTTCTCTCCGGTGACCACATCTACAAGATGAATTACGACATCATGCTGCAGGAGCACATCGACAACGGTGCTGACTGCACCATCGCGGTCATGGATGTACCGGTTGAAGAAGCGAGCCGCTTCGGTATCATGAGCACCGACGAGAACGGCCGCATCACGGAATTCGCCGAGAAGCCGGCTCACCCGAAGAGCACCCTGGCTTCCATGGGCGTATATGTGTTCAGCACGGACAAGCTGGCCAAATATCTGAAACTGGACGAGCAGAATCCTGATTCAGACAACGACTTCGGTAAGAACGTCATTCCGCTTATGCTGGCCGGCGGTGAAAAGCTGCACGCTTATCTGTACAAAGGCTACTGGCGCGATGTCGGTACCCTCTCCTCCTACTGGAGTGCCAACATGGACACTCTGGGAGAAGATCCGGAGCTGTGGCTCAACGATGACGGATGGCGCATCTACTACCGCCACGATTTCCAGTACCCGACCTATCTGGGGGAACACGCCAGCATGCACAACTGCAACTGCGCGGCTGGAAATGAAATCGACGGCATGGTTTCCGATTCTGTTCTCGGAAGCAACATCACCATCGAGGAAGGCGCCGTCGTCAAAGACTGCGTCATCATGAACAATGTAGTCATCGAAAAGGGCGCGGAAGTCGAGTATGCGATCATCGACAGAGACGTGCGCATCTGCGCAGGCGCCAAGGTCGGCGGTGACAAAGAAACAACGGATCTGACCGTCCTCGCAGCCGGCACTGTCGTAGAAGAGAAGGAGGTGTAGAACATGGAAATGCTGGGACTTATTTTCGCTGATGAACACAGTTCGGACATCGGTGATCTTACAACGAGAAGAACCTTTGCCGCCATTCCCTTCGGCGCGAGATACCGCATCATAGATTTCTTCATTTCCAACATGACGAATTCAGGCATCCGCAACATCGGCGTCATCGCGACTACCAAATACGAAAGTCTGATGGGCCATGTCCGCTACGGCGGTGAATGGGATCTGCACAGACGGAAAACAGGTCTGACCGTCCTTCCTCCGTTCTCATTTTTCAACGGCGAAGAACGGTATGAGAACGTTCTGGAAGCGTTGCAGGCGAACATCAATTACATCAAAGAAAACAGCGAACCGTACGTTCTGTTCACCACCTGCAGCGCCATCGGCAACATTGATTATTCGGCCATGCTGCAGCACCACATTGATTCCGGCGCACGGTTTACCTGCCTTTGCACGAAGAATCCGACGAATAAGACAGACGGTATGCAGACGACGGAATACGTTCTGGGGGAGGACAACAGAATCGAAGACATCATCATCCATGACGATATGACGCCGGATGCTTATGTGGCTACAAGTACCTATATCATGGGCCGGGAGGATCTGCTGAACATTCTCTCCGAATCTCTGGAAAAGAACAAGATGAGCCTTCGTAAGGATGTGCTGAAACCTGCTCTGAAGGATTCCATCGTTTCTGCCTATGTCACAGACGAGAAAGTGCTGTTTGTGGATTCCGTCGCCTCCTACCTGAAGAGCAACCTGGATCTGCTGGACAGCGGTGTGAGAAGAGAACTCTTCGGACAGGAGCTTCGTCCGATCATCACGAGAGCGGGAAACAGTTCCCCTGCCTACTACGGAGATGAATCCAAGTCGACCAACTCCATGATCGCGGCAGGTTCTGTCATCGAAGGATCGGTCAGAAACTCTGTCATCTTCCGGAACGTGCACATTAAGAAAGGCGCCGTCGTCGAAAACTGCGTCATCAATCAGGACTGCATCATCGGAGAAGGAGCGGTGCTCAATTACGCCGTTCTGGACAAAGGCGTCGTCATCCACGACAAGCGGCTGCTCTCCGGTTATGTAACCCATCCGTTCTTCGTGAAGAAAGATTCTGTAATTTAACGGTTTTATATATTTAATGGCTGAAATCATATTCGACTCGAGAAATCAATTTTTTAAAACACCACAGGGTGCCGTCAAGGCGGGCACAGAGCTGACATTCCGGCTCCTCGCCGCCCAAGAACTGCACCCTATTGCAGTCCGTCTGATCATCCAATACGACCGCCACGATATGCCGGCGGTTTACGAGATGAACGGCGGCATGGAAACACCCGCACAGACCGATGACTACCTGGAATACTTCGTAACCTTCCGGATTCATGACACCGGTCTGTATTGGTATCACTTCGAAGTGCTGACAGATGACGGCCTGCTGCGCGTCGGCAGGGATGAGTCCAACCGGGCCGTCCTGTCGGAGGAACCTGCTGCCTGGCAGCAGACAGTTTACGACCGCGCGTACGCTGCGCCGGAGTGGATCTACGGAGGCGTTTACTACCATATCTTCGTAGACCGTTTCCACAAATCCGGCCGTCCGCGCGTCAGAATGGAAGGCAAAACCAACCGCCACGACTGGGGCGGTATGCCGGAGTGGAAACCAAAAAAGTTAAAGGTATTGAACAACGACTTCTTCGGCGGCGACCTGGAAGGCATTCGGGAGAAGCTTCCTTATCTGGCTAGTCTGAATGTGACATGCATTTATCTGAGCCCGATCTTCGAAGCCTATTCCAACCACAAATACGATACAGGAGACTACGAAAAAATCGATCCGATGTTCGGCGACGAGGAGGACTTCAGGGCCCTCTGCGCATCCGCTGAGGAATACGGAATTCGCGTGATCTGCGACGGTGTGTTCGCCCATACGGGATCCGACTCCAAATACTTCGACAAGTACGGGCATTACGGCACTGATGGCGCCTACGAAAACCCGGATTCGAAATACCGCAACTGGTATTTTTTCCACGAAGACGGCACCTATGACTGCTGGTGGGATTTCCGGACCCTGCCGAAGATCAACAAGCACAATCCGGACTACATCGAATACATAACGGGAGAAAACGGCATCGTCCGCAAGTGGCTCAAGGCCGGTGCATCCGGCTGGCGGCTTGACGTTGCGGATGAGCTTCCAAACGATTTTCTGGACGCGCTCGTGCGCGCTGCCAAGGAAGAAAAAGAAGATGCACTGATCGTTGGGGAAGTCTGGGAGGACGCCTCCAACAAGATTGCTTACGAGGAGCGCAAGAACTATTTCGAAGGAAACCGTCTCGATTCTGTGATGAACTATCCGTTCCGCACGGCTCTGATTGATTTCGTGCGTTACGGAAATGCGAATGGCCTCGCGCAGACGGTCGAGACTGTTGTTGAGAATTATCCGCCGGAAGTCGTCCACTGCCTGATGAATGTTTTGGGAACCCATGACAGCATCAGGATCATCACTGCACTGGCAGGCGTTGAGCTGGGCACTGACCCTCCGCGTGACATGCAGGCGGAGATCAAGATGAACGACGCCGAATGGGCGCAGGGAATCAGGCTTCTGAAGATCGCCTCCCTGCTGCAGATGACCCTGCCGGGCGTTCCATGCATCTACTACGGCGATGAAGCCGGCACCGAAGGATACAAGGATCCGTTCAACCGGACCTGCTATCCGTGGGGCCACGAAAACAAAGAGTTGCTGAACTGGTACCAGAAGGTCACCACACTGCGCACCTCCCACGGCATCTACCGCTGCGGTGCTTACCGCACCATTGCAGCTGCTGACGGACTGTTCGCCTTTGAACGGTATGCAGATGCAAACCACGCGGATGACGATGCTTTTGCATCGATCATCACTGCCGTCAACTGCGGAGAGCACGAGCAGCACCTTCCGCTGGAAGGCCAGTGGACTGAACTTCTGACTGGATACACCTACGAGGGAACCGTCACTGTGTTCCCAGGGGATGCATTGCTTTTGGAAAAGAATTAGTACATTTTGAAAGGAGTTTCAAACATGGATTACAAGAACGAATACAACCGCTGGCTGGAGAGCAGCGTCGTCGACGATGAGACGAAGCAGGAGCTGTGTGCCATCGCCGGGGATGAGAAAGAAATCGAAGGCAGATTCAGCAAGCTGCTCGATTTCGGAACGGCGGGACTGCGCGGCATCATGTGCGCCGGCCTCTTCGGGATGAACGTCTATACGGTCCGCTATGCAACACAGGGACTGGCCGACCTCATTAAGAACAGCGAAGTAGAAGGAAAAAGCGGCGTAACGATTTCCTATGATTCCAGAAACAACAGCCCATTGTTCGCCCGCGAAGCTGCAGGTGTTCTGGCAGCCAACGGCATTCACGTTTATTTCTTCGAAAGCCTGCGTCCTACACCGGAACTGTCCTTCGCTCTTCGTGAGACGAACTCCATCGCAGGAATCAATATCACCGCAAGCCACAATCCGAAGGAATACAACGGCTACAAAGTTTACTGGGCTGACGGTGCGCAGCTTCCGCCGGAACACGCTGCTGAAGTGGCTGACTCCATGAAGAGAAGCGATATCTTTGAGGATGTCAAGACGATGGATTTCGACGAGGCAAAGGAAGCCGGATTCATCACGATCCTCGGAGAGGAAATGGATGAGAAATATCTCGCGCGTGTCCTGGAACAGTCTGCAAGCGCAAAGGCTGTACAGGATGCTGCAGATTTCAAACTGATCTTCACACCGCTTCACGGAACAGGCTACAAGCTCGTGCCTGAGGTGCTGAAACGCCTCGGCGCCAAGAATATCATCACCGTTCCGGAACAGATGGTCATCGACGGTGACTTCCCGACGGTCGCCTCACCGAACCCGGACAACATCGGCACCTTCGGACTGGCCATCGAGCTGGCAAAGAAGTACGACGCCAACCTGATCATCGGTACCGACCCTGACGGTGACAGATGCGGCGCAGTCGTCAGAAACGGCGATGAATTCGTTATGCTGTCCGGAAACCAGATTGGTGTTCTGCTCCTGGATTATTTGATCCAGGCGAAGAGAGAAGCCGGCACGCTGGCTGCCAACAGTGCCGCCGTCAAGAGCGTCGTTTCCACCATCATGGCAAACGTGATCTGCGAAAAGAACGACATCACCCCGGTTGAAGTACTCACCGGATTCAAATACATCGGTGAAAAAATCAAGGAATGGGAAGCAAACGGAGAGCACACATTCCTCTTCGGATTTGAGGAGAGCAACGGTTACCTGAGCGGTACATATGCCCGTGACAAGGACGCCGTCGTCGCATCAATGCTTCTCTATGAAATGGCGTGCTACTACGCATGCAAAGGCATGACCCTCTACGAGGTTCTGCAGGAAATGTACAGAAAATACGGTTTCTTCAAGGAAGAAGTCATCTCCATACAGTTCGAAGGATTTGACGCTCAGGATAAGATGGCAGCTGTCATGAAACAGCTCCGCGCTGAGCCGCCGGCAGAAATCGGATTCCCGATCGAAAAGATCCGTGACTACAGCACCGGTCTGATCACCGACGCGGCAACAGGTGCCACAGCCCCGACCGGCCTTCCGACTGCCAACATGCTGTTCTACGAGCTGGCTGGTGGTTCCAAAGCCATCGTACGCCCTTCCGGAACAGAACCTAAAGTCAAGCTCTACCTCATGGCCCAGGGCGACAGCGCAGCGTCATGCGAGGAGACACTGAAGACAATAAAAGACGCCCTGCTCGGCATCGTCAAAGCCTAGCAAGGCGTGTATCGCTCAAGTTATATAAGTATCTTATAAACGTCCGTATCTGGCGGTTACCGCTCTAATGGTGGCCGCCAGTTTTTCATCGAAAGCATTTTCCTCCATCTGCCAGCGCCAGTTGCCTTCGGCGACGCCCGGCACATTGAGACGCGCGTCGCTGTCCAGAAGCAAATAATCCTGCATTGGAATAATGCATGTATCGCAGCGGCTGCTTTGGGCGAGCTCGACCAGACCAGACACTGCTGCCTTTGCAGGGAGAATCTCATCTGCGGCGACGTGTTCGCCAAACAGTTCGTCCTTTCGCCACTGCGGGATTTCCGACTTTTCCCGGAGATACCAGGAGACAAAACGTTTCTTCCAGTCCTCGGTCTTCTCATACCAGCCCACGGTCGTGTCGTTGTCGTGGGTACCCGTGTAGATCACTGCGTTATCCGTATCGTAGTTGAACGGCAGATAGACGTTCTCTTCACTTGTATCAAAGGCGAACTGCAAAATCTTCATGCCCGGATAACCTGCCTCGGCCATCATAGCTTTGACATCCTCTGTCAGATAGCCCAGATCCTCCGCGATAAATCTGCACTCGCCCAGTTCCTCATGTACAGCGTTGAACAGTTCCATTCCGGGGCCCTTCTCCCAGTGTCCTTCCCGCGGATCTTCGCTGTCCGCCGGGATCGCGTAGTAGGACTCGAAGCCCCGCATGTGATCGATTCTGACCACGTCGAAGAAGCGGAACTGCTGACGGACTCTGCTGATCCACCAGCGGAACCCCTGGGCCTTATGGGCTTCCCAGTCGTACACCGGATTGCCCCAGCACTGGCCTTCTGAGGTGAACGCATCCGGCGGTGCGCCCGCTTCAAAGGCGCAGCCGTCTTCCTCATTGAGTTGGAACAGTTCCGGCGACGCCCAGCAGTCAGCACTCTCAAAGGCAGCGTAGTAAGGAAGATCACCGATCAGTTCGACGCCCTTCGCATTTGCATATTTCTTCAGCGCATCCCACTGCTTGAAGAACTCATATTGGGTCCACTTGTAGTATTCAATCTCATTGAACAGTCTGATAGACCATAGCGTAATGGCCTCGCTGTCCCTCATTCTGATTCCGTCTTCCCAAAGAGACCAGTCCCCATCGCCATAGTGATCCGACAGAGCTCTGTATAATGCAAAATCTTCAAGCCAGAATTCTTCCATCTTGCAGAAGGCCTTGTAGTAGACCTTCATTTCCTCATCATGATGCAGCCTCTCCCGGAACGCGTGGAAGGCTGATTTGAGTGTCTCCCGTTTCAGTTCGATTTGTTCCCCTTGTGTGAAGGCTTCTGCCACGGTTTCGATTTCCTCCCGGGACAGGAGATCATCTTCTTCCAGTTTGTCCAGAGATATGAGCAGTTCTTCCCCCGCGAAACTGGAACTCGACTGATACGGGCAAAGCTCTTTGTTCACAGGGCAAATAGGCAGGACTTGCCAGTAGCCCTGCCCTGCCTCTTCTAATCTGTCAATAAAACTGAACGCTCCCTTGTAGAGATCTCCGATGCCGTACCGGGACGGCAGTGAAAAAACCGGTAATAGAATTCCGCTCTTACGCATAATGTGTCCTTTGGTTTGATGTCTGTTGCAAGCATGCTGCTCGCTTTTGCGCTATGTGCTTTTGTGCTTTAATAAACACTATTATACTGATATACCCCTTCCTTTGGCAACAAAATGCGCAACATCTTCCGCAACTGCTTCGCGGCACCATTGCTGCCGCTTATCGTCTTCCGCTGCGTTTCTCAAAATCTTCGCGGACCGGCGCGAGACATTCTTCAATATCGCTATCACTGAATGCCTCCATCCTGGACATCTTGCACATGACTGTACCGAATGCTTCATAGTTCTTGCTGATGCCCACATCATCATTAACGAAGGTTGCCGCTCTGCCGGCGCGGATGCCCAGACGGTCCGCTTCACTGACCGCATCGATGTTGGCGCCCAGAAAGAGGAATTCCCATCCATACTGTTCCTGCTCGATGCCAATCATCTCCTTCACCTTGCGGTAAGTGTACTGATAACTGGAATTCTCCATGCCGTCGGTGGTGATGATGAACAGCGTCCTCTCCGGAACATCCTCAGCTCTTGCGTACTTGTGACACATGGCGATGTGGTGAATCGCTCTGCCCACTGCGTCCAGCAGCGCCGTGCAGCCTCTGACGTAATACTGTCTCTCGTTGAGTGGCTCGACCATCTGGATCGGCATTCTGTTGTGGATGACATCGTGGCTGGTGTCAAAGAGCACCGTCGACCAGATGACGTTCTCCGATTCCGTCTTCTGCTTCTCTAGGGTGGAGTTGAATCCGCCGATCGTATCCTCCTCCAACCCGCTCATGGATCCGCTTCTGTCCAAAATGAAGACCACCTCCAGCATGCCGTTGCCTTTTGCCTTTGCATTGCTTCCTGCCTTTGCATTGCTTGCTGCCTTTGCATTACCGTTTGCGTTGTTCTTTGTTTCTTTCTTTGCTGTCATATGAAAACCCCCTTTTTTCTGTTTCGCTTTATCTTACGGTCAAAGGATAACAGGCGTCAGGGGGCAAAAGGTCGCACGCCAGGCGACATTTGCCGACGAGCCAAACTATGAAAAACGAAAACCCTTAGATTATTATTACAAACCACACATAATCTAAGGGTTATTTCTCAATATGATGCATTGTATATCCGAAACCCGCAGAAAACAGAACAATAATCCATGTTTTCTAAGGATTCATCGCAATATGCAGCAGTATACAGCATTACATATCAGCAGAATGCGCGTTGCCTCCGGAAAACTGTTAGAAAACATTGATTATCACATGAAATCTAATGGTTTTCGTTCAACATATGTGCGAACACATCAGCATCCGCCCAGGGTCTGCTCGGTTCTGTCGAATAGGAAGATGTTTACCACATGGATGTTATAGATTTTATGCGTGATACAGTATTCTACGATCAAGTCGAATTTGCTGCTTGGGTTCAGGGCGTATCCGGCTCTGCGCAGCAAATCCATCGTCTCGTCCAGATTCAGTTCCAATGCGATTGCAAAGGCAATGACGGTCTTCTTCGAAGGCAGATAGTCCTCCTTGCTGCGGATCTTCGAGAATAGTTTCCGGTCTACGTTGGCTTTCTTGTAAACCTCTGGATCAGTCATACCCTTGCGGTCGATCCATTGGAACAACATCTGCTGGAAGGTCTGGGCTCTTCGTTTCTTTATGATTTTGTCCAGCTCTTTATCGATTCCTTCGAAAGTTCCGGCGTAATAAGCTTCCCCTAGAGAAAGACTTGCGCTGTATGAAAGGTCCGCATTGTCTATTGTTTCAACACTAGATTCTTCTATCCATTCATCAACAGCTGGCGCATCTAGGTCTGGTTTCTCTTCTGCTGCCGCATCAGGAAGGAACTCCTCATCTATGTCAATGGAAGCTGCGATAGGATAAGCTTCCTTTAGGATGATCGAATCCTCCTGGAAGCTTGCCATCTGCTGCATCCTCCGCCGTCTTCTTACGTAGCTGCTTTCAGGCGGTTTGATGTCCTCCTCATCAATAAACTCCTTGATATCAGGGAAGGCTTTGCCTGAGATGACGAAGGCTTCTTTGTCGTAGACGACCATGTACACAGTCATATCGTGGGTGAACAGGAAGGAGCTGATCTCACTGACGGCGATGCGCAGGGCTTCGTCCTTAGGGAATCCGAAGGTACCTGTGGAAATCAGTGGGAACGCAACGGATTCGCAATGCAGTTCATCGGCGATTTTCAGCGACTCCCTATAGCAGGAAGCGACTGTCTCCCGCTCATGATAGTTGCCGCCCTGCCAGGCCGGACCGATCGTGTGGATGATGTACTTGGCGTCCAGTGCAAAGGCAGGTGTTGCCGCTGCCTGCCCGGGCTTCATCGGTCCGATTTTGGCGCGTTCCGCCAGCAGATCATCAAATCCCGCGGCCTCATAAATGGCCTGGTCCACGCCGGCGCCGACGGCCACATTGGCGTTCGCCGTGTTGACGATAGCGTCTGCTTTTACCTTCGAAATGTCGTTTCTGATGATATTTAATGGCATATTTTTCCTCCATTTCCCCTTTTTTTGGCCTCTTTATTTCATTATACACCATCGTCAAGTCCCGAATTCCGGACAGTTGAGAAATGAGAGTCGTTCTGCTATATTAATGCAATAGAAGCGGTACAATTCTCAGGAGGTACAAACCATGACACGCAGCATAAACCGCAAATACAACAGCAGCCGCTGCTGCAAAAGCATCCTCGCCGGGCTGATCGCCCTTTTGGTTGCCTTTTGCATGATTCCGGCAATTTCTGCTCCCGCACACGCGGCGAGCAACTTCATCATAACGGATTACGACATCGACATGGTGGTCAATGAAGACGATACCTATACCATCACGGAGACCATCGATGTCCACTTCACTTATCCAAGCCACGGCATCTACCGATCCATCCCGTACCGCGCAACCCTCGTACGGGATGGTCAGGAGTCGACCTTCTATGGAAAGGTCCGGGACTTTCAGATGCTGTCCGGTCACAAGTGGAAAAAAGAAGCCAGCGATGAATTCAACATCCGGATCGGGGACCCGGACAAGTATGAATCCACCGATACGACCTACAAATTTTCTTACGTTTTTGATATGCGGGGCGACCATCTGAGTGGCGCAGACGAAGTCTACTACAACATGATCGGTACCAACTGGGAAGCCCAGTCTATCGATCACGTTTCTTTTCAAGTCACCTTCCCGAAGGACATCGATACGAGCAAAGTCTGGGTCAAGACGGGCTACCAGGCAGAAGTTCCTTTCGAATCGGAAGGCAGCCGCATCATCAAGGGAGACACCTATGAAAACACCCTGGGCGGTCTGACGGTCCGCGCGGTTCTGCCGGAGGGATACTTCACCAAAGAGGCAGGCGCATCGAAAATGCCGTTCTATGTTCTCTTCGTACTGCTCCTTCTGGCCGCGGTAATCGGCTTTGTACTGTGGAGAAAATACGGCAGGGACCCGAAGATCATCGAGACGGCGGAATTCTATCCGCCGAAAGGATTGTCGGCGCCGGAAGTCGGCTATCTTGATGAGGGTGCCATCACAGGCAACCACGTCATCAGTATGCTTCTGTCACTGGCTGACAAAGGCTACCTCAAGATCACCGAAATCGAGGTGCCTTCTGGTATTTTCAAGAAGAAGATGAAGACGGACTATGAGATCAGCAAGGTAAGAGAATATGACGGTGATGTCATCGGAGAATCGACCTTCATGGAAGACCTCTTCGAGAACGGCGCACGTCCTTCTGTCACTGCAAAAGAGCTGACCAACAGTTTCTACACGACCGTCAATGTCATAAAGAATCAAATTAAGGATCATTACGAAGGCAAACTGTACGATGAAAAGGCGAAAGGATTTGCCTGGGTGCTCAGAGGCATCAGCGTCGCAGGAGTCATCGCTCTTGTCATCATTTCGAGACTGTCCACGGGTGCCCCTATGCTGGAAGGAGGCATCATTTCAGGCATCATGCTGCTGGTATTTCAGATCATTCCGCCTATTGCCGGTTTCGCCGGTTTAAGCAGCTGGGTCAATGCAAACAAGAGCTCTGCAGTCGGTCGCTTCTTCGGCTTCATCCTCTGGGTGGGTCTGATTCTGGTCGGCTGGTTCCTTTCGGTTATCCTTGAAACCGTAATGGGACCGCAGATCGTCTTCTTCCTCATCGGTATGCTCCTGTGCTTTGCAGTGATGTTCATGGGCGCCCTTTGCGAGCGGAAGACGGATTTCTATGCGGATATCCTCGGCAAAATCAGAGGATATAAGAACTTCCTGCAGGTCGCAGAAAAAGACAGGATGGAACAGCTCGCTGAAGAAGACCCATCCTATTTCTACAAGAACCTCGCCTTTGCTTTTGCATTAGGCGTTACCTCGGTATATGCAAAGCACTTCGCGGGCCTCGCCCAGCAGCCGCCTGAATGGTATGTGACGACCCATGACTACAGCGGCGGCCAGGTCTTTGACTCCACCGGATTCACCGACTCTCTCACGAACATGGTCACCAGTGTGAGTAGTTCTATGACGTCCTCACCGAGCGACAGCAGCGGCGGCGGCTCCGGCGGCGGTGGTGCCGGCGGCGGCGGTGGCGGCTCCTGGTAGAATCGTATATGCGGTGGCGGCTCCTGGTAGAATCGTATATAATGAAGAAAAAGAAGAAAGGAGAGCAGTGCGCAGCACTGCAGACAAACTATGGCAAGAAAAAACTTTGGACCGAATTCATTTATCACACCGGAACCAGTACTGATGATCGCGGCATATGATGAGGACGGAACTCCGGATATCATGAATGCCGCGTGGGGCGGTATTTCAAGTGCAAACCAGATTTCCATGTGCATCAGCCCGGGACACAAGACAGTCAAAAATATCCTGATCAAAAAAGCATTCACTGTCAGCTTCGCGACAGTAGACAAAGTAATCGAATCAGATTACGTGGGCATCGTGTCGGCAAACGATGTGCCCGACAAATTCGCCCGCGCAGGATTCACTGCCACAAAGAGTGAATATGTAGATGCACCGCTGGTCGACCAGTATCCGGTCGCTCTGGAGTGCGAGATGGTAAGCTACGACGCAGATACTCACATTATGATCGGCAAGATTCTGAATGTCAGCGCCGACGAAAGCGTTCTGACTGACGGTGCCATCGATCTGGCGAAGCTCCGCCCGATCGTTTATGACGGCATGAACCACAACTACAACGTGCTCGGTGAAATCGTCGGCAAAGCTTTTGAAGACGGGAAGCAGATGAAATAAGCCGATGTAAGCTGAAATTACCGAATCGAGATGTGATAAACCGATGCGAATAGAATAACCCTAACGCGAAAAGGCGGCTGCGCGCAGCCGTCTTTTTTATTCTGTGACTAGTGAAGGATCAAAGCGTTATTCCGTTACAGTTCGATCTCTTCCCCTTCTTCTATGATGAGGCGATTCTCTGCGTTGAACGCTTCTGCCCGGTCACGGTCGAAGAAGGTGCCGCTGTCTGCGGCAGTCATGTGATATGGAATGCTGTGCTTCGCCTTCACAAGATCCGCGCATGCGGCTGCTTCTTCCAGATCCATGTTGTAAATACCGTCGCAGCAGAAGAATGCGTAATCGATTTTTTGCTCCGCGAGACTCGGCATCTGCTCTGTCGTGGATGTGTCACCGCTCACATAGACCTTGGTTCCGTCTGACAGGGTGATGACATAGCCGACGCAATCGCTCACACTGTGGTTGGCATTGTTGCCTGCCTCGACTGCTTCGACCTTGGCGTACCCGAGATCAAAACTCTGATGGGCTCCGCCTTCCAGTGCTTCTTTCCAGGTGATGATCTGACAGTCTTCGCTGCGGTTTTCAATCTTGTCCGCCACGGTATGATCATAGTGGCTGTGGGTTTCCAGAATCAGATCCGCCGCCGGTGCATAGGCATCACCATCTCCGACAAACGGGTCGATGTAGATCACCTTGTCTTCCGGCGTTGTGATTCTGATGCTGGCATGCCCCATATAGAGGAGCTTCGCTGGCTTCCCATTCATCTCCGCCTCCTGTTCCGTCTGGTCCGCTTGCTCAGACTGTACTGTCTGGTCTGACTGCGCTGACTGGTCCGACTCTCCGACGTTCTCCTGGCTGCCGGAGGAGCTGCCGCAGGCGGTGAGCAGAGCGACCATACTCATCATGATGATTATAATAGTTGTTATACTAAATCGTTTTTTCATTTGAACCCCATCAAGTTCTTGACCTTTTCGGTGCTTTCCTTATCCGTCAGCATTTCCAGCAGCCGGAATGCCACATCGGTTGCTGTGGAAGGGCCGCAGGATGTGATGATCGTTCCGTCGACAACAATGGGCTCCTCCGCCTGCACTTCCGCGCCGAACTGGGCCAGCTGTTCCTGACGGTGCCCACCGCTCAGGGCGTAGGTGGTCGCCTTTTTCCCTTCCAGAATGCCGCTGTTGCCCAGCGCCAGTGCCCCTACGCAGATACTGGCAATCGGTTTGCCCGCTCTGTGAAACGCCCGGATCAACCCCACCGTATCCTGTCTGTAAGCTTCTTCGTAGTAGCCGAACTCTTCGAAACCGCCGGGGATCGCCAGAGCGTCGTAATCTTCCGCGCACACGCTTATGGGCGCGCATACGCCTGCGCCTCTGTGCCACAGTACCCGATCCACCGTCACCAGCACATCGAAAGTACTCTTCACTTCCCGGGAAAAGCCTGCCGTATCATATTCGATATCCAGTCCGCCTTCGAGCTTCGCCCATCCGAGCACATCTGCAAAGGCGCTGAACTCAAGCATTTCGAAACCGCTTAGGGTCAGTATCAGAACTCTCATCTCAGTATCAGAACTCTCATCTTGCTATCAGTAAATCTCGCAGCCTTTGCGGCCGGCTCTCTTGACTCGGTAAAGGGCTTCATCTGCATCCTTGAAGATATCACCCTTCGGATTTTCGCGATCGGCAAAGGCTACACCTACGCTGAGGGATACCGGCGGCAGATCATCAATCGGATGCTGCAGAAGATGATTGATATTTGCAATCTTGTCGAGCACCAGCTGGCTCATGGAACTGTTCACACGTGTCATGACGACAGCGAACTCATCACCGCCGATTCGGCAGAGGATATCCACGGAACGGAAACTATTGTGCAGAATGTCTGCAACTTTCTTCAAAATTCTGTCTCCGATGGCATGTCCGTAGTTGTCGTTGACATCCTTGAAGTAATCCACATCGATTAGAATCAAGGCCATATGATCTGTATCCGCACTCTCCATCAGAAGGTCATAGGCGCCGCGGTTGAACAGCCCTGTGAGCGCATCATGGGATGCCTCATGGCTGAGTTTTTCTCTTGCCTGTTCGTTTTCATGGAGGATCGTATTGTATGTTTTGGTGACGAAGCGCAGTTCCTCAACGCCTCTCGGCTCGATCGCCTCCTGCTTTTGCATGCTCTTGACCATATTTGTGAGCGGTTTTCGTATCATCTGTGTGATGATGAAGACCATGCCGAGCACGATCAGCAGGAACAGAATCGTCAGTGCTGTCTGGGCATTGACCAGTCTCGCCATCCTCCTTGTGGACGTATTCAGTTCCTGTTTTGCTGACCGGATCAGTTCCTGTGTGCACAAGTTGACATTTTCACGGATCAGCTGCTTATAACGCATATAGTTATCATCGAAGACAAGTGTCCGGGCTTTCTCCCTCATTTCGTTTCTGGACAAGTTTCTGTCTTCCTGTTTGATTTTGATCTCTCTGACTTCCTTCGGAATCTCTGACGCATCATAGTTTCCTGCCTCCACCATGAGCCGCATTGCGTAGTTCTCAAACTCAATCAGTTCATTGGAAAGGCTGAGCGCATTGTTGAGACTGTCGATCGCACCTGTCTCGTTCCCTCGCATCAGAGTCTGCAGTTCCTCGACCGCAAGATTTCTGCGCTTGGTGACATTCACCTCTTCATAGAACTCCTGCATGTACACCGCGTCCCCTGTCACAACGAAACATCTGACACGGTCCGTCAGATAATCTGATCCGATTTCCATGTTAGCTGTGGCGTGCTGCGCTTCCACATAGTGGTCGCTCGCCGCTTCCATTCGCTGATATCCATGGGTAACACACACGTCGACGATCAGCAGCGCAGCCGCAGCGATCACGGCGATAATCACAAAGCAGATGGACGCCGTCCTGAGGTGAATCCCTGTACGCTCTTTACCGCCCTGATGCAGTGCTGATGTATTCTCTTCCTGCCCGGACTGTTCTGTCTCTTCATCGTTTCCGTCTATGGAGTGACCAAAATCTGAAAAGAGCTTTTCTTCGTCAGCACGGTCCTTTTCTTTTCTCTGCAGGATAAATGGTTCGAACTCAATAGCAGGTACTGGTTTTGAGAAGAAGTAACCCTGAACGATATCACAGCCGAGTTTTTTGAGTGCCTGAAGCTGTTCTCCGGTTTCAACACCTTCCGCGATGACCGGCACCGACAAGTATTTCGAGATGTCGATGATGACTTCCACCAGATGGGTATTGCCGTCCGGTTTGAAGGCATCACGGACAAACTGCATATCGAGCTTCATCGCATCGATCGGCAGACTGGAAATCATGTTCAGAGAAGAGTAGCCCGTGCCAAAGTCATCCATCTCGATCTTGAAGCCTTTCTCTCTAAGCTTCGAGACGGTCTCGATAATCTGCTTACTGTCCTGTGTATAAGCAGATTCCGTGATTTCAAGAAGCAGGGACTCCTCTGCAATACCGTGTTCATCGAGAATAGACTGCAGTATCTCCGTCAGTTTCGGGTCGTACATATCGACTCTGGAAACATTGACGGAAATCGGAATGGCGTAATCGAATTTCTCTTTCCACTCTTTGATCTGTCGTGCCGTCTCTCTCCAGACATACTGATCCAGTTTCTGAATCAATCCATTTTCTTCAAACAGAGGAATGAAGACTCCCGGGCTGATCATGCCCAGCTGCGGATGAATCCAACGCACCAGCGCTTCCGCACTGGTGAGCATCGGCGTATCCTGGCGGATGTCAAACTTCGGCTGATAATAAACCTGGAACTGTCCTTTTGTGATAGCCGTCGGAAAATCTTCAATCAGCTGTTCCGCATAGATCCGACGTTCATGCAGTGTGTTATCGTAAATAGCAATATTCTGTGTGAAGCTTCCCCTGACTCTGTCTGCTGCCAGTTTCGCCCGGTCAAACCGCCGTTCAATATCGATGTCCTTATCGACATTCTGGTAAACACCCATCCTCAGGCGGATGCGGTTTTCGGCGGTTTCATCATCAGCCAGCACAATGGATGCCTTCTCCATGATCTGCTGGTAATCCTCTCTGTGCGGGCAATACACCATGAAAGTATCCGCATCTCTTCTGCAGACGATGCCATCAGAGTCTGTCACAAGCTCTCGCACCTGCTGTCCGATCTTCCTAAGCACCTCGTCGCCGTAGGCTTTGCCGTAGCGCTCATTGATCATATGGAAATGGTTCACATCGATGATGATGGCATCCATCTCAAGATCTTTATGATACTGGTCGAACTGTTCTGCGTAACGGTAGAAGAACTCTCTGTTATACAGACCTGTCAGCGTATCTCTCTCCGTCAGCTCGATGATATCTCTATCCTCTGAAAGCTCGATGGCGTGAAGCACTCTGGCCTTGATGACGCCGATTGCCGGATAAGGCTTCGGTACGAAATCGATTGCGCCCAGATTCAGGCTTTCGATTTCTGTCTCTGTTTCCGCTGTCGCCACGATCACCGGGATATGGGAAAGTTCCTTATCTTCCCGTACTTTTTTCAGCACCTCGATGCCGGACATGACAGGCATCAGAATATCGAGCAGAATAAGGGAAAGTGTATCCTTGTTGCTTCGGATCACCTCCATCGCTTCTGCACCGTCGCATGCGTACAGAATTTCATATTCATCCTTCAGAGCATGCCCCAGTATCTCCCTGTTAATGGCTTCGTCTTCTGCAATCAGAATCTGGCGCTTGCCATTGGTCGAATGGAATCTTTCGTGTTTCTTTGGCATCGTTCTCTCCTATTCAATCTTTCAGGTTAGGATTTCAGCCTCTTTTTGTTTTCATACATCGCTTTATCGGCGTGCTGGAATACCTGTTCAATGGTTTCCTCTTTATCTCCGCTCCAGCAGGCAATACCGCAGGCAATGACGACATCGCCGCTCACAAGATGCTTGTCATTCTGTTCGCGGAACTGCGCAGCGATCGTATCCCTCGCCTGGTAGTCCGATCCCTGCAGGATGGCAACGAACTCATCGCCGCCGATTCGGAACACCGGACTGTGTTTGAAATGATTGCAGATCAGCGAGCAGGCATCCTTGATAAATTGATCTCCGACTTTGTGACCCTTCGTGTCATTGATTTCCTTCACGCCGTTTACATCACAGACTGCAACGGCGAAAGGAGTCTGACTTCCTGCCGCGATCGCTCTGTCGATATTCTGCTCAGCTTCTGTGAAGGCGAGTTTTGTCTTCACACCCGTCAGAACATCTTTCCTGGCTGCTCTTCTCGCTTTCTCCAGATTCTGCTCAAATTCTTTTTCCCGTTGCATCTGAATATTGATGTTATTGACACCGATGACAACATGCGGATCCTTCGGGTCCGTCATCCGAGTTGCCTTCATACTTACCCAGGAAGGCTTCCCGTCAAACACGAGCCGATAAGAAGTCATAAATGTTCCGTTCCTGTCGAGTTCTTTGATCAGGTTCTCCTTTGTGAAAAGCTCCAGGAATTCTTCCAAATCGTCCGGATGCATGACACGCAGCACATTCGAGCGGCTTTTTTCGAAGAAGTCCTTACCGCCTTTCTCGATATTCAGGGTTTCATACTCTCCATGAGAGCTGTACTCGATGAACTCTTCTGTTTCCATATCCACATAGTAGATGCTGAAATAGTCTGCCGCAAGAGCCTCTGCAATGCTGGCGTAAGTTACGCTTTTTTCTATGGCGTTCTGATACTCTTTTTCTTTGTAAATCTCGTCATCAATGTCGCTCAGTCCAATCAGTATGTGATCATTGTCATCCGTCAGCTGCATGACTTTCATGCTGACGTGCGTCGGCACGCCATCGATGAGAAGCTGATATTTGATCGTGTAATTGCGTTTGCTCTGCATCGTATGCAGGAATGTCTGTTCATCGAATAGGGCCAGGACGCGGTCGCAGTCCTCCGGAACGATTTTATCCGGAATCTGTTCCCTGCAGTCGTTGAAGAAATCGAAACCGCTGGTCACCGGAATCAGTCTGTGGTCCTCACCCTGCATACTGTACTCCCGATACACTCCCGTCCTGATATTGATGTAGTAGACACTGAAGTAATCCTGAGCGAGTGCCTGGGCGATGCGCGCGAATGTCAGGCTGCTGCTGTCCGTATGGATTTCAGCCATCGTCTCCCCTTCCGCGCGGTCCGTTTTGTCCTGTTCCTCCAGCATGTCCTTTTTCTCTGCAATAAAGGCCGCAAAGGCATCCGCAGGAACAGGTTTTGAGAAATAGTACCCCTGGATGATGTCACATCCCATATCTTTCAGAACAGCTACCTGTTCTTTTGTCTCCACACCTTCCGCGATCACCGGAACTTCAAGGTATTTGGCGATATCGATGACAAGCTCGATCATGCGGATATCGCCGCTTCCTGTGAAGGCATTTCTTACGAAAACCATATCCAGCTTCAGCGCATCAATCGGAAGGCGCGAAATCATCCCGAGAGAAGAATAACCTGTTCCGAAATCGTCCATTTCCACTCTAAGTCCAAGCTCCCTGAGAGCTTTCACTGTTGTAATGATGAAGTCCTCGTCTTCCGTATACGCAGTCTCTGTCACTTCAAGACACAGATCGGCAGGATCCAGCTGGTAGTCTTCCATCAGCTGCTTGAACACCTGAACGATGCCCGCATCGGAAATATCGACCCTTGAGACATTGACCGATACCGGTGTCACAAAGCCATAGGTTTCCTTCCATTCGCGCACCTGCCTGGCAGCCTCTTCCCAGACGTAATTATCCAACTGCCGGATCATTCCGTTCTCTTCAAACAGCGGGATGAACACGCCCGGATTGACCATTCCCAGTTCCGGGTGCTCCCAGCGGACGAGGGCTTCCGCGCTGAAGAGCATCGGCATTTCACCGCGCACATCATATTTTGGCTGGTAGTAGACCTTGAACTGTTTCTCGCGAATTGCCCGCTTGAAATCCTCCGTCAGTCTTTCTGCGAACATCTCCGACTCATGTAACTTCGTATCGTAAATCGCAATCGTTTTGTTGTAGTTTCCGCGTAAGAGGTCCGCGGCTGCCTTTGCGCGGTCGAAGCGCTGCTCCACGCCGACGGTTTTATCTACGTTCTGGTACACACCCATTCGCAGGCGGATTTTATCAGTGTTTCCGCTTTCGTCCTCGATCCCTTTCACAGCGAGAGAAAGCATATGTGAATAATCTGTCCGGTGCGGACAGTAAATCATGAAGATGTCCTCTTCACGTCTGCAGACGATGCCTCCTGTTGTCTGTACGATATTGCGGAGATTGTTGCCGAGTTGTTTCAGGATCGCGTTCGCCTCTACTCTTCCGTAGCGGTCGACTACCAGATGAAATCGGGTGATATCCACTACGATTGCATCCATCGGATCATCTTTGTGGTGCTGATCGAAGACCGTTGCGTAGTTATAGAAGAATTCCCGGTTATAGAGTCCTGTCAGCGGATCTCTCTCCGTAGAGTGAATGATTTCTCTGTCTTCAGACAGTTCGATGATACGGCGTGTCCTGGCCAGGATGATGTCTCTTGGTGGATAAGGTTTTGAGATAAAGTCTGTCGCGCCAAGCTCCAGACACTCGACTTCTGACTTGTGATCTGCCGTCATGACGATGACCGGAATCTTCGACCAGTCGCGAGATTCCCTCAGCCGCTTCAGCACTTCCATGCCTGACATAACAGGCATCAGAAGATCCAGTAGAATCAGTGAAATCTCCCGCTCACTATTCTGGATCTGCGTGAATGCATCCCGGCCATTTTCAGCAATAATCACCTCATAGTCCTCTGACAATGCAGCTCTCAGAATTTCTCTGTTGATCATCTCGTCATCGACGATCAGAATCCGTCTTTTCTCATCGGTCTGAATTCTAAGATGGTTTCCGGGCATATACTTCCTCCTCATTCTTCGCGTACTCGTCTTCCCAGACTATCTTATTGTTCTTACATTGTATTGTACCACATTTGAATGCATGTAAAAACAACTGTATAATATACTTGTTATTTCCAATGAATGAAGGAGGTCTGTTATGAATTTTAAGCTGGGACTTTGTCAGATCGCAGGATCTGTAGATAAAGAAGTTGCAAAGAAAAACGCCGAAAAACATGTGCGCCTTGCCGCGGAAAACGGCGCGCAGGTCATCGCTCTTCCGGAGATGTGGGACTGCCCTTATTCCAATGATTACTTCAGAGATTACGCAGAACCGGCAGACGGACCAACCGTAGAATTCATGTCAAAACTGGCGAGCGACCTGAACATCTATCTGATTGGAGGGTCCATCTCGGAACTGGACGGAGACAAGGTGTACAATACCTCTTTCAGTTTTGACCGGCGCGGAGATATTATCGGACGCCACCGCAAAGTGCACCTCTTCGACATCGATGTGAAAGGCGGCATCCGCTTCATGGAATCCGATACGCTGACTGCAGGAGAAGATATGACCATTCTCGATACAGAATACTGCAAGATCGGCGTCGCCATCTGCTACGATGTGCGTTTCCCGGAATGGCATCGCAAGATGGCCCTGGCAGGAGCCAAGCTGATCGTACTTCCTGCAGCGTTTAACATGACCACAGGTCCTGCCCACTGGGATCTGACCATGCGGGCAAGAGCCCTAGACAATCAGGTTTACTTCGCGGCTAACGCGCCGGCAAGAGATGAGAACGGTGTGTACGTCGCTTACGGAAACTCCTGTATCGCAAGCCCTTGGGGCGACTTCATCGCCCACGCCGATGAGAAAGAACAGATTATCTACGGTGATATTGATCTGGACAGGGTCGACGAAATCAGAGACCAGCTGCCGCTCCTGAAGCACCGCAGACCGGAACTGTACTTCTAACCAAGTTCACTCACAAACGGGTGGGAGAATTCCGCATCCCGGATTTCGTATCCCCATCCGATTCCGATCATACGGAACGGCATCAGCGCATGTAATTCAGTGTGTACACAGAACCCTGTCAGCGCGAAGAGATATCCATCTCCGCACTCCTCTATGTAAATCATCTCTTCGCGCACATGGATATTGTCGAGATACGGCCGTTCTTCATTGAGCATCTTCCTGACGTTTTGTGCCAGATGTTCCCGCATCAAATCAAAACTCACATCCCCATTGAGCGCAATGAGATCATTCATCTCCTTTTCGGACTTTGCTTGTTCTGCTTCATTCTTATTGAGAATAACAACAGGTCTTATTTCATTCCTTGGAATTTTAAACTGCATCAGGCGGCAGCTGTAATCATCCGTTTCTTTGCTGAAAATCATCAGGATATCGATATCCCAAACCCGGTCTTCGTGGAAGTCCAAAATGCCTTTCGCTCTGACCACATCGAGGCTCTCCGTTTCGTGAATCGTGAA
Organism: Clostridiales bacterium; assembly: GCA_015058205.1. GTDB lineage: Bacteria > Bacillota > Clostridia > Peptostreptococcales > Anaerovoracaceae > Lentihominibacter. The sequence goes on from SVCS01000020.1 coordinate 22,572, forward strand.
ATTCCATGTGTCGATCTGAAGATCACCCCACTTTTCCCAATCATAGGTGATCAGCCAGCGGATCTGTTCCATGGTGCGGAACCATGGACCATTGTCCGTTCCGATGATAATAGGCAGTCTGTTCCGATCAAAAAAGGCATCATAAAACTGGTCAAAGTTTTCTGTATTGCGTTCCTGATAACACTTTTTCATGACCTCCAGTTTCTGGTGGATCATGTCTCTTTTTTCTCTGTTGTTCATATGCATCTCGATCATTAATACTCTTTTGCTTCTTCCGCTCCGGTCAGTACACGCCACGCGCCCTCGGCAAGCGCAACCATTTCATCTTCGCCGGGATAGACGGTAACAGGTGCGATCCAATCAACCAGCTTGGAGATAGCGTCTGTCACGACCTGACTGTGTGCGATACCGCCCGTGAAAATGATTTGATCGACTTTCCCTTTCATGGCGATGGACATTGCTGCGATTTCTTTGGCGACCTGGTAATAAAAGGCGTCAAGGGCTTCCTGCACAGACTCATCACCTTCCGCTGCGGCTTTCAAAAGTACCTGCACATTATTTGTTCCGGTATAGGCCAGCAGACCGCCTTTGCGGGTGAATGTCTTCCTGATTTCGTCTTCCGACATACCGCTGTCAAAGCACATGTCAACGACTTTGTCCACCGGAAGACTCCCTGCCCGTTCCGGTGAGAATGGACCTTCCCCGCTGACCGCATCTTCTGTATCAAGTACCTTTCCTTTGACGTGCGCACCGACGGAAACTCCGCCGCCCATATGGCAGATCAGCAGATTCAGATCTTCATATGCTTTTCCCACTGATGCCGCATAGCGACGGGCGATCGCTTTCTGATTCAGCGCATGCCAGACACAGGTCCGCTCGATTGATGGATATCCTGAATAACGCGCGATTCTGGACAGTTCATTGACCACCGGCGGATCAACAATGTATGCGGGAACTCCGCTCTCACGTTCCAGTTCGCTGCCGATCAGCGCTCCCAGATTTGAAGCATGCTGTCCGCTGACACCAATGCGGCAGTCGCGCACCAGCGCGTCATTAACGCGGTATGTGCCGCCGGGCAGCTGGCGCACCAGTCCGCCCCTGCAGACGACGGCTGCAAAATCGGCGAGTTTGAATCCGTTTTCACAGAGTGCATCCATCACAATCTGTTTGCGGAATTCCAGCTGGTCTGCGATGCTTCCGAGCTTTTGCAATTCTTTCGCATCGTGCCGCAGTGTCTCAATAAACACCTCATTGAGCGGCTGCGCTGTATCCTGTTTTCCGGTTTCACAGACCACCTCATAAATCGCGATTTTTGTCGATGTGGAACCGGGGTTTACTACTAATATCCTCTTGTCTGTCATGATTTTCAGGACTCCTTTGGCTTGAACTATTTGTGTCACATTACCCTTCCGTCTCTAGTGATCGTAAACACCTTTTCGTTACAGAATTATAGCACGGTTTCTATGTTTTATACCATCTGCCTCTCGCTTTTGATGCTGAGAAAGGATTATAATACCTTTTGATAAGATTTGAATCTGACAGGAGCAAGACATCATGGAATTATTCGAACTCATTCTCATACTTCTGGCCTGCGTCATGGCATCAGCCGTGGCAGACCAATTCATACCGCACTTATCACTGCCTCTTTTGCAGATTGCCGTAGGGCTTGTCATCGCACTGATTCTCCCAGTCCTGACCCATGTGCACATAGAAGCAGAACTGTTCCTGATGTTGTTCATCGCTCCGCTTTTGTACCGGGATTCCCGTGAAGTCAGCAGGGTCATGTTGTGGTCCAACCGGTGGTCAATTCTGTCCATGGCAATTGCGCTGGTCATTGTCAGTGTGTTGGCTGCAGGATTTGTTCTTCACCAGATTATCCCCGCTATACCACTCGCTGCTGCCTTTGCATGCGCTGCTGCGTTGGGTCCGACAGATGCCGCGGCCGTTGCAGCCATGGGTTCCACTGTAAATCTCTCAGAACGGCAATCCATTCTGCTGTCAGGGGAAGCATTAATTAATGACGCTTCCGGTGTTGTTGCCTTCCAGTTTGCTATAGCTGCGGCAGTAACCGGAGCCTTCCACGCAGGCCAGGCCTTGGGCACCTTCGCCATCCTGTTCTTTGGCGGCATCCTAGTAGGTATACTCTGCGGATTGTTTCTGAATGCAGGAACCAGAATGCTGCGCCGCCGGGGTTTCATGAGTGTAACGACACACGTCATCTTCGATGTGTTTACTCCTTTTGTGATATTCCTCTTTGCGGAAGAATTGCATGTCAGCGGTATCCTGGCCGTTGTGGCGACCGGACTTGTGATGCAGGAGCCCAACGTGAATATCAAATCGCCGGAACTGGCCCGACAGGAAATGGTCACAAACAGTTTCTGGGAAGTCATCATCTTCCTGATCAACGGCATCCTCTTCGTAATGCTGGGGATGCAGCTGCCGATGGTGCTGGACGCTGACAACATGGAGGGACTCTCGCCAGCCCATGTAATCGTCGCTGTCCTCGCAGTCACATTCGTGATCATCGCCGTGCGGTTCCTTTGGGTCAGCGGTCTGGAACTGATACACCGAAATCCAGAAAATGGAGAACGCGGCGCAGCTCATTTTGCTGCGACAGAACTGCAGTCTCTGGTCACTACCATTGCAGGACCGAAAGGCGCTGTTACGCTGTCTATTATCATGACGATTCCGCTTACTATGACAGATGGGACAGCCTTTGCGTCGAGAAATCTAATCATATTCATCACATCCGGCGCCATTCTCTGCACACTGCTTCTGGC
>SVCS01000021.1 GCA_015058205.1 Clostridiales bacterium
GGCTCCGAGGGTGGGGCTCGAACCCACAACCTACCGGTTAACAGCCGGTTGCTCTGCCATTGAGCTACCTCGGATCACTGCTTATTTTGCCCCGACGGCGAGATATATTATATATCACGACATCGGGGCATGTCAACCTTTTTTATCGGTATTCTTAGGAAAATGAAGCTACTGCTTTTTCCTGCGTACAGGTCTCCTGAAACCTTTCGCAGTTTCCCCTTCTTGCACCACTTCATCAGCTTCCTCTGTTGTTTTTTCAGGAATCGGTTCAGAACTCTCGTCGGCGTCTTCTACCTCCGCATTTGGAGCATCACTCGCCTCCTCTGCAGCGGCCAATGCGGATTCCGGTTCGAACTCGTCCAGTTCTGAAGTATCAAAGCTCTCGCGGCTTTCTTCTGGAATCGGTTCCGGTTCCTCATCTTCCAAACGCTTATTCTCCTTCTGCGTATCCTCTACGAGCTGGGCCTGATCTTCTTCCTGCGCAGCTTCGATCAACTTGATCTTCTCAGAGTACTTCTTGATATTCGCACGGTCATCCTGCTCCTCGTAGATGAGCAGGAGTTCTTTCATGGTTTCCAGATGACTTCCATTGGTCATCAGAACTTTCTTGAACTCGGTGACTGCATCAGAAATGCGGTCCGCCTGCACATAGCCGCGGCCAAGATAATAATGCAAAGGCCACCAGTCTTTGTACTGGCTCTTGAGATAAGGCTCCAGAATCTCCAGTCCTTCCTCATAGCGACCGGCGCCGATCTTCAGGCAGCCGTCCTCAATGGCAACCGGATGTGCAATCTGGTTCAGACGCTTTGTGATTTCTCTTCTATCTTTACCGTTTCTGCCGAACTTCAGATAATCCTGCCATGCAAGCTTAGCCTTGCCGTACAATCCCATATTCAGGTAGGAGTACCCCAGATAGTAGTATCCCATGGCGAAACGAGGATGTGTCTCTGTCAGAATCTCAAACCAGTCCAGAGCTTCCGCCTTGAAACGGCCGATATATTCTTCATTTTTGCTGTGTTCGTACATGACACGGCATGCGCGCGCATAGGAATACATAGCGTGCATGTAGTCATACTTCATGCAGAGTGCAGCTCTGAAATGGATACATGCATTGTCCATTTCTCCATTCTCAGCAGCGTCTCTTCCCTCTTTCATCATGCCTTCATACAGTTTGTAGTTGTACAGCTTGCTGAGGATCGCGCAGTAGTCCTTCGTATACTTGAAGTGCGGATCGCAACCCATGACCCAGGCCATGTTCTCAGCCAGTACCAGGAAGTCGATTCCTCTGCCGCCGGCAAATTCCTTCACTTCCTTACGCCGAAGCGGAACCGGAACGCCCTTCATCAGGTGTCCCGCCTTGTTGTTTCTCATGAATTCTTCAGAGAACTCAACGAAGACGAACTTGTTCAAGTACTTTTTGAAATACCTGCCGATTCTGTCTTCACGGAGCTGGATGTCCACCTCTTCTCTTGGGCGGACGACTGTTCTGGTAACGCCCAAAGCCTGGAGGATGTTTCCGTCCTCCTTGTGGATCATCTGCTGCTGTTGCTGTTTTTTCGCTTTTCTGCTCATCTTATCTCCTTTGTGATGTGCTTATTTCTGCGCAAAGGCTATAATGCGCGGAACATCTCATCTTTGAACATATGGTTCGACATAGCTTCCCGTATCTGCTCCATCATCCTTTCTTTATCGTCAGGCAGATTGCCTTTGAGCGAAAGGTAGTTGGAGGCATGATTGCTGCGGAAAACGCATTTTCTGGTGACTTCTGTATTCTCCAGCATCAGCAGAGTTTCCTTCATAACTTCTTCTGCTGACAAAAGCTCCATCTTGCCGCTTTCAATGTCTTTGGCCATCGGAACGGATGGATCTACGATCAATGTGAGCAGCGCCACATAAGACGGGCTCATCTCACTGATCATCTTCCCGGATTCGATTGCATGCTCTTCCCATCCGGCCTTTCCGGCAAGCCCGGAGATGAACGTAACGGACGCTTTCATTCCGCTTGCTTCGATTTTCTTCACGCCGTCGATCAGCTGCTGGCGGGTTTCTCCCTTGTGGATGTCCTCCAGAACTTTCTCACTGCCGGATTCTGCGCCTACATAGGCCATGGTCAATCCCGCTTCATAAAGCTGTTTCAGCTCTTCTTCCGTCTTGCGAAGCGCATCCTCAGCTCTGGCGTAAGCTGTCACCCGCTCACATTCCGGGAAGTTTTCCCTAATGTAGTTCAGAATCGGCATCAGCTTGTTAACCGACAGAGCCAGTGCGTCACCGTCGCACAGAAAGATGCGTTCCACTCTAGCGTAGTGTCTGCGCGCCCACGCAAGATCCTCCAGAACGTCTTCCAGCTTTCTGATGTGGAACTGTTTATCCTTATACATGCTGCAGAATGTGCACTTGTTGTGGGTACATCCTACAGTGACCTGCAAAAGCAAGCTGTACGCTTCACTTGGCGGTCTGAAAATATTACCTTCGTATCTCATGCAAAAACCTCACAAACCCTTTACATCTTCTCCGGTGCCTTCATGCAGAGAATGTCGAGTCCGTTTCTGATTGCTGTCTGGGCAGCCATAACCATGGCGACCTTAGCAACCTTCTCGTCTTCATTGTCCACCAGAATGTGCTCATCATGGTAGAACTTATTGAAGGCCTGAGCAATGTCAACCAGATGTCTTGTCACAATAGATGGCTCGTACTTCTCCCCTGCCTCCAGAATCACTTCAGGGAATCTGTAGAGCAGTGATGTGAGAGCGTGAGCGCTTTCACCCTTCAGATACTGAGGGTCAAAGCCTTCTTTTGCCTTTGCAACAACTTCTTCTCCTGCGTTTCTAAGGATACTGCAGCTGCGGGCATATGTGTACTGTACGTATGGGCCTGTCTCGCCTTCAAAGTTGAGCACATGATCCCATGAGAATACATAATCCTTGATACGGTAATTGGACAATTCATTGAATACAACTGCGCCGATACCGACAGCCTTTGCGACTTCCTCAACCATCTCAGGGTCTGCGTCAGGATTCTTCTCCTTGATGATCTCGCGTGTCTTGTCTACAGCACCATTGAGAACGTCTTCCAGGAATACAACTCTGCCTTCACGTGTGGACATGGTACCGTCTTCCAGACTGACGAGACCAAACGGTACGTGTACGCAGTCTCTTGCCCACTCATACCCCATGAGCTCCAGAATCTGGATCCACTGCTGGAAGTGCAGATTCTGCTGTGATGCAACAACGTATATGTTCTTATAGAAATCATAGGTTTCCTTACGATAAACCGCGGCTGCAATGTCACGGGTGATGTACAGGGTCGATCCGTCAGACTTCTGGATGAGCGCAGGCGTCAGGCCGTAATCATCCAAACGGACCAGTCTTGCGCCGTCATCCTCTTCCATGAGTCCCTTCTCTTCCAGTTCCTTGACGAAGCGAGGCATCTTATCGGAATAGAAGCTCTCACCTGCATAGGAATCATAGGTGATGCCCAGCATATCATATACTCTGCTGAACTCCTTCAGTGACTCATCTCTGAACCACTGCCAGATTTCTGTCTCTTCCGGTTCACCGTGCTCCAGCTTCGTGAAGGTTGCTCTGGCTTCATCTTCCAGGGAAGGATCTTTCTCAGCCTCTTCGTGGAACTTGGTGTAGTATCCGAGCAGTGTCTTGATTGGTTCATCGATGACGTCCTGCTTGTTGCCCCAGTGTCTGTATGCAACGATCATCTTACCGAACTGTGTTCCGTAGTCACCGAGATGGTTTATTCTGATGACCTTGAATCCAAGGTAGTCGTAGATCTTGGCGATAGATGCGCCGATAACCGTACTTCTGATGTGACCGATGTGGAACGGCTTGGCGATGTTCGGTGAGGAGTACTCTACAATAACGGGTCTGTCTGCGCCGATGTCGCTCTTCCCGAAGTCGTCACCCTTCTCGATAACCTCAGAAACCACGTCTTTCGCGAAGGCTTCCTTGTTGATGAACATATTCACATAGGCGTTGACCTGTTCCACTTTCTCAAATACCGGATCGTCCGCAATGGCCTCGGCGATGCCTTTGGCGATGAGTGGAGGCGCCTTTCTCAGGATCTTCGCCAGCTTAAAGCATGGGAACGCATAGTCACCCATCTTACTGTCCGCCGGGATTTCGATCATCTTTCTGATTTCATCTTTCTCCAGTCCTTCTACCTGAGGGGCTATAAGATCTGCAATTTTGTCAACATACTGAAGCATTGTTTCCTTCTTTCCGCCGGGTGTCTGCCGCCCGGACCCTTACTTAAACTTTACAACGGTCACGCCCTCGCCGCCTTCATCAAAGGCGCCGCGGCGGTAATCTTTAATATTCTTGTTTTTTCTGAGCGCAGCTCTGATGCCTTTGCTCAGAATACCCTCTCCCCGGCCGTGGATGATCGTTACTTCTCCAAGTCCGGAGATAAAAGCATCATCTATATATTTTTCCACATCCATAAGTGCATCGTCAAGGTTTTTTCCCCTGACATCGATAGATGTTGAGACGGTCTGTGCCTTCTGCCTGTACATGCTTCCGTAGCCGGATGCTCTCTTCTTGCTGATTGCCTTCGGCGCCTGCTGATCGATCAGCATGATATCCCTGACGTTGACGCCGATTTTCATGGCGCCCACCTGCACCTGCAGATCACCTTTATCGTCAGGCAGTTCGCATATTTCACCGTTCTGCCCCAGGGTCAGGATCTTCACTCTTTCCCCCAGTTTCAGCATTTCCGGATCGACAGGTTTGTCATTCGTCTCCCGTTTGATGGTGTTTCGATTCTTTTTTTCTATTCTGCGGAGTTTTCTCCTGCCTTCATCGAAACGCTTCGTCCGCTCGCCCATGCTTTCCAGGCGCGCGATTTCCTTGAGCTCCTCTCGGAAGTCATCGGCCGTCTCCATAGCCTCATGGATGATTTCTCTGGCCTCTTCACGTGCTCTCTGAAGCTCCTTCTCACGCTTCTCTTCGAGCTTTTTTGCCTTTGCTTCAAGCTCATCCTGTTTGAGCTTCATCTCGCGGCTGATGCGTATCGCTTCATCGCGCTCCGCTTCCGCCTGTTTCTTATCCTCTTCAATTGCCGTGATGATGTCTTCGAAGACGATGTCGCCGCCTTCCAGCAGTCCCGCCGCTCTGTCTGTGATTTCATCAGGCAGACCGAGCTTTCTGGAGATCTCAAAGGCATTGGACTTTCCCGGCAACCCAATTGTCAGTTTATAGGTCGGGCTCAGGGTCTCCACATCAAACTCCATGGATGCGTTCTCGACGCCGTCTGTCGCAATGGCGTACTTCTTGAGCTCTGTGTAGTGGGTCGTTGCAATGGTGCTGGCGCCCCGTGCGGCCAGATTCTCGAGAATGGAAATAGCCAGGGCCGCCCCTTCTGTCGGATCTGTTCCTGCACCAAGCTCATCCAAAAGCACCAGACTCTTATCGTCTGCCTCCTTCATGATTTCCACGATGTTCGCCATGTGGGATGAGAATGTGGATAAGCTCTGCTCGATGCTCTGCTCATCACCGATATCTGCGAAGACGTTCTCATAGACGGGTACTCTGCTCCCGGGAGATGCCGGAATATGCAGTCCCGTCATTGCCATCAGAGAAAGCAGTCCCGCCGTCTTGAGGGTGACGGTCTTGCCGCCTGTATTCGGTCCTGTTACCACCAGTGTTCTGTACTCTCCGCCGATGCCGATGTTCACAGGCACTACGGTTTTCTTATCTATCAGAGGGTGGGATGCGCTGATCAGCTGCAATTCCTCCCCATCATCAATCAGAGGCTCCGTACCATCCATATCAAAGGACAGTCTGCCCTTGGCGTTGATCAGGTCAAGTTCCAGCAGGAGCTTCTGGTTGTTTGCAAGGTCATGATACAATTCGGAAACGCCCGCCGACAGTTCTCCGAGAATGCGGTTTACTTCAGCCTTTTCGTCCAGTTCGAGCTGTCTCAGCTCATTGTTCATATTGACGATTGCCTGCGGCTCAATGAATACGGTTGCTCCGCTTCCGCTCTGGTCATGGACAATTCCAGGAACTCTCGCCCTGTGTTCCTGCTTGACAGGTATCACATAGCGTCCGTTCCTGATGGTCACAATGGCGTCCTGCAGAATCGTTCTCTCGGAATTGAGAATGCTGTTCATCCGCGCTTTGACTGCGTCATTCTGTCTAACGATAGCCCTTCTGATGGTCCTCAGCTGTGTGCTGGCGTTATCGGACATTTCATCTTCGGAAATGATGCACCTGTCGATTTCCTCCGCAAAGGCCTTATGCACCGCGATGATCTCGACGATGGACTCGATCAGAGGCAGTGCAGGAACGTCGTCCCCTTTCAGAAAGGCAACCGTTCTCTCCGCTGCCTTCATGTTGTAGAGGATCTGCAGCAGCTGTCCCATTGTCAGAACACCGCCTTTCCGGGCGAAACCGGCAAGTCCCTCAATATCATAAAAACCACCTACCGGCAAAGGTCCCTTCGCTGAGATGAGCTTCACCGCTTCTGTGGTTTCTTCCTGTTTTTCCTTTATTAGACGCGCATCACAGACAGGCTCAAGCTCCGATATGACTTTTTTTGTCATTTCGGAGCTTGCCCTGGTCTTTAGCATTTCAATGATCTTATCGTACTCTAAAACGTGTAAGGTCTTTTCTCTCATTTAGATTCCGCCGGTACCGTTTTTGTATTTGTCCAGTTCTTTCTTGAGCTGCAGGTTTTCCATCTGGAGATCGAAGAAGCTGCTTTCCAGTTCTCTGCACTTTCCTTCTACTTCTTTGATCACGTCTTCCATACCGCTCTGGATCTGTGCCTTTGACTCTTCCGCTGCCGCCTTGAGCCGTTCAATCTCGTCATCCTTGTCGCGGAGCTGCTGCATCAGGGCATCCTTCTGCGCAACGATTGCCTGGGTCTCTTCCTTGTACTCAGTAAAGGACTTCTTGGTCTCATCCCAGAGAGCCACATAGTGCTGCGCATCCTTTTCCAACTGGATGTTCATGCTCTTGAGCTCTGCCATCTCTCTGGCGCTCATTGCCTGCTCACTTGCGATATTGATTGCTGCGAGAATCGCAACATTCTGAGGGGAAGCGCCTGCAGATTTCGCCGCGTCAGCGATTTCGTACATCTTAGCGTCTACACGTGCTGCATGGCTGATGATCTCATCTTTCGGAAGATCTCCTGAAATCGTGTAGTCCTGTCCATAGATCTTTACGTTTACTTTGTTGTTTTCCATGATGAATTCTCCTCATACAGAATTAATTTACATGTCTCTCAGAACTGCGTTCAGTCTCTCCTTGAGAGTTTCGAGAACGCTTTCGTGTACATCTGCAACTTCTTCGTCTGTCAGGGTCTTATTCTTGTCTCTGTACACCAGTGTGAACGCGACACTCTTCTTGCCTTCTTCGACCTGTTTTCCTCTGTAAACGTCGAAGAGGCGAACACTTTCGAGTATCGATTTACCCTTCTCTCTGATAACATCTTCTATTTTTCCGACTTCCATCTCTTCGTCTACGAGGAGAGCGATATCTCTCGATGTAGACGGATACTTCGGAAGCGGTTGATAGACGATTTCCGTCTTGGCCTTGCGCGCTACTGCACCGAACATGAGCTCGCAGCAGTATACCCTAACGCCGTCAAGGCCGAAGTTCGCTGCGGCATCAGGATGAATCTCACCCATGATTCCCAGCTCTTCGTATTCTTCTCCGGCTGCCTTCATCGCATCGGATGCTTCTACCAGGATCCTTGCGCATCTGCCCGGGTGATATACACCGTATTCAGATTCCGCAACAAATACGGTTTCCTTGATGCCCAGGTTTTCCAGAAGCTCCTCAATGACACCTTTCAATGCATAGAAGTCGCAGCCCTTGCCGTACATTCCGATGCAAAGAGCATAATCCTCATCCGGAAGCTTATCCGGGTTGATCGGATTGTCCATAAAGGTATTGCCGATTTCGAATGCCTTGACTGTCTCGATGTTTCTGGAGTAGTTTCTGGCCAGTACTTCCAGCATATTCGGCGTCAGGACCGTTCTCATTACGGATGTATCCTCACCAAGCGGATTGATGATCCTTACAAAGGCTCTCTCCCAGGAATCCTCCGCAATGCGAATCTTATCCACCCCAGACGGGCTGACGAAGGAGTAAGTCTGGATCTCATTAAGTCCCATGCCGCAAAGGGCATCGCGGGCCAGGTCTCTCAGCTCTCTGTCACGCGGCTTTCCGGCTTCTGTATTGGATTTCGGCAATGTTACCGGCAGTTTGTCATAGCCGTACATTCTGGCGATTTCTTCAATGTAGTCCTCTTCCTCAAGAAGATCCTGACGGATCGTCGGAGGAGTGACGGTCATGATGTCACCTTCGCCTTCGACTTTGATTTCCAGGCCTTCCAGCATGCGGACCATTTCTTCTCTGCTCAGTTCGATTCCCAGAACATAGTTGAGTCTGCTGACTCTGATATCCAGGGTCTTCGCCTGTTCAGGGTTCGGATAGCAGTCGATGCTGCCTTTGCATATTTTCCCTGATCCTGTCATCTCAACGAGTCTGCAGAATCTGTCTGCTGCCGCTTCTGCCAGATTCGGGTCAATGCCCTTCTCAAATCTTGCGGAAGCTTCTGTTCTCAGTCCCAGCTTCTTGGAAGTGGTTCTGATGCTGCTTCCGAGGAAGTTTGCGGACTCAAGGATAACTGTCTTGGTATCTTCTTCGATTTCTGAATTGAGACCGCCCATGACGCCTGCGATACCGATGCTTCTCTCGGCGTCTTTGATCATGAGCATATCCCCTTCCATGGTTCTCTCATTCTCATCGAGAGTGATGAACTTCTCGCCTGGTTTAGCATTCTCTACGATGATCTTCCCGCCGTGCACTTCTTTGATATCGAAAGCATGCATCGGCTGACCGTACTCGAGCATGACGAAGTTGGTGAAGTCTACGATATTGTTGATCGGTCTCATTCCTGCGTACATGAGCCTCTTTTGGAGCCACCATGGTGACTGTTTGATCACTACGTCCGTAATGATTCTCGCAACGTAGCGTTTGCAGCTCTCAGGATTCTTGATTTCTACGGAGACGTAATCGCTGGAAGCGCCTTCTCCGTTTTCATTCTGTATGTCTGTATCCGGATACTGGAAACTTCTTCCGAATGTGGCTGCCGCCTCTCTGGCCATTCCCACCTGCGCCAGGCAGTCAGGTCTGTTCGGTGTGATTTCGAAGTCAACAACCGCCTGTTTCAGTTCCAGTGCCTCGACGAAATCCATTCCGACTTTGTCTTCGATTCCGTCATACACTTCAGGATCAAGGATCCAGATTCCTTCTCTATGTGCGATTGGAACAACTTTGTCTTCAAATCCCATCTCACCGGCAGAACAGAGCATGCCATAGGAAACAACGCCTCTGAGCTTACCCTTTGTAATCTTGACGCCGCCTTCCTGCTTTGGCTGTCCGTGGAGTGGTCCAGGTATATGGCTGCCGGAAAGTGCTACCGGTACATAAGCGCCTTCAAAGACGTTTGGCGCTCCTGTTACAATCTGGAGAAGTCCGTTCTCATCCTTGCCTTCCGCCTCTGCGTCACCGACATTGATTCTGCAGATTACCAGCTTATCAGCATCAGGATGCGGCTCGATCTTCTCGATTTTACCTACCACAATGTTCTCAGCGTCTGTGCAGAACCAGTCACATGTCTCCAGATTCGATCCGGACATGATCATACGGTCGCAGAACTCCTCTGTGCTGACATCACTCAAATCAATATAGTCATTTATCCATTCAACAGGTACTAACATTTCCTCTTCCTTCTCCTTTATTTGAACTGCTCGATGAATCTCATGTCGTTTTCATAAAACAGTCTTATGTCATCTACTCCGTATTTCAGCATAGCAACACGTTCTACACCCAATCCGAACGCAAAACCTGTATATTTCTCTGTATCAAGGCCACCGACCTTCAGTACATTCGGGTGCACCATGCCGCATCCCAGAATTTCGATCCATCCTGAACCCTTGCAGACTCTGCAGCCTTTGCCTCCGCATTTGAAGCAGGATACATCGACCTCTGCGCTCGGTTCCGTGAATGGGAAGTGGTGCGGTCTGAATTTCGTCTTTGTCTCCGGTCCGAAGAGCTGCTTGGCAAAGCTGTCCAGTGTTCCCTTCAGGTCTGCCATAGTGATACCTTCATCGACGACGAGACCTTCGATCTGATGGAACATCGGTGAGTGGGTCGCATCTGGCGTATCGCATCTGAAGCATCTTCCCGGTGAAATTACCTTGATTGGCGGTTTCTGCTTCAGCAATGTTCTGACCTGTACCGGGGATGTCTGTGTTCTGAGCAGAACATCTTCTGTAATGTAGAAGGTGTCTGTCATATCCCTTGCGGGGTGATCCGGGCTTGCGTTCAGCGCATCGAAATTATTAAAAACAGTCTCTACCTCAGGACCCTCAACAATGGAGAATCCCATGTTCATAAAGACTTTTGATATCTCTTCCATAGTAACTGTGAGCGGATGTCTCGCGCCCAGCTTCGGCCTTCTGCCCGGTTCTGTAACGTCGATTCTCTCGACCTTGAACTGCGCTTCCTTGGCCTTTGACTTCAGTTCTTCAAACTTGTTCTCCAGCATGGACTCGATCTGGCCTTTGACGCCATTGACCAACTGTCCAGTGGACTTTCTTTCTTCAGGACTGAGCTTTCCCATACCCTTGAGGATCTGGGTCAGTTCACCCTTCTTGCCCAGAAGTCTGACTCTCAGTTCTTCTGCCTGTGCCCTGTCTGTTGCTGATTCAAGCTGGGACTTCGCCTGTTCTAAAATCTTGTTTAACTGATCCTGCATTATTTAACCTTTCCTGCAGCATGTCTCTGGCGAACTGATTCATACATGAGCAATCCTGCCGCAACTGCTGCGTTTAATGATTCTATTGTGCCCTCCATGGGGATTCTGACTTTGTCGTCGGCTGCCTGTCTGATCTCATCACTGACGCCGCTGCCCTCGTTTCCGATGACCAGCGCCATATCTCCTGTGAGATCTGCAGTTGTATATTCCACCGATCCTTCCAGATCGCTGGCAACGATCCTGATTCCCTGCTCTCTGCAGAGCCTGACCGCTTCTTCAGTCTCTAATCCTTCAAAAACATTAACTCTGAGCAGTGAACCTGCCGCTGCCCTGACTGTCTTTGGAGCGTATATATCTCCTGTTCCCTTTATTGCAATCAGAGTGCCGAAGCCTGCCGCTTCCGCCGTTCTGATGATTGTTCCAATATTACCCGGATCCTGCAGTCTGTCCAGTATGATAACGCCGCTGCCGGTCCCGATTTGCCGGTGCTCAGGTTTGCAGGCTACTGCCAGCACACCCTGTGAATGTTCCGTATCCGAAACCCTGCTGAAGAGTTCCTCCGCCAGAACCGCGCACTTGCATCCATTCTTCATGCAAAGGCTTTCCAACTCTTCCGCAGCAGCTGCTGCGGGCAGTCCCTTCTCCAATGCTCTTTCACTGAGAAATACTGTCTGAAGCCTTTCACCTGATCTGATGGCATCCATAACAGGCCTTGGTCCTTCAATCAGGAACATGCCTGTCTGGTCTCTGTATTTCCTTCTGAGAAGCTTCACTGCTTCTTTGTATGAAGGGTTATCCTTTGATCTTATGGTCTTCATCAGTGAATCCGGTCTTCTTCATAAAAAAGCAGTAGCCGGCGCTGAACCGGCTACCAACTAATTTTTGATGCTATCTTCTGAGGAAGACTGGGATATCATCTTCAGAAATCGTATCGAATTTCGCTGTGTGCTCCACCGGCTTATGTTCACTTTCGAGAGCTGCCTGCTGAACTGGCTCTGCCGGTCTCTCTACTGGAGCCGGACCTGCATCTCTTCCTGGCTCAAATCCGGCAGCAATGACAGTAACTGCGATTTCATCCTGCATCTCTTCCTTGATGGATGTGCCGAGGATGATGATTGCATTCGGATCTGCCTCTTCGTCGATCTGTGAAGCAACTCTGTCAACATCCAGCATGGTCAGGTTCAGACCGCCTGTGATGTTGATGAGAACTGCCTTGGCACCACTGATTTCTGTCTCAAGCAGCGGACTGTTTACAGCGCCCTTTACAGCGTCGTCCAGCTTGTTCTCGCCTGCACCGTGGCCTACACCCATGTGTACAACGCCTCTGTCCTTCATGATCGTTGTAACATCGGCGAAGTCCAGGTTGATCAGTGCGTCGTCTACGATGATATCTGAAATAGACTGAACTCCCAGCTTGAGGACATCGTCTGCCATAGCGAAGGCATCCAGCAGTGAAGTCTGTTCTTCAACTGTTTCCAGAAGTTTGTCGTTCGGGATAACTACGAGGGAGTCTACATACTTCTTGAGGAATTTGATGCCCAGCTCTGCATGTTCTCCTCTTTTTCTTCCTTCAAATCTGAAAGGCTTTGTTACTACGCCTACTGTCAGGATACCCATATCCTTGGCAATCTTGGCGATGATTGGAGCAGCTCCGGTACCTGTGCCGCCGCCCATACCGCATGTGATGAACACCATGTCGGCTCCGGTAACGAATTTTTCAAGATCTTCAAGGTTTTCTTCTGCTGACTTCTGTCCTACTTCAGGATTTCCTCCTGCTCCGAGACCTTTTGTCAGTTTCTCACCGATCTGAATCTTGGTTTCCGCTCTGTTTTTCTGGAGCGCCTGTTTATCTGTGTTAACAGCAATGAACGTAACGCCCTTCATTCCGGACTCGATCATCCTGTTGATCGCATTGCAGCCACCGCCGCCAACACCAATTACTTTTATTTCCTGTAATGTATTATCATTCGTTTCAAATTGTAACATCGAGGGTACCTCCGCTAAATGTAGTTATATCTGACGTGAGTATACCATACATTTAGTTAGGTGTAAAGAAACAATAATCGTTGTTATACACATTTACGGTACCTTTTTCTATGTTCTTCTGGTACAAATCGTAAATGACTTTTTTGAGTGTTCCTGACGTAATTGCCGACATGAGATAGTCATATTTGCCGGAACATTTCAAGGTGTCATATATGTATGCATCCACCTTGCTGCCGTTGAAGACAATGCGTTTGAAATACAAATCATTTTCTTCCGTCGTCTTCATGAGGTCAAGAGCCTTCTCGAGCTTTCCTGTTTCCTTGATCTGTATGGTTTCTTTCTTCTCTGCGCCTGTTACAGTCAGGCCTTCAATGAGCGTTGCCTTGTGCTCTTCCTTACTGATATCCAGCACCATTCCTTCTGAATCTGTTATGACGAACTTCTGATCCTTGTGGAACTGGGCCAGCATATCCCTCTCTTTCACGATAATTTCAACCTTATCAGGCAGTTTCCTGTTGACGTTGACCTTTTCGATATAGAGGTTTTTCTTCTTGATATCATGCTGCACAAGCAGCGGATGTACGTCAAATACGCTTTCCCCTGTCTGGATGCCAGACAGCTTGATAATTTCCTCATCGGGTACTTCTTCATTTCCGATGACAGCAACACCGTTCACGTTGAAGTAGCTTAAATGCGCACATGCAAAAGCCGCCGCTAGAACGGCAAGGATGATCACAATGCGAAGTACGTAATGCTTTTTCTTATGCTTTCTCTTCGGCTTTTGTAATGGTTTACTCCCTTTCGCCTGCGCCTGCTTGTTTTCCTGCGTTTGCTCCTGCGGCTGCTCCGGAGTGTTCTCCTCCTGCATCCCAGTGTCAGCTGCTGGGCTCGGTTGCGTTTCCGCTTCAGCTTCAGGTGCTTTCTCTGGTGCAGTGTCCATTTTTTCAGTTTCGACAGACGGATTGTCAGCCAATCTTTACTTCCTCCAGAATTTTATCGCAAATGATATCTGTCGCCTTGTCAGGTCCGCATTTTCTGCTGGCCTCTGCCATCAGTTTCAGACCTTCCGGATCCTCTTTGAGCGCGAGGATCTCCTGGATGAGCTTTTCATCCTCAAGGTTCTTCTCTTCAATGATAATTGCTCCGCCGGCCTCTGCAACCGCCAGCGCATTGTAGTACTGATGATTTCCTGTTACCATCGGTGATGGAATAAATATGGCAGGTCTTCCGCTGACTGTCGTTTCCGCAACTGTCAGGGCTCCGCTCCTGCTGACCACCAGATCTGCGGCTGCCAAATAAGCCGCCATATCATCAATATATTCTATTATCCTGATATTGTCACTAATTTCAAATCCTTCGTCCCTGAATGAAGCTAAAATCGCATCGTAATAGTAGCTGCCTGCACCGAGAACGATGCCGATATCGCTGCGGCCGTTCATCTCTTTGATAACATTCACCATCGCTTTGTTGATGCGGCCTGCACCCTGGCTTCCGCCAAAGGCCAGCACGATGAACCGGTCTTCCTCAAAGCCCAGTGCTTTTCTGGCTTCCGTGCGGTCCTTATCTCTGAATTCATCACGAACAGGGTTTCCGGAAACAACCAGTTTTCCCTGATCCTTAAAGTACTCCGCAGCTCTCCCAAAACCAAGAAAAACGGTGTTCACATTTTTCTCAAGCAGCTTGTTCGTTACACCAGGGTATGCGTTCTGTTCATGAATGAAGGTCGGTATATGCGCCTTCTGGGCTGCTTTCACCATCGGAGCACTGGCGTATCCGCCTGTTCCAACGACAAAATCAGGCCTGAAATCCCGTATGATTTTCTTAGCCTGTGCGCTTCCCTTCATGAGCTTGCGGACAACCGAAACATTCCTGACAAGATTCTTTCTGTCAAATCCCTCGACTGTAATAAGGCGGATGTCGTATCCCCTCTTGGGAACCAAGGTCTTCTCCAGACCTCTCTCTGCCCCGACGAAGAGAATCTTCGCATCAGGAAATCGTCTTTTTATTTCATCAGCGATAGCAATGGCAGGATAAATATGTCCTCCTGTGCCTCCGCCTGTCATGATCACTCTCATTCCAGTTCTCCCGCATAATCTGCTTCTGTAGTTTCTTTCGGAATGTGCCGCGATATATTCAGCACCACTCCGGACATGAACATAAATATCATCAGCGCATTTCCGCCGTAACTTACGAACGGAAGGTTTACGCCTGTTGCCGGCATTGATGAGGTGACGACCAGAATATTCAGAACTACCTGAATCGCTACCATCATGATCGTGCCTGACGCGATGAGCAGTCCGAACTCATCGCCGCACTTCATCGCGATGTGTGCTCCGCGCCATATGAAAATCACATACATAACGAGGAGAAGCAGGAATCCCAGGAACCCGGTTTCTTCTCCGATGATTGCCATAATAAAGTCATTGTGCGGATATGGCAGATATAGGCTCTTGGTAACACTCTTTCCAAGGCCTACGCCGAACAGACCTCCTGAACCCAGCGCCTGCAAGCCCTGCACAATCTGATAACCACTCGTGGCTTCGTAATCAAAAGGATGGGTGAAGGTCATGAACCTCTCCTGCCAGTAGCCGCCCACTCCGAATATGAGCGCCATGATACCGGCGACTCCGATGCCGCCAAGGAAGAAGATATATCCCCACTTCATCCCGGCGATCAGCATCATGACAAGTACGATGCCCACCATTGTGATTGCAGTGGACAGGTTTGGCTGCTTTACAATCAGAACCGCGAAAACACCTGCCACCACAAGAATCGGCAGCATTCCGCGCGTAAAGGAACGGATCCTTCTTGTATTTTCTGAACAGAACCATGCGATGAAGAAGATCATTCCCATCTTGGCAATTTCACCCGGCATGATGGTGATCGGCCCCAGTCTGATCCATCTGGTAGCGTCATTTGCAGACGAACCTACAGGGGTCAGAACGAGAACCAGAAGCAGGAAACAAAAGATCAACAGCCCAAGAATCAGGACTTTTTTGTTCCAGAACCGGTAATCAACCAGAATGCCGAAACACATCAGCGCCAATCCGATGATAACCCAGATACCATCACGAATCAGGTAGTAGAACGGGTTTCCGCTCTCACTGATGGAGAAGTAATAGCTGGCGCTGAACACCATGATGAGTCCGTAGACTGCCAGTGCGATCGTAATGGTCAGCATCCAGAAATCCACTTCTTTGATCTGATCGATAATTCCGCCTTTTCTTTTGATTTCGTTTAGAGTTTCAGAGCGCATTCTTTGAAGTGATCTCCTCTTTGCTCAAAGTTATCGTACATATCCCAGCTGGCGCATGCAGGCGAAAGGAGCACCACATCACCAGGCTGAGCCTTTTCCCATGCAGCTGCGACACACTCTTCCATATCCGCCGCCATGGTAATATTCATAAATCCTGCTGCTTCCGCAGCGGCTTTTATCTTAGGGGCAGTCTTCCCAAGAAGAATGAGTTCCTTCACTCTGCCTGGGAAGACGTTGATAAATTCTTCGTAAGTGGAACCTTTGTCATACCCTCCGGCGATGAGAATGATATTCTCTTTCATTGCTTCGATTGCTTTGATTGCCGCGTCGGTGTTGGTTCCTTTTGAGTCGTTGACGAAACGCACACCGTTCTTTTCACAGCAGAGTTCGATTCTGTGTGCTACGCCCTTGAACGCCTTCATGGCATCTCCGATGACCTTCGGATCGATTCCGCCGAAGTAACATATGGCTGCAGCGGCCAGTGCGTTCTCCAGATTGTGGGTGCCCGGAATCTGCAGTTCGTCAATGCCGCAGATGTCGATTTCCTCTCCGGCTTCGTTTTTGATCACAATCTTTCCTGCCTTTGCAAAAGCTCCGAAGTTAAGTTCCTGCTCTCTGCTGAACGGAACGATTTTAGCGCGGCAGCCTTCTCTCTCCGCCAATTCAAAGGATGCTTTGTCGTCATAGTTCAGAATGCAGTACTGATCCTCGGTCTGATTTTCGAAGATTCTTGCTTTGACTCTCCCGTACTCCTCCATGGTCTTATGTCTGTCCAT
This sequence comes from Clostridiales bacterium, assembly GCA_015058205.1. Classification (GTDB taxonomy): domain Bacteria; phylum Bacillota; class Clostridia; order Peptostreptococcales; family Anaerovoracaceae; genus Lentihominibacter. The sequence goes on from SVCS01000021.1 coordinate 16,804, forward strand.
GTGGTCAGGCGTCAGGTTCAGAATCGCAGACACTTCCGGTCTGAACTGCTGAATCGTCTCCAGCTGGAAACTGCTGATCTCCGTAATCATCCATGTATTCTCGCCTGCGTTCAGTGCATCTACGGCAATGGCATTGCCGATGTTTCCGCCTATGATCGTATCCCTGCCTGCCGCCTTGTATATCTCACCTGTAAGTGTGGTTGTTGTCGTCTTTCCGTTGGTTCCCGTAATACCTACGAAACTGCCCTTGCAGAGTCTGTAGGCAAGTTCCAGCTCACCGATGATTTCGGCGCCTGCTGCCTTTGCCTCTTCGATAAATCCAATGGCAGGCGGTACTCCCGGGGAGAGCACCAGCATATCAAACTGTGACATATCTTCTGGCACGCAGCCGAGATACGCCGTTACGTTCTTTTCTTTCATCTGTTCCAGGAATTCCGGTTCAAAGTTTTCAGGTCCTTTGCTGTCCTGAATGCTTACCTGCACGCCCTGCTTTGTCAGCGCGTCTACAGCAGCCTTTCCCGATCTTCCCATTCCAATTACAAGTGTTTTCATATCAGTCTCCTATAACATCAGCGCTGCCGCCGCACAACATACGAGTGTGAATGTCCAGAACATTCCGACTACCTGCCGTTCCTTCATCCCGCACATCTCGAAGTGATGGTGAATCGGCGCCATCTTGAAGATTCTCTTGCCGTGTGACAGTTTGAAATAAGTCACCTGCAGCACAACTGAGAGCGCCTCGATAACATATACAAGTCCGGCAACCAGAAGCAGGAGTTCCAGCTTCATAACAATAGCAGCCGCTACAACACCGCCGCCAAGCGCCAGGGAACCTGTATCCCCCATGAATACTCTGGCTGGGTTCCTGTTAAATACCAGGAATCCCAGGCATCCGCCGGCCAATGCAGCGAAGAAATAGGTCTCCGACGCGTTGCCGATGAATGCGCCGTACTTGATGAACGCACCGCCCATAAATCCTGCATATGCGAAGAACAGCGCAACCAGAGTTGTAACTCCGGAAGCCAGTCCGTCAAGACCGTCCGTCAGATTGACTGCATTCGTCATTGCCAATACTGCAAAGGCAACAAACACATAGTACATATATCCGAACTCAACAAAAATATTGAATACCGGAATGTAGACTGAAGTGCCGAATGCAGAGTAATGTGCGAAGAATATCGCAAACGCAATTGCAATGATCATCTGCATTGCGAACTTCTGCTTCGCTGTCAGACCTTCGTTCTGCTTCTTGATAACCTTCCTGTAGTCATCTACGAAACCGATCATCCCATACCCTACAAACACGAGCAGTATGAGCAGTTCGTCACCGATGGTTCCTCCGAATGCCAGGGTCCCGATCAGCGCCATGGCGCATGTTGCGAAAATGATGCTGATACCGCCCATACTCGGTGTGCCTGCTTTGGAATAATGGGATTTCAGTCCTTCTTCTCTGATGTTCTGCCCTGCCTTACGTCTCAGGAACGGAATCTCTATCTCAGTCAGCACAACTGAAATGGCAAAGGCTGAAACGATGATGATCAGAATGTGTATTGCATGTATATTCATAGTGTACTCAGCCTTTCTACAATCTCTTCCAGATGCATTCCCCTCGACGCTTTCACAAGTATCAGGTCTCCGGGCTCAATATAATCCTCTATGACTTCCAGGAATGATTCCTTATCCGGGAAGTGTACGCCGTTTCCGCCTTCAGCGATGTTCTCTGCCAGATTCCCTATGGTAATCAAACGGTCGATTCCTGCTTTTGCAGCGTGTTCACCAACTTTTCTGTGAAGGGCTTTCTCTTCGTTTCCGAGTTCGAACATATCGCCCAGCACTGCTACACGCCGTTCGGCGCTGCTCGCTTTCAGGACATCCAGCGCGCTCATCATGGAATCCGGATTTGCGTTGTAAGTGTCATCGATAATTCTTACGGATGCTCCCTCGATTTTTCGCAGTCTGCTTCCCGTCAGTTCCACGTTTTTCAGACCTTTGATTCCTTCCGGAATGCTGACGCCCATTTTTCGTCCTACCGCCAGCGCCAGTCCTGCGTTGACTGCATTGTGGGCACCTGCTGCCGGGAGCTCAACGTTTGTCCTGTTTGTATTTCCATCTTCATCATATTCCAGGATGAAGCTGATTCCTTCTATGCCGTGATCCTCGACACAGGAGATTCTGAGATCTGCGCCGCTGACTGTTCCTACTTCGATTTGATCATAGTCGCCTGCGGTCCTCTCCTTCGTCAGAAACTCCTCATCACCTGCAAAAACAAGTGCGCCTCCCTCCGATTCCGGACGGATGTTCTTCGTAATTTCCATCTTCGCCCTGAAAATGCCTTCTCTACTCCCGAGTTTCTCCATATGGGCAACGCCGATGTTGGTGATGACACCGATTTCCGGTCTTACGATGCCGCTGAGATATTCTATTTCGCCGAATGCATCCATTCCCATCTCGAGAACGGCTGCTTCCGTATCTTCCGAAAAGTGGAATACCGAAATCGGCAATCCAATGTTGTTATTATAGTTCTTCAGGTTTCTGCCGCAGCTGAACTTCTGGCTCAGCACGTAGTAGATCATGTCCCTGGTGGATGTCTTGCCGACGCTTCCGGTTACAGCCACACATTTGATTTTCTGGCTGTCCAAATACCATGAAGCGATTTTTCCCATTGCTTCAATGGTATCGTCTACGAGAATCACGTTTACATCAGCATCTGCCGGACACTGATCCAGATCAGATGCCAGCACTGCCGCACACCCTGCTTCTATCACCTGTGGGATGAATCTGTGGCCATCGTGGTTCTCTCCTTTGACTGCCACGAACATCTCTCCAGGTCTGATTTCTCTCGAGTCATGCTTTATGCCTGTTATGAACTTTTCGCTGCCTTCAGCTGCAAGCTTTCCGCCTGCTGCTTTGACAATCTGTTCGATTGATGTCTTTTTCATTTTGATGTGCCCTTCGTCTGGTGCTCCTTTAGTTTGATTCCCTGTAGAGGAATATCTTCGTTCCCTTCTTAACGGTGCTCCCTGCGGAAGGATACTGCTTGATGACAACGAAGTCATCCTGTCCCTTGTCACCGTTCATATCGTAACCGAGGTCTGCACCTGCCAGGATTCCAATGGCGTCTTCCGCAGTCTGTCCAACGACATCCGGTACTTCCACTTTTTCTGTCTCCTGCTGTTCTTCTGCGTCATCCGGCGGGATGTTCAGATACTTCAGTGATTTTTCCAGAATCTCGCTGACTGCAGGACCTGCGGTAACACTACCGTAGTGAGCGCCCTTCGGACTGTCTGCAATAACCAGCACTGTGATCTTAGGATCTGACATCGGTGCCATACCGAGGCAGGAGGAATAAGTGTAGTTGCTGTATCTGCCGTTGACCGCTTTGTTAGCGGTACCTGTCTTGCCGCCGACTCTGTAGCCTTTGACTGCTGCTGTTCCGCCGCCGCCTTCTGCGACGACATATTCCATAATTCCGCAGAGATCATCTGCAGTTTGCTTTGATACTGTTTTCCTGATGACTTCAGGCTTGACTTCCGTGATTTCGCCTGTCTTCTTGTCTTTGATTCCCTTGACGAGATGCGGCTTCATGAGTTTGCCTTCATTGCCAAGAGATGAAATTGCTGTAACAAGCTGTATCGGCGTGACGGCGACACCCTGTCCGAATCCCATGGTAGCCAGTCCGACAGCACCTGCCGAATCCTCGTCCTGAAGGATTGCGGTTCCCTCTGCCGGGAAGTCAATGCCGGTCGTTCCCGTGATGCCGAATGTATCCAGGTGATCATAGTACTTCTTGATGCCGGTGTCCAGCGCAAGTCCCATGAGTACCGGGTTGCAGGAGTTTCCGACTGCCTGGGTCAGATTCTGTGCACCATGCCCGCCTCTGTTGTGGCAGTAAATTGTTTCTCCGCCCACAACTCTATACCCATTGCAGTAGAAATTGCTGTCCAGACTTGCAACGCCTTCCTCCAGTGCAATAGACGTGGTGAGCAGCTTGAATACGGAACCTGGTTCATATACGTCGCAGATGATCGGATTTCTCCACATCTTGCTCAGGTAATTTGACTGTTCCTGCTGCGACATGTTCTTGAACTTTGCCTTCTCACTGTCGGAAGCCGGCTGGTACGGATTGTTCGGGTCGAAGGTAGGTGTCTGTGCCATCGCCAGAATATTTCCGGTTTCAACTTCCATGACAACTGCGAACACTCTGTCCGACTTGGTCTTCTGCTGCACCTTCTGGATTGCAGACTCTGTATAGCTCTGTACGACCAGATCGATGGTCGTATAGATGTCACAGCCGTTTTCGGCTTCGTAATATCTCTCGTTCTCAGGTGAGTAGGAGAGTTCTTCTCCGTTTGTATCTGTGTAGTTGACGATTCTGCCTGCGATTCCGCTCAGGTAGTTATTATATTCAAGTTCCAGTCCGGACTGTCCGGTGTTCTCATCGTTGACCATACCCATGACGTTCGCCGCCAGTGTGCCGTTCGGATACTCTCTCTTTGTCGATGGAGTGATGCTTACGCCTGTCAGCGCCTCTGCTCTGACTTTATCCGCATCTTCTCTGATGAGACCCTTTGCCAGCATGATCTGTCCGCTGTCTTTGTTGATTTTGTCCTTGACCGTTTCCTCGTCCATGTCCAATGCTTTGGCGAGTTTCTTGGCTGTGATGTCGATCAGTTTCTTACGTTCTGCTTTTGTATCGTACTTCCCGATTTCTGCAGGGTAAACGTAAATATCGTAGCACTTAACACTCTGTGCCAGTTTCTCCCCATTGCGGTCATAAATCGTTCCTCTCTCCGCTTCAACGGTAATATCCGTCGTCTGCTGAGACAGGGCTCTTTCCTTGTATTCCTCACCCTTGACGAGCTGGACATATCCCATTCTGAGGGCTGCTACAAGGAGCAGAAAGAACACCAGAATGAGCACAATGATTAAGTTTTTCTTGCTTCTGATTGTGGATGGCATGTGTATGTTTCTTTCTCCAGTTAAAAAAGTATCCCGGGCGCTTAACCCTTAACATGCGCCCGGGTACTCTTTATGATTATGGGGTCAGTTGTATGCTTTAGCCTTTAGCATATCTGCGAATCCTTCTTCAGGTGCTTCCGTGGAAGAAAGATAGACGCAGTGCTTTGTATCCGGATTCTTCATGCCTAGTTTCTGCTTTGCCTGGCTCTCTATGTAGATTACCGTGCTTGAGCTAAGCATCTTTACGTCCAGATCTTCTATTTCACCGCTGATTACGTCGTTTTCAGCTTTGATTGTATTGATGTCATATGTGATTTTGGCCGCATAAGAAACCATGACTACGATCATCATCAGAACCAGCGCGGCTGCCACAACGATTCCGAGCATAACCTTGTGATCGCTGTTTACCTTGAGGACCATTCCCCTTGCGCGGGCGGCAGCTCTCTCCTGCTTTCTCCGCTCTCTTTGGGAAACCAGTTCCTCCTCCGGTTTCATATCAAGGCCGTATTTCTGATATTGTTTTTGATATGCGTACCACTCTTCTGCTGCTATCATGGGTGCTTCCTCGATTATTTCTTACCGATAACTCTCAGCTTCGCGCTTCTGGATCTCGGATTCCGTTCCAGTTCCTCTTCTCCGGCTGTAATCGGTTTGCCTGTCACCTTTACTGCGTCCGATACCTTCCCGCATACGCAGACCGGGAATTCCGGCGGGCAGGTGCACGGATTCAGCCTTCTCTGGAAGGCCTGCTTCACGATTCTGTCCTCCAGGGAGTGGAAGGTTATGATGCAAAGCCTCCCTCCCGGGTTGAGAACGTCACAGAATTCATCAACTGCCTTCTCGATCTGTTCCAGCTCCCCGTTCACTTCTATCCTTATGGCCTGAAATGTTCTCTTGGCCGGATGCGGGCCTTCTCTTCTTGCTGAAGCCGGTATGGCAGCTTTGATGATGTCAACCAGCTGGCCCGTTGTTTCAATTCTCTGTTCTTTTCTTGCTTTTACGATGAACTCAGCGATTCTGCTTGCCCATCTCTCTTCGCCGTAGTTTCTGATGATGTCGGTCAGTTCCTTCTTCGAGTAACTGTTCACCACCGCTTCGGCTGTCAGGTAATCGTCTCTGTTCATCCTCATGTCCAGAGGCGCGTCCTGCATGTATGAGAAACCCCTTTCACTGTTGTCCAGCTGAAAGGACGACACTCCGATATCAAGCAGCGCTCCGTCGATTCCGCCTTCGCCAATGGCGTTTCTCACATCTTCTCTCGCCAGCACATCTTTGATTTCCGCATATGTGCTGCGAATCAGGAGCTTTCTGCAATTCAGAGATGCAAGTCTTTTTCCCGCCGCATCAAGGGCGTCCTGATCTCTGTCAATTCCTATGAGAAGTCCTTTCTCGGAAAGTCTCTGCCCGATTCCGAATGCGTGTCCGCCGCCTCCCAGGGTTCCGTCCACATAGATTCCATCAGGCTTGATATTCAGGTTTTCCATGCACTCGTCATAAAGGACCGGCACATGGCTGTATTCCGTACTCATGGTTTAGAAGACTCTCACTTCTTAGAAGTTGAACTTCTCCAGTTTCTCTGCAATCTCACTGGCGTTGATATCCGCCGCCGTCAAATCTTCTCCAGCCTGTGCAAAGGCATCCTTCTCCCAGTTCTCCTTGCTCCAGACTTCAATGTTGTCGATGTTTCCGATGGTCACCAGTTCTTTGGTAATCCCCGCATAGTCCTTGAGTTCCTGCGGAATGGTGACTCTTCCCTGTTTATCGACATCGCATGTTGCCGCCGACTGGTTGAAGTATCTTCTGATCATTCTTGCTTCCGGATTACTTCTAGGCAGAGCCTTCAGTTCCTCCAGGAATTTCTCCCACTCAGCCAGCGTACTGATGGTCAGGCATTTGTCCAAAGACTGGGCGACAACACAACGACCTCCCAGTTCCTCTCTGAACTTGGCAGGAATGATCAGCCTCGACTTGGAGTCTATTGAGTTTTGATACTTTCCTACGAACATTGCCTTACCTCTTAGAGACCTCAATTCACGGTCGAGAAAACCGACCTTCCTCTGGTCCTCTCCATTTTAATCCACTGCACTACACATGTCAACCACTTTACTCCACTTTTCTACATATAGAGTGGGTTTTCCTCCACTCTCCTCTTCTTCCTCTCTGTTTCACCCCTCTCTTGTCTTTTTAGATGGGCGTCGGTATAATGTGACCGTGAAGTTGACCTGATGAAACGGCTCCGGCGAACGTCATGAAAGGAGAAGCGTACATGCCTACACCGGAATCTGTAGCATTTTCAATATTCGGTCTGGACATCATGTGGTACGGAATACTTGTCACATGCGGTATTGTCGTTGCTGCGCTGATGGTCTATTGGCGCGCTCCAAAGCATGGAATCAACCGGGACAAACTCCTCAATCTCATCATCATCTGCGTTCCAATCGGCATCATTGGAGCAAGGGCTTACTATGTGATTTTCAACTGGAGTTACTATGCGGGAGATATCGCTAAAATACTGAACATGAGAGCCGGCGGACTGGCAGTCCACGGCGGGCTGATCGCCGGTCTCGCAGCGGGCGCGATCCTGTGCCTGGTTTGGAAAATCCGACCGCTCAACCTCATGGATCTGTGCGTCCCGGCAATCGCACTGGCACAGTCAATCGGCCGCTGGGGAAATTATTTCAACGGAGAAGCTCATGGCGGGCCAACAGATCTCCCATGGGCGGTGATCATAGACGGGCAGACCTATCACCCCACTTTCCTCTACGAATCCATCTGGTGCTTCATCCTCTTCCTGATATTGCTTTATGTGGACAATCATCGGAAATTCGAGGGACAAGTGCTGCTTCTGTACGGAATGCTCTACTCTCTGGAGCGATTCTTTGTGGAGGCGCTGAGAACAGACAGCCTGATGATTGGTCCATTTAAGCAGGCCCAGGTTATCAGCCTCATCATCTTCGTCGTCTGCTTCATCACATATCTGATCATCAGACGCAGAATCTCCACTTCCCGCCACAAAAGCAAAAAAGCATAAATAATCCTTTTGCTGCATCAAAACGTGTTGATGTATACCACAGAAGTGTTACAATACAGTTGTAATCAAAATAATGAAATCATTAACATACAGAAAGGTGGGATTTACTATGTCAATCAAAGATATGATCCATGAGATCGAGGATGCATCAGAAGAACTGCTGGTACCGAAGCACGAAGATCACGTTGCGAAAGAACTGCTGAAGGACCTTCTCGAAAGAGCGATGACAGAAGAAGAAGTACAGGCAATTGAGGACAAGTACATCAAGCACTTCAACGAAGACGAAATCCTTAAAATCATCCACGATTCAAAAGTAGCAAAAGGCTTTATCAAAGAGTAA
>SVCS01000080.1 GCA_015058205.1 Clostridiales bacterium
TTGGCGTATGGAGTTTCTCCGCATCCCGGGCAAGCGCCTGAGAACTCGAGCAACGGCTGGAGGAACTGTGACTTCTTAACGTTTTCATCACTGCCCAGTTCTTTCTTTGTTCCAACTTCGTTGAAGAGGAAGTCAAAGTCTTTCTGTGCAGCATCCTGATTTGTTTCTCCGTCAACCATTTCCAGAGCCTTGTTTCTAGCAGGACATACATCCGCGCATGATCCGCATCCTGTGCAGTCAAGTGCGCTGATTCCCATTGCGAAGAACTTGCTTTCATCATCCTTGAACGGAACTGCGATTCCTTCGAATTTCTCAGCTTCATCAGCATCCATGACGAATGGTCTGATAACAGCGTGAGGACAAACATAGGAGCACCAGTTACACTGCATGCACTTGGAAGCATCCCACTTAGGAATATCGATCGCGATTCCTCTCTTCTCGAATGCAGCTGTTCCTGATGGAACTGCTCCATCTGCCAGATCCTTGAATACGGAAACAGGTACGTCATCTCCGTACATACCGTTTGTCGGTTTCAGTACGTTGTTGATGTAATCTGTATGCTTCTGGTCTCTGCCTTCAGCCAGTACCTTAGGGATATCGCCTTCAGCGTTAGCCCATTCTGCAGGTACTTCAACTTTATGAACGCTGTTTACGCCGGCATCAACTGCAGCGCAGTTCATATCTACGATATTCTGGCCTTTGCGTCCGTAAGTCTTCTTGATTGCGTCCTTCATGTATCCAACTGCATCTTCGATCGGCAGGATGTTAGCCAGTTTGAAGAATGCTGCCTGAAGAACGGTATTGGTTCTGCTTCCCAGTCCCAGATCCTTAGCGATTGTTACTGCATCGCAAGTGTAGAAGTTGATGTCATTCTGCGCGATGAATCTCTTAACGTTTCCTGGCAGTTTTTCTGACAGTTCGTCATCTGTCCATGGGCAGTTGAGCAGGAATGTTCCGCCCTTCTTAACATCTTCTACCATGTAGTATCTTTCAAGGTATGCAGCCTTATGGCAGGCAACGAAATCGGCCTGCTTTACATAATATGTTGAACGTATAGGCTCATCACCGAATCTCAGGTGGGAGATTGTAACGCCGCCGGACTTCTTGGAGTCATACTGGAAGTAAGCCTGCGCGTACTTATCTGTGTTGTCGCCTATAATCTTAACGCTGTTCTTGTTAGCGCCAACAGTACCGTCTGCACCAAGTCCCCAGAACTTGCATGCTACTGTGCTATGTGGAGCTACGTCAGGGTTTTCGCTTCCCTTAATGGACAGGTTTGTCACATCATCCTCGATGGAGAGTGTGAATTCAGGCTTCGGATCCTCTGCCCAGAGGTTCTCATAAACAGCCAGAACATCGCCAGGCTGAACGTCCTTGGAACCAAGGCCGTATCTACCTCTTGCGACGAACTTGTCTTCAAATGCAGTTCCCTTCAGTGCTGAAAGAACGTCCAAATACAGCGGCTCGCCGATAGCGCCCGGTTCCTTGGTTCTGTCAAGAACTGCGATTTTCTTGACTGTCTCAGGGATTTCAGCAACAAAATGCTTCGCTGAGAACGGTCTGTACAGTCTTACGGAAAGGAGGCCAACCTTCTTGCCCTGTGCAGTCAGATAGTCAACAACTTCCTCTGCGCAGTCGCAGATGGAACCCATCGCGATCATGATTTCTTCTGCATCAGGTGCACCATAGTATTCATATGGCTTGTAAGGTCTGTCTCTCTCTACTCTTTCGCTGACTCTGTTCATGCAATCGATGATGACGTCTACCTGCTCGTCGTAATTCTTGTTGCATGCTTCTCTGTGCTGGAAGAATGTCTCAGGCTGTTCAGCTGATCCGATTGCGTGCGGATGGTTCGGGTTCAGGGCGTTTGCCTTGAATCTCTTCACTGCATCCATATCCAGCATTTCTTTGAGTACATCGTAATCCCATGTATAGATTTTCTGCTGTTCATGGGATGTTCTGAAGCCGTCGAAGAAATGAAGCACAGGAACTTTGCCTTCGATTGCTGACAGATGAGCAACTGCAGCCAGGTCCATGACTTCCTGCGGGCTTCTTGAGCAAAGCATTGCGAAACCAGTCTGTCTGCACGCCATAACGTCGGAGTGGTCTCCGAAGATGTTCAGCGCGTGAGTTGAGATGGTTCTTGCTGCAACGTGGATAACAGTAGGTGTTTCCTCTGCAGCTAGCTTGTACATATTCGGGATCATGAGGAGCAGGCCCTGTGAAGCTGTGAATGTTGTTGTCAGAGCTCCTGCTGAGACTGCACCGTGTACAGCGCCGGCAGCGCCGCCTTCAGATTCCATTTCTACTACTTTGACTTCTTCGCCAAAGATGTTTTTCCTATTCACTGATGCCCATGCATCTACGTTTTCAGCCATGACAGATGATGGTGTGATAGGATAGATCGCTGCTACTTCTGAGAACGCATATGCAACATGTGCAGCTGCAGTGTTGCCGTCCATTGTTTTTCTAGCTCTCATTCTGCTATCTCCTTTCATCTTATTTACCAAGTGCCAACGCTTCACGCTGCAAGTAGTTATATTCAGGAACAACTCTTTCAGCCAGCAGACCTCTGGAGCATACATACGTACAAACTCCGCAGTTCACACACTTCTCGTGGTCAATTTCCGGATGGCCGTCAACCATTTCAATTGCTCCGTTCGGGCAGTTGTCTGCACAGTCGCCGCAGCCGATGCAGCCCTTGAAGCAGACTTCCATTCTTCTCTCAGGGTCAGCCTCTGACTGGCATGCAGCCTGCTTAACTCCGATATAAGGAACCATCTGGATCTTACCCTTTGGACATGCTCTATAGCAATCTCCGCAGCCTACGCACTTATCCGGATCAACCTTGGCAATACCGAATTCAACCTTGATTGCATCGTATCTGCAGACCTTAGTGCAGTCGCCGAATCCCAGACATCCGTATTCGCATACATCCATGCCGTCTAGATCCACTTTGGCGTCTACGATCTGTGCGCAGCTTTCGTAGCCGGCCTTTTCAAGCTTGCTGTGGCCAACGCCGCCGCCTGTACATCTAACGAGTGCAACACTTTCCTTCGCCTCAGTAAGATCGTGCAGTGTATCTACGATAATCTTCTTTCTGCACTTAACCGCGCATGTAATACATCCGTCGCACTTGCTGTAATCAATGCGGGCAAATCTTCCGTCAACCTTGTCGCCGTAAACCATTTCGATGGCATCCTTCGGACAAGCGAGTGCGCAGTCTCCGCATCCGATACATCCGTATCCGCATGCTGCAAGCGTATCCTTCTCGTCATCCTTGGATGAGCAAGGGATGAAGTTTGTTGCATCTGCAGGGACCATTTCGATGATCTCCTGAATACATCCTGTCAGACATGCTTCGCAACCAGAACACTTCTCTTTGTCGATGATGATTTCTCCGTCTTCCAGAGTCATAGCATCAAACTTACATCTTTCGATGCATGTTCCCAGGCCGATACATCCGTACTGGCATTCACCCTTCGCAAAGCCTGCGGCTTTCGCTGCATCACAGCTTTCACAAGCGCATGCTGCGAAACGGTCTTTTCCTGCTGAGCATCCTGCGCATTTTACGTGGGCAATCATAGGCTCCACTTCGACAGGCTCTACTCCCAGGATCTGCGCGATTCCTGCTACTGCCTTGCTGTCTGCTGCAGGACACAGCGTGATCTGGCCACTCTCAGCGATTGCCTCGGCACAAGCCTGGCAAGTCGGATGACCGCATCCGCCGAATCCGCCGCAATCCACGCCCGGCAAAAGCGCGAGAATCTGCTTAGCTGATTCCATTGTCATAATTCTTTTCCTCCACAAACTTAATTAAACACTCTACAATGTATTCTGTATACATTTAAGAACAAATTATTAAGCGTTGATTATTGTTCGTTAAATTATTAACGCCCCTGAACAAATCACACGCTAGTTCATTGTAACACGTTGAACGTTGGAGTCAAGCCGTTTTCGCCTATTTTTCATGTTCTTTTTTCTGTCCAAAATCCCCTCTTCTTCAACAAAAAAGAGACGATTGTTTGGTTAGTTTTAACTAATCGTCTCTCTAATGTTTGTTAAAATAATAACATTATTCTTTTATGCGTCCATTAACCCGCTTCTAATCAGTCTGCTGACCATTTTTTCTCCGCCGATCATCCATACAATATCGTCCTTGGCAAGGACTGTATTGATATCCGGGCTGACGATCGGAAGCGCTCCCCTTTCGATACCGATGATCGTGGCCCCAAAGGCTTGCCTAAGTCCGCAGTTCTTGATGGATTTACGGATAAACTTCGAATCTCCATCCAACTTGATTGGAACACAGACCAGTTCTCCTTCTTCCGGTACACCTTCAAATCGCTGTCCGTACATGAAATCCTTCAATGTCTTGTCGTCAGAATCTGTATATTTAATTGCGTCATCCTTTTCCAATAATAACGTACAGGCATCTACCTCATCCCAGGTTCCGATCATCTGCAGTATGTCGCCGTATTGTATGATCTCATCTGCCGATGGCATGTTGACATAGCTGTCTTTACGTATGATTCTGATAATCGTTACAACGAAGTCCCTTCTCTTGGTGAACTCAATGATGGTCTTTTTGAAATCAGGGTCGATGATCTCAAATTCGACAACATAAAGGGATTCATCCAGCCATCTATAGTTCTTGTGCCGCGTTCTGTCTTTTTTCGCTTTATCCAGGGTCCTCTGAGAGAAATTCGCGATAAACCGCTTTTCCATGGCAATCGTCACGCCGTTCAGCCATGCTGACCGTATGATGAAAATCATTGGAATGACCGCAATAAGGACCAGTATGATAAACGGAATATGGAATATTTTACGCAGTACAAGTGCGATGAAACATGCGGCAATCAGTGTTCTCAAAGCCCGCATCGTAATCAGCGGCAGATGGTTGGATCTGTGTTTTACCCATAATTTGTAGAACAGCACTGTGTTGGAATCGAACATGACATTGATGACGGGCAGCATCAGTGTAATGATAATCGCAGCTGATATAGCGTTTCCCGCAAAGGCAGAACCCACAGCGCCTCTGATTTCCGGCATAAGATACCTGATCCCTGCCCAGTAGAACAAAAACAATATAGAGGAACATGCCCCAGTCCTAATGGAGATATTTTTGATGTACTGATTCCAGTCTTTATCATGAGCATCTCTGGTTTGACTCTCCGAAGTATTTCTCCGGAGTGCCGCTTTGACCTTATTAGGAAGTTTCTTATCAAGAAATTTGTAGAAAGGCTCTGATCCCTTGATGAAAAACGGTGTTGCAAAGGCTGTAATAACGGAAACGCAGACAATGATTGGATAAAGGAAATTGCTGATTACCCCGAAGCTCATTCCCAGTGTTGCTACGATAAAGGAAAACTCTCCAATCTGCATCATGCTGAATCCGCCTCTTATGGCTGTACGCAAAGACTGGCCGGAAAGAAGTATTCCGATGACAGAAAACGTCATCTGTCCTATGATAACGACAATGGTTATTATGATAATTGGTACGATATATTCAATCAGCATGGACGGAACGATCATCATTCCGACTGACACGAAGAAAATAGCCCCGAAGAGGTCTTTGACAGGTTTTACAAGATATCTGATTCGTTCAGATTGAATGGTTCCCGCCAGAATGGAGCCAGCCAGGAATGCGCCCAGCGCTGAGGAAAAGCCTATCAGATTAGCGATTACTACCATAAGCAGGCAGAGCGCTGCTGAAACGATCAATATCAGTTCATCGTTGAGCAGTCCTGAAATTCTCTTCAGAATTGATGGAATCAGATATACGCCAATCAGGATCCATACTACAAGGTATATGACCATGATGAGAATCTGCTGGGCGAGTGCCGGTCCGGAAGCATTCTGCCCTACTGATATTGTAGAAAGCACCGCCAGCATGAAAATACCAGCTACATCTTCAAACACAAGGGCGCCAAGAACCATCTGGGCAAACTGTTCCCTCATCAGGTTGTACTCTTCATAGGATTTGAGGATGATCATGGTGGAAGACATGGAAATCATGCCGCCGAGGAAAATGCAGTCCATCTTTCCCCACCCGAGAAGTGAGCCGATACCTGCGCCGACCAGTATCATCATCGCCATTACGGTTGCTGCCACAGTGAATGCGCTGCCGCCTACCTGTGCGAGTTTCTTAAAGCTGAATTCAAGACCTAATCCGAACATGAGAAAGATGACCCCGATATCCGCCAGTGTGGTAATATCAGCATGGTCGACGACAGTCGGCAGATATTCGAAGTTTGGACTGATCAGAAATCCCGCGAGAATATAACCGAGAACTGCGGGCTGTTTCAATTTACGGAAGATTACCGTAACAATGCCGCTGGCAACCATTAT
>SVCS01000022.1:0-15315 GCA_015058205.1 Clostridiales bacterium
CATACAAAGAATCTGGAACTCACCGGAGACGAAGTGCTGCTGATCGATATGGATACACTGGCTACAGGTCATCCTGTCTTTGAATTGGCATCGATGTTCAACGCTTTTGTCGGATTCGGGGAATACGATAACGGTCAGACCAAACGGTTCTTGGGATTTGATCGTCCGGTTGCCTTTGAATTCTGGAGAAAATCTCTGGCTGCTTATCTTGGCACAGAGGATGAGAATCGTATTCGCACTGTGGAGGATAAAGCGCGTGTTGTAGGATACACGAGACTGATCCGCAGATCCATCCGCCGCGGCGGACTGGAAGATGCAGAGCGGAAGGCGGAAATTGAACTTTGGAAGTCAGAGCTTTTGGAATTGCTTGATAAAGTGGATGATCTTTCGTTCCTGCCAAATGAAATACGGGTGGAAGCGACAAGACAGAACCTTGCCCCTGTGATGCAGTTCCTATGTGCGCATTTAGAGCAGGCAGGTTGTTCCATGAAATCACAGACAGAGCTGGAACTTGCTGTTGAAGAAATCTTCATCAATATTGCCAATTATGCATACAGTCCGGGTACAGGAGAAGCAGATATTCACATTGAAATAGAAGGTGATCCGAAACAGGCCGTGATCACACTTCGGGATCAGGGTGTGCCGTATAATCCATTGGAGAGGGAAGATCCGGATGTTACACTCAGCGCAGAAGAGCGCGGTATCGGCGGACTCGGAATATTCCTGACCAGAAAGACTATGGATGAGCTGAACTATGAGTACCGCGACGGCAGTAACATCCTGACGATGAAAAAAACAATATAAAGGAGTATATGGATAACGAGAAACTGAGAAAATATGAACATACACTTGCTATAAGCGGCGCGGCTGTCGTCGCTTTTGGCATTTGGAGTGTAGTTAAGGCTGTCGTCTACTTCATCGTGATTCCGCTTGCAAAGGTGGGCGCCGATTTACGGGAAACAGGAGGCGTCGACTTTGAGTCAATCCAGTCCTTTGAAATAACAGACCGGGGACTGGGTTATATTACGGCTATCAGCATAGTGCTGGTTCTGATGATAGACCTTCTCATGCGCTTTTATGTGGGACGGGCAGCTATTATAGAGGGAAGAGGTAGGAAAAAGAGCATTTTCTATCTGATTTTAGCATCTGTAATGATTGTTTTTCTCGGTATAAGTATTGTCAGAAGAGCAATTGTATGGTTCATTCCTGATGAAACGGGAATCATGAAAGATCTAATGGATACCGCCGGAGTGTCTCAGATTCTCGATCTGACATCTCTATTTGCCTTGATTCAGGTCATCGTCTCAGCAATCATGGTCAGGCGGCTCCGTGAACAACTTGAGGTGAGCTGATGCAGGGAGATTTTCATTATTACGCAACATACTGCGCAGCTTTTCTCGCAGGATATACGCACGAAGAAAGTTTGGCGATTTGCTACAGCGCGCAGTTCGTTGATTTTTGTTCTGTGACGTTTCTCAAAAAAATCAAAGGGCCTGAGACTGCTGCAACGACACAACTACAGGCGGAACTCATGGATTCCAGAACGGATCACGTGGGACTTCAAAAAATCACCAGAACCTGGGCTTCGTTTCATTTCCTTCCAAGAGACCTCAACGCCGAAGTCAAAGGCGGCAGACGCTATCAGAATAAATATCGTCTCATATGCGGACCAAATGGGGAACTGCTGGCAGATACAGTAGAACTGGCGAAAGGAAAGGGGCTGGAAGCAGCAGGTGTCGCGATGCATGTCCTAGCGGATACTTGGGCCCACAGTTATTTCGCGGGCACTCCATCACTGGTCATCAACAATACAAATTATCAATTCTACGAAATTCTGGGCGAGGGTGATGATGCGGAAACCAGGCGTATTGCTTTTCGCCACAATCCAAAGGCGCTGGATGACCCGGTTGAAGGGAAGTATACAAACAGCGTATATCAGAGCAGCGAAAACAATGTCATGAATCTGGGACACGGCAGGGCAGGTCATCTTCCAGACTACAGTTTCGCGCGCTATAAATATCTTCCAGCCTGGGCTGAATACAAGGAAATCATCAAAGACAACCCATCGGATTACATGCACGCATTCTGTCAAATGGTATATGCGTTAAGGTATCTGAGAGGGGATATTGATGCCTTTGCATTAGATACCTATGATTGGGATACTGTTGCGCCGTATAAAGAAGAAATCAAAGAAATCATTGAACGGCGTCAGCTGCTGGCTTCAAAAGATTGGAAAGCACTTGGTGAGAAACTATCAGGCTGTACGATTGAAGCTTTTGATATCAAAAAGTATCAGCAGGAATATGTTGACGCAGAAAATAATGAGAAAAACCAGACTTATCTGGGCAGGTTTATCACAGCGGCGCTGGCGCAAAAGAGCATGGTCACCAACAGTATGGCTGCATCCAGGAATAGATTGGCAGGCATTGGATTGGAGGTGAGAATCCGTGACAAAGGCTAGACGCATTGGATATGTGCTGACAGGCTTGATCATGGTCATCTTCGGTACTGCTATGGCCATTATGCCAAGTGAAGTATACGGTGTGATCATATTGAGCCTAGGCCTGACGTTGATGCTGTCGGGGATCAGATCCCTGGTCTATTATTTCACCATGGCGAAACATATGGTTGGCGGTTTAGCGGTGCTATACCGTGGTGTTATTGTTTTTGACATTGGGCTATTCACCCTTTCTCTGGTAGATGTACCGCTTATCTTTATCATGCTGTATTTGGCCGGACTCCATGGATTCTCCGGCTTCATCGATATCATGCGGGCAATTGAGTCCAAGAAAATGAATGCTTCATGGAAACTGAATATCAGCCACGGAATCATTAATGTGCTGATTGCTTTGTTATGCCTCGTCTTCCTGAAGACCGTATGGGTTGCCACGCTCTGCTACTCACTGGGTCTGATTTATTCAGGTATTATCCGTATCATTCAGGCATTCCGCAGGACAACGGTCGTTTACATTCAGTAGACAGTATTTTCAGTAGACGCTATCCATGGCGACAGGTGTGTAGAAACGCTGTTCAATTTCATCCCATGTCTGGCTGTTGTTTCCGAGTATCCACATGAGCTTGGCGATAATGGTCTCCAGAGTCATATCACGCGCTTCGAGGATCTTAAAAGAATCTGCAATGCGGCGTCCGACCGCATAGGTGTTTATGTGACTTCCTTCGTAGGTGACCTGGGTGGTCATGGCAAGGATTCTTTCTTCCGGTCTATATTTCGACAGCTCAGTGAGAAGGGTGTTTTCAATTGATGCAGGAATACCGCCTGCACCGAAACTTTCAATCACGACAGCATCATAGATGCTGAAGATTTCAGGAATCAGATCCGGGGACATGCTCGGCGTCAGTTTGAGCAGAAATACATTCGGATTGATCGAATCATAGAATTGCACACGGCCATTGGAAGGTATGTTCAGGTACCGGATGATGTGGCCGTTATTTATTTCCGCTATTACAGGAAGATTGATGCTTTCAAAAGCCAGAAAACTCATCGACCTGACTTTTCGCGCATGTGTTCCTGCGATGACTTTGCCTGCAAAGACAATCTGAACGCCATGGGAGAGAGAATCAGCTGTATAAAGAATACTATCCTGAAGATTGGACTTCGCATCTGTGATTTCAAATCCGATCGGCTTTTGAGCGCCGGTCAGAACGATTGGCTTTTCAGAATTCTGAATCATATATGACAGAACAGCTGCTGTATATGCCATGGTGTCTGTTCCGTGGCATACTACAAAACCGTCGTAGGCATCATAGTTATCACGGATGGCATCAATGATTTTGATCCAGTGTGCGGCGGTCATGTCAGTACTGTCAATATGGAAAAGCTCCATAATATCAATGGCGATGTCCGAACCGATCTGCGGGAGATGATTGCGGAGCTGCTCACTGCTCATACCAGGAACGAGACCATCCGGAGATTGCACAGAAGCAATGGTTCCTCCTGTCGTAAGTATTAGAATATTTCTCATTGCAGGTATCCTCCTCTAAATTATTTTAGCATAGATCAAGAGCACAAAGCAAAAAGACCCCAGGCTGAGAAAAACCTCAGGTCCAGAGTCTTTTTGCTTCTACTGAAGGTTAAAATAAGCTCCTGTGAAGGATTTTATTCGTCTACGTATGGAGTGTTGAATCTCTCTTCAAAGGCTTTTGACAGATCATCCACAACAGAAGGGTGGGCGATGCTGATGAGGGCGCGGGCGCGCTCTCTTAAGGTCTTGCCTTTCATTCTCGCAATTCCGTACTCCGTGATAATGTAGTCAACATCGTAACGGTTTGTCGTTACTGCTGCGCCGTTGTCGATATAAGGAACAATCTTGGAAATCACGGTTCCGTCTCTCTTGACTGTAATAGAAGGCATGGCGATGATGGAGATGCCTTTGCCGTCTTCTGCTCTCGACGCGCCACGGACGAAATCGACCTGGCCGCCGACACCGGAGAACTGTTTCGTACCGATGGAAGCGGCGACGACCTGTCCCATGAAGTCAACCTGCAGGGCAGAGTTGATGGAGACCATCTTGTTGTTCTTCGCGATGACAGTAGGGTCATTGACATAATCCACCGGGCGGAGCATCAGCATAGGATTGCGGTCTGCAAAATCATAGAGCCGTTTTGTTCCCATCAGGAAGGTGACAACGATCTGGCCTCTGTGCAGGCTCTTTTGGGAACAGTCGATGACACCGGCTTCTACCAGATCCAGGACACCGTCTGCAATCATTTCAGAGTGAATGCCCAGATGCTTGTGGTTTTTCAGTGATGCGAGAACAGCATCAGGAATCGCACCGATACCAAGCTGAAGCGTAGAACCATCTTCGATCAGAGACGCGCAGTACTCACCGATAGCCATCTCCACATCACCCACTTGCGGCGGATGGGATTCCATCAGCGGCATATCCATCTCTACGATGGCATCGAGCTGGCTGACATGGATGTGTGTATCTCCGTAAGCAAACGGCATGTTGCTGTTCACCTGTGCGATGACCGTCTTTGCAGAGCGCATCGCCTGGAAGGTATATCCGGATTCAACGCCCAGGTTGCAGTATCCCCACTGGTCCGGAGGGGAGACCATGACCAGGCATACATCGAAATTGAGAATGCCTCTTCTCATCCAGATAGGAAGTTCTGAGAAGTATACTGGGATAACGTCGCCATTTCCATGGGCAATACTGTTTCTGGTTCCGGCTCCGAAGAATATTCCATCAAATGTAAAGTTGTCTTTGTACTTAGGGTCTGTGTATTCACCTTTGCCGAGGGAGACCATATGCGTGATATGAACGCCGCGGTATGCATCATGATTTGCCACCATGGCATCGATCAGCCCCGTAGGCTCACAGATGCAATGACCGAAGATGACGTGATCGTGAGATTTGATCAGTTTTACTGCTTCTTCGGCTGTCGTTAACTTATTCTCATAGTCCTGCTTCCAGTTCATCGGGGTTACTGTTATTTCTGCCATGAGTCCTTCCTCCTGCAACAGCTGCAATAATGATCAGCACTTAAGCGGCTGATAGGTAATTCGATTGTTGCACTTATTTTAATGCAAGTTTTAGCAGAATAAAGTCCTAAAAGTAATAAAAGAACGGGAAGAAATGCAAATATGCATATTTTCCCGTTCAGATTATGCAAAAATGAATTATCGCACAATTGTTACTATTTGACGATCTCCCAGGTCTTCTTGATCTTTGTATCCAGAGTAATACCCAGCTCTTCCGCATATCTGAAGTATTCATCCACCTGCTCATCTGTCAGCATATCGGAAGAGATAACGCCGCTCTGCCCCTCAAACTGATTATTGATGAAGAGTTTGGAGAAGAGATATCCGCCCTGACCAGTCAGATACATCTCACCGGTCATCTTCGCTCTCTCGAAGGATTCTACGAAACCAGGCGCAAGGACATGGACTTCTACGAGAACGCCCTCATCATCTTTACGTCCGTAGGCTTCGATGACCATACAGCCGGAATCGAGGGCCATACCTTCGTCAACAAATGATTTGATCTCTTCCTCGTATTTAGGAGCATGAGGCAGGTGACTTAGGATGAAGTCGAACGGAACGATCTTCTGACCGTTGAAATCTTCCTCTTTGCGGCTGAGAAGTCCTGCTTCGTAGAGCGGTCTGGCGAAATCCATACCGGCACCTGCATATTTGAAGTAGGCGTTCTTGCAGCCTTTGAAGTGGGTCTCTGTATTGAAGCTGTACTGGAGAGGCTCATCATGGCAGTGCTCTCTGAATGTGATTCGGCTCTCCATATATGGATACTGTCTTGTGATCGGTCTGCCGAAAGCAGGCGTGTTGATCAGTTTGCCGTTTTCCAGAGCAAGAGCCATTTCACTCATATCTGTAAGGGCGGTGATAGGGGACCACCAGAAAGGCTGGAAGCGTTTCGCAATGGCGCCTTCCCAGACGAAGTTGTAGATGGTGTCGCACTTGTCGAGGTACCGCATGGCGTACTTGGTCGCCGCGCAGATAAGACCCGGCGCGGAGCCGGTTCCGAATATGGCCAGTTTACCGATTTCTTCAAACTTTGGCCCGTACAGTTCATACATGGCCCGGAGACTTCTGTACCAGTTTCGCGTATCCAGATCCTGAAACTCCGGTTCGTCACCTTCCGCAATCGCCATTTTGCCGGGCTCGCTTTCTGCCCACATATCGCCCAGTGCAGTAGTACCTGCGTAATCCTGGTAGTTTGCTTTCACAATCAAAGCAGCATCCAGGACATTTTTTGTACATTCCAGAGGAAGGCCGTTCAGAATCAGATCAACGCCCTGTGCAGCCTCTACAATGCTGTCCAGATCATGGGCGTCGACAAAAGCTCCTTTCGCCTTCGTGAGCTGTGCGACCAGGGTGTCCACAGCTGTCTTGTCGTAGTCAGCGCAGATGATTTCGCCCACATCCGGCTCTGCATCCAGTTTTCTGGCAGCCGTGCTTCCCTGTGCGCCAACACCTAAAACAAGAATTTTTTTCATGATTTCACCTCGCAATCTTTATGGTTTAATATTATCATATATTTGAACAGCGAGGTATTCTTTTCATGTCGATACTGGATAAATATGCAGAGTACAAAAGCAACGCCAGCAGGCGGGGCAATACAGTAACGAGAAGATACATGGATCCGGACTTTCTCACGCCGGATGTGTTCTTTATGATGGACGAAATCAAAGGCAGACAGATCCTGCGCAAGTACAACAAGGCTTCGGGCAGAGCAGTGTATGCCGGTACTTATCATGTGATCTTCAAGACGGAAGATATGGGAAGATTCTGCCTGATCATGAGGAGAATCAGAGATGAGTGGCCGGTCCCGGAGGAGTTTATGGATTTGAGTGAGCTGGAGCAGAACACGTTCATCGTTTCAGAATACTACCCGGGCACTCATATGAGAATCTATCTCCGGGGATTAGGTGAAGCTGCTCTTGACCGCGTTGTAAAAGAATACGAAAGAAAGACAAGAAAAAAGCTCACATTGAAATAATGTGAGCGTTTCATTTCGTCAGATTGCAATCAGAATCATCAGGAAGGGAAATCCGAATCGGCAAGACCTTCCTGTTTTAATATGTTTTCGAGAACGGTGATATCTGTAGAGATATCCAGCAGTCCCTCTGTGGAAACACGATTCAGGATATTGGAGAAGGCATCTGCCAGCATAGCCAGAGAGTTCTCAAACTGGGCCTTGATCCTCTCTTCCTCATGATCCAGATTGTTCAGATTGCAGAGTGTGTGGTAGTGCTCAATTGCAGAGACCGTTTTAGGAAGATAGTTTTCGATGAATTTATCATAGCTTTCATGATCTTCCGGTTCTTTCTCATAATTTCTGAGAATCTTATCTGCGAGATCTCTGATCTTCAGAATGTTGTCTCTGTGAGCGCCTTCGCCGATTCCGTCAAGTGAATTGTTCATTCTGCTGAGGCTGTCTTTGCGGACAGCTTCAATCTTCTTATATCCCTGCAGAGCACGGCCGCAATAGAAGCAGTAGTTGATCTCAGAAGGTATTTCTTTGCCGCAGAACGGGCATTCCATAGGAGCGCCGAAATCTTCCGCGTTGTATTTTGGCTCTGCGACGGCTTCTTTTGCCTTTGCATGATTCTGACTGTTCGTCGTCTTGTCGACGATGATGGTGAACAGAGCGATGATAATCAAAAGCAATCCGAGGAACGTGTGATCCGGGAGATAAATCAGGCCAAGAAGACCTAACAATACGATGACGACGATTCTGGTTCGTCCAAATTCTTTGACTTTATTCTTTTTCATTGTGTCCTGCCTGTCTGTTCCTTATTCTGAAGCCGGTTCTGATTCAGCCGGCTGTGAAGCATCTGTTTCTTCCTCTGTCTGCGGAGGTTCTGTTTCAGGTGTATCCTCTGAAACCAGCTCAAAGTAAGCGCTGTCGTACTCAATGACAACGACCTGACCGGCTTTGAGCTTATATCCGCGCGCTAGTGAATACAGGTGATCGATGGCGTAGGAATTGTAGTCCTTGTCATATTTTTTCTGCGCGTCTTCCAGATTGTTGTAGATATCTACAGACAGATAACTCTCATTATCAGGAGGGTAGATGTTGTACCGTCCCTGAGGCAGTTCGGAATCTTCTCCGACAACATATGTACCGGTCAATTCAATCCCAGCACGTTCCATGCTGACAACGTCTCTTTCGTAATTGTCCAGATTGTCATATGGGTCGTGCGAGCTGACCATCCATCCAATGCCGAGGACAACACACATGACAGCGAGGATGATTGAGAGCAATTTGTATCTCTTCGCCTCTGTGCGCGCCTTTTCGAGGGCTGCAGGCGCCTTTTTCTTTTTTTCCACTTTCGCTCCGCACTCACCGCAGTATTCTGCGTTATCCGGCAGAACTGTTCCGCATTTGTTACAAATCATAAGTCCCG
This sequence comes from Clostridiales bacterium, assembly GCA_015058205.1. Classification (GTDB taxonomy): domain Bacteria; phylum Bacillota; class Clostridia; order Peptostreptococcales; family Anaerovoracaceae; genus Lentihominibacter. The sequence continues at coordinate 8,893 of SVCS01000022.1, forward strand.
TCCTTTCTGTACGAGATGATTATAACAAATACAAGTTTATTCTTCCAGTTTGCTTTTGCCTGCTCGCCATAAATGTTATAATCAATATTACAATCAAAGAAAAGGGAGGAAAGAACCTTGAAAAAATTTATATTGAAAGAAGATTTTCTGGAGTTGTTCCCAGAGGCACAGATCGGAATTCTGGTGTGCCGGGGAATCGACAACCATGTGAAAGATGAGGAAAAGTATGCTCCGTGGCTGCGGGAGTGTGAGAAAGTTTCTGCGCAGTACACAGCAAATCCGGAGTTCACATCCAATCCGGTCATCCGCGGATGGAGGGATGCCTTCTATAAATTCAAAACCAAGAAGGGAGCACGCTGTTCTATTGAGGCACTGCTCAAGCGCGTTGCAAAAGGCAACCAGATAGGAACGATCATTCCTTTGGTGGACATCTACAACGGTATTTCACTGAAGTACGGTGTTCCGATCGGCGGCGAGGATATCGACAAGTTCGAAGGAGATATGAGGCTGACGATTGCAGAAGGCGGGGAGGACTTCGTCACCTACGGCAGCGAAGGTAAGAGCGAACCGCCAAGCCCGGGAGAGGTTATCTATAGAGATGACTTCGGCGCAGTATGCCGCTGCTGGAACTGGAGAGAAGCAGAACGTACGATGCTGACAGAAGACACAGTGAACGCGTTCATGATTATAGAAGCACATAACGCCGAGAGCGCAGAGAATATGGATGCAGCACTGGAAGAACTCAGGAGCATGATCGAAACAGAACTGGGCGGTACCGTAGAGAAGAACCTGGCGACCGCAGAAAATCCGGAAGTGCTCATAGAAGAGTAAGTCAATAAAAGAGCCGGCAGGGGATATCCTCCTTACCGGCTCTTTTGATGCCATTTGATGTTTTGCTTTTGCTCTTATTTCATCATGGAGAGCAGAGCATTGATCAGCTGTGTTCCGTCATTGGCCGGAGCCTGCTGTGGTGCAGGCTGGCTTGCAGCGCCGCCGAACATTGACAGAAGATCGCCCAGATCCAGACCGTCGCTCAGGTCAACACCTGCCTGCTGCTGTGTCTGTGCAGTCTGTGTTGCTGCGGAAACACCGCTGAGCAGTGATGGTGCAATCGTTCCGAGTACATTGGCGATATCGTCGATGCCGATGCCTGTTTCGCTTGACAGGGACTTCAGAACATCATTTTCATCGTCGCCCAGAATGTGTCCGATGATCTTGCCGCCATCTTCAACGTCAGCAGATTCAATCTGATCTGAAACAGAGGATCTGCTCTGGTGCTGTCCGAGTGCTCCGAAGAGAGAGGACAGACCTGACTGTGACTGAGAATTGCTTGTCATGTACTTGATGAGCAGAGGCAGAGCAAGAATCAGAAGTTTCTTGAGCTGAGACTGCTGTACTCCAGTATTATTGGAGAGAGAGCCAAGGGACTGGCTGCTGAGATAAGCAGATAAAAGTAAACTAAGTAAATTCATTTTTATTCTCCTTTATTGTTTCAATAAAACGATGATTAATGTCTTATGTATATATAATACCCCAAGTCAGAGAATTCAGAAAGAGAAAAATAAGAATAAGTGTGATATAATGAGCAACGTGTGAAAGGAAAGGGTAATCATATGAGCAGTAAAAAATATGCAAAGAACAGCAAACAGCAGAGTGAATTCAAAAGCATGCATTCGCCAGTCAAAGTGTGGGCGGTAAGAATCGTCGTTTTTCTGCTCTGCATAGCAGTTGCAATCACATTAATACCATCGGTATTCTTCTAATCAGAAAACATTCTTTCTCAAATTATTAGCACTCACCTCTTGACAGTGCTAATAATTGGTGATATGATATGTCCAGAACAAGGGAACAGAGAGAAAAAAGTTCTATTGCTCAGATACATATTGACAAAATAATATCCAAAGGGGGAAAGAATGATGTTTTATCCAAGTATTTTTAATGACAACCTGTTTGATGACTTTATGAGCTTTGATTTTCCTACATTCGCGGCGCCATCCGCAGCAGAGAGAAAGCTGTATGGAAAGCAGGCCTCAAACCTGATGAAGACAGATGTACGCGAACTTGATGACCACTACGAAGTAGACATTGATCTGCCGGGCTTCAAGAAGGAAGAAATCAAGCTGGAACTGGAAAATGGCAAGCTGACAGTAAGCGCTGCCAGAAACACCAGCGAAGAAGAAAAGAACGAAGAAGGCAAAATCATCCGTCAGGAGCGTTATATGGGCTCTATGCAGAGAAGCTTCTATGTCGGTGAGTTCATCACAGAAGAAGATGTGAAGGCAAAATTCGAAGACGGCGTTCTGAAACTGGCTGTGCCTAAGAAGGAAGCACCGAAACTTCCTGAAAAGAAGAGCATCGCAATCGAAGGTTAACAGATCAATAAAGAGAAGGGCTTCCGCCTTGTGCGGCAAGCCCTTTTTTGTTAAATCAATCTTGATTCAGGCCTCGGAGTATTGTACAATGAAAGACAGTAAAGCACATTAATTGAAAGGAGATATGAAAATGGCTGGAGATATCAAATTTCTGACGGTTGAAGATGTTGCTGAAATGCTTCAGGTTACGAGAACGACGATTTACAACCTGAAGAAGCAGGGTCTTCCATTTATCAAGCTCGGCAAGAATATTCGCTTTGACCAGGACGAAGTGGTCGACTGGGTCAGAAGCAACAGACAGGTTCAGAAGAATGATTAATGCTCTGATAATCGGAGGAGTTTATTTAATAGTATTGTTTGTTTTGAGTGCCTTCCTGATCAGGAAGGCACTGACATCTTTTGAGGACTACAGCTACTGCGGCAGATCCCTCGGCATCGGGTTCATCTTTTTCACCTATCTGGGGACCTGGATCGGCGGGGGGACCATTATTGGTCTGGTGGGGAGAAGCCACGACTTCGGCGCGAGCCAGTACTGGATCATGGCGATGTCCTGTTTTGTGGAGCTCTTTTTCGCCTTCTTCCTGATCGATAAGATCCGGGACAGGGAGTACAAAAGCATCACTGGTTTTTTTGCGTCTAATTATCCTATGCACGATGGGGTGATCAGAATACCTGCCGCTGCGGCCCTTCTGATCAGAAATGTAACTATGATCGCCATGCAGTTCAGCGCACTGTCCTATCTGATTACCATCACCTTCGGCATCAACAGAAGTCTGGCGCTGATGATCATATTCATCGTCATCATCGCATACACGGTTCTGAGCGGTCTATGGGGCGTTGCCATGACAGATGTGTTTCAGGGCATACTCCAGACATTCAGCATCATAGCGCTGATCGTCGTCACCCTCTATGCAGCGGGCGGTATCGGCAGCGTGGAGCATTTCTATCTGGAAGAAGAGGAAATGGATAGTCTGAATCTCTTCTCGACAACCATGAGTTGGTATGAAATCATCATGTTCATCGCCGCCTTCGGACTGTTTTTCCTGATGAACGACCAGACAAACTGGGAGAGAATCTACGCCAGCAAAGGAAAACGCACTGCTAAGTGGGGATTCATGCTGCCCCTTGTCATCACACTGATCAGCTTAGTGCTGATTTCCTATCTGGGCGTGTTCCAGAGGGTGATTTCAGGCGGCGTGGAAGATTCCCAGTCTGTTCTTTACACATTTCTGTTTGCGAGGGGAGGATCGGTTCTGACGATTCTGATCATGGTCGGACTCATCGCTGCCATCATGTCTTCGGCAGACTCTTTTCTTCTGGCATCGGGAATCATGATTTCAGAAGACATCATCAAAAAGTTCATCATAAAAGATCTGTCGGACCGTGCCATGATTTTTTTCACACGTATCTTCGTTGTGGTGACCGGATCCATCGCTTTTACGTTCGCAATCAACATCAATGATATTCTCTCTCTCTGGCTGACGGGAATCGGCATGACTTCCATGATTCTCCTGCCGGGGTATTTCTTAGGGTGGAGCAGAATAAAGCCTGCGACGGATACAGTTCTCGCCGGCATGGGCGTGGGAGCGGTATGCGTTCTGCTGATGATTCTTGGGATAATACCCATCGAAGCGCCGTATATCTGCGCCTGCTGCCTTCTCAATTTACTCGTCTGTGTGATTCCGGTAAAGGGGAATCGCATCCCTTATAACGCCTAATTATCTTGACAAACGCATCCTCCTGCTTTAAACTTACGATAGTTTACAATAATGAACAATAAATAACTTATATTGTGAAGGAGGAAGCAATGAAGGATATTATGACTGTTGCTGTGGTCAACTTCAAGGTAGATGCATGCAACAAAGAAAGCAACCTGTCCAGAATCTGCGGATATGTCGAAGCGGCTGCAAAGCGCGGCGCAGATCTGGTTCTGCTCCCGGAACTCTGTCTGTATGGATATGATTACTATGTGGACACGAAGATTCCGCAGGCGGAGAAAATCGAGACAGCTGAACTGAAGGATGGTCCATCAGCACAGGCGGTCGCTGAAGTTGCGAAGAAGTACGGAGTCTATGTCGTATTCGGAATGGCCGAAAAGAAAGAAGACACACCGGATACGATTCTGTACAATTCCGCAATCGCAATCGGTCCGGAAGGAATCATTGATTCTTATCAGAAAATGCATCCATTCGAAACTGAGAGTGTATGGTGCGAGAAGGGTGAGAAACCGTTCATGTTCGACACACCATGGGGACCAGTCGGTATCAGCATTTGCTTCGATACATATCAGTTCCCGGAACTGCAGAGACATTACTGCGCCCAGGGATGCCGTCTCGTTCTGAATCCGACTGCATTTATTGAAGAAGTACCATTCGACGGAAGCCGCGATGCGTTCTGCCAGACCTTTGGCAAGACTCTCGAATATGGTGTGATCTGCAATACGATCTACATCGCGACAGCAAATCTGACCGGTATGGACACGGAGTGCTATTTCGGCGGCGGAAGCAGCATCATGGGACCGAAGATCACGCCGTTCTATGAAACGATGCTCCACTATTACGCAGGCGGTCCGGAAGACAATCAGGCGGAACTGCTGATGGCGACCATCGACCTGTCACTGGCTGAGAGACGCCTGTTCGTCGACAAGGAGATCACAGGCGTACCTGACTACAGACCTGAAATCTACAAGAAGTTCCTGTAGAACATAAATAAGCAAAAGCAATAAATCTTATCATCATTATCTAAGAGAGGAGAACTATCTGATGGAAGAAAATACTCTGAAACGAACCATGAAGCTGAGCCATCTGGTCATCTTCGGTGTCGCGTTCCTGACTCCGATGATCGCCTACACCATCTACGGTGTTATCTCAACAGCTTCCCACGGCGTTGAGACAGGTTCCGTATTATTCGCTACGATTGCCATGCTGTTCACAGCCATGAGCTATGGCCACATGGCAAAGGCCTATCCGACGGCCGGATCAACCTATACGTATTCACGTAAGGCAATCAACTCCAAACTGGGCGTACTCGCAGGATGGATCGTCCTGCTGGGCTATGTATTCTTCCCGATGGCGATCTGGCTGATTGGTGCGCAGTATCTGGGAGACGCAGTTCCGGCAGTACCGTCCTGGCTGTGGCTGATCCTGTTCATCGTCATCACATCTGCCATCAACATCATCGGTGTTGAAGTCGGAACAGTTGTAAACTTTATCCTGGTAGGAATTCAGGTCGCGATCATCATCGCGTTCCTGGCATTCAGCATCAAGTATGTAACGGAAGGCGGCGGCGCCGGTACGCTGGCTGACTTTTCACCGTTCTACAATCCGGACATCGATTTCTCGTTTATCGTAGCCGGAGCTGCAGCTGCATGCTACTGCTTCCTGGGATTTGACGCACTGACGACATTCACAGAAGACGCCATCGACCCAACCAAGAACATCCCTAGATCCATCATTCTGACACTGATCGTATGCGGAGCTATCTTCGTAGTCGTAACATTCTTCACACACATGGCGCACCCATCCTTCGAATATGCAAATCCTGACAGTGCTGCATATGAGATCGCACGTGAAGTTGCTCCTTCCGTATTCGGCGGTATCTTCCTCATCGGCCTGATCGCAGGTCAGTTCGCAGCAGGCCTGGCAGCACAGGCTTCAGGCGCTCGTCTGCTCTACGCTATGGCCCGTGACGGCGTAATGCCTAAGAAACTGTTCGGAAGACTGCACAAGACCCGCAGAACACCGGTAAACGCAATTTGTCTGACTGGTGTCATTGCACTGTTCGCAATCTTCCTCGATGTAACATCCGCAACAGCATACATCAGCTTCGGCGGACTGGTAGCGTTCATATTTGTTAACATCTCTGTTGTATGCCAGTACTATGTAAAGCAGAAAGAACGTTCCGGCAAGGGCATCTTCCTGTATCTGATTCTGCCGATCATCGGAGCACTCTTCTGCCTGTACCTGCTTGTCAGCCTTGATAAGGTAGCGATCATTCTGGGCTGCATCTGGATCGTACTGGGCATCATCTATGTACTGATTCTGACCAAGGG
>SVCS01000022.1:15415-24035 GCA_015058205.1 Clostridiales bacterium
CTTGATAAGGTAGCGATCATTCTGGGCTGCATCTGGATCGTACTGGGCATCATCTATGTACTGATTCTGACCAAGGGCCTGAAGCAGGAGCCGCCTGAACTTGGAATCGATGCATAAACAAAATCAATCACCTCTGTTTCTATAGAGATCATTGACAGCGGGGCTGCTGTACCGGATTAAGGTGCAGCAGCCTCTCACTATGAAAAGACATGGGAGATGTGATATAGTTAGAACAGAAACTAAAGCAAGAGGTACAATGATCACATGACCGGTTACTGGATTTTCACAGGATGTTTGGTGATCCTGATAATTGTATATCTAGCCCACCGAAAGGGGATCTCAGCGTACAGCATCGAATGCATGATCTTCGGCGGCGGATCTGTCAGCACGATGGGACTCACCTGCAGTGTTTTCGCTGCATGGATGTGGACAACATCCGTGTTCGGGTCTGCGGAAACCTATGCCTTGTTCGGTATTTGGGGTCCGATCACATATGTAATCGGCGCATGTATTGCCTTTGGAGGGCTCATCGGGATGATTGCCTTTTTGCACCGTCACTACCCGAAGATGGTCACCTGGCTGGAATTCATCCAGATGCGCTACGGCAGATGGACAAAAATCTGGTTTTATTTGTTCGCAGTCATCGTTCCTGCCTATGTGCTGATCGAACAGGGTGTAGGTATCGCCTTTGTTCTTGAGACCTTCTACGGGAGTTCCTTCCGGATCATCTCCTTTCTCAGTGTCATCCTTACGATGGGGTTTGTGCTGCTCGGCGGCATGAAACTGGTCATTGCCGAAGAGAAACTTGCGACGCTGATCATCATTGCAGGATTTGTTCTGGGAGCAGTCTGTGTCATTGCAGGGACTGATATTGCGCCTGTGAAACTGCAGGCAATATCCATAGATGAGATGGGGATGTCAGGGAGAATCAGTCTGTCAGCGATCCAGTACTTTGTTCTGGCAATCGTGATCGCCTTCGGGCAGATTGCCTTTGACCCGGCCTACTATCTGAAGGCCAGCATGGCGAAAAATGAAAAACAGATGAGCTGGGCTTTTCTGCTGGGCGGTATCGTCATCTGGGGCGCTATTACTCTGGCGGCCTCCCTCTATATGGGATATGCGGCAAATGAAGCGGGAAATGAGGTTACAGAGCTGTTCAAAGGACCGGCGAGAGCGGTATTCAGTTTTATCATCATCATGATCGGTATCAGCACCATAGCCCACTTTATGATTGGGATGATGGGCGTATTTACAACAGATCTGCACAGCACTGTTATCCGCCAGGACGGCACCGACCGGGAGCGAATCATCTTCGGCCGTGTTGTGCTGGTCGCAGTGGGTCTTTCCTGCGCGTCCATGACCATCGCCCTGGAGAACATCTCACTGCTGACCCTCGATATCTTCTGCGCCATCTTCTTCGCGGCGCCTTGTGTTCCTCTCGTGTTCGGCTGCATATCACAGCGCAACTTCGGCAGACTGCCGATCATATCGACTATAACGGGAATCGTAGGCGGGCTGATCATCTGGGCCGTGATTCCGCTGGGACAGCAGGCGAGTCAGCTGGCAGGTGTAGGGGCATCGATTCTCATCTCTCTCATGATTATGCTGGTAGGCTGCGTACGCCGTATGCAGTATGATAGATAGAACACTTTTCATAATCATCATTTGATAAAGAAAACTCTTCAGGAGGACAGGAATATGACAGTTACCATACAGGAAGCAAAAACAATGATCAGCAGAATGCCGAGGGTGTCATTAGGATTCTTTCCAACACCGCTGTACAGGCTGGACAGTCTGTCAGAGGAACTGGGCATCAATTTGTGGATCAAAAGAGACGATTTCACCGGAAGTAATCTGTTCGGCGGAAACAAGACGAGAAAGCTGGAGTTTCTCATCGGAAAAGCAAAAGCAGAAGGAGCGGAGTGCGTTTTCACGTATGGTGCGACCCAGTCGAATCACGCCATGCAGACTTCCTGGGCTGCAGCGAAGAACGGCCTAAGGCCGATACTCTATCTGGCAGCTGTCGTGCCGCCGGATCCGGATGACTACAAAGCGAATCTCCTGCTCGACGGAATCTACGGAGCGGAGATCCATGTAGTCGATTTGGAAGAAGGAGAGTCCTTCGCAGAGGCAGAGAAACGTTCCTTCAAGATGGGCAAAAGCCATATCGCCCGGCTGAAAGAACAGGGCATCATCAGTTACGACATTCCGATGGGCGGTGCAAATGAATACGGAACTCTTGGTTATGTAAACTGCATGATTGAACTGGCAGAGCAGATGGAAACAGAAGGAGTATGCTTCGACCACATGTATCACTCTACAGGTTCGGGCGGTACCATGGCCGGTATCGTGGCAGGAAAGCGTATCATGGGTCTTGGTATGCAGGTGCATTCTGTAACAGCTATGGATGTTGGAGATGAAAACAAGTATGCCGGCCGGGCAGCACGGATGGCATCGGAGGCACTGGCGCTTCTGGGGGTTGATGAAGCACTGTCCGCTGAGCATTTCCTGATCGATCAGAATCACTATGGTCCGGGCTATGAGTGTCCGAGCGAAGAAGGAACGGAAGCAATCAGGCTTCTGGCCCGTAAGGAAGGCATTCTCGTCGATCCGGTTTATTCCGGAAAGGCCTTCGCAGGCTTGTTGTCAGATGTACGCAGCGGAGCGATTCCTGCAGGCAGCAATGTGCTCTTCCTGCACACAGGAGGATCAACAGTATTCTTTGCGGAGAAGGCGATCATCGGAGATCTGGTGTAAGGAAGAGGATGCTTTTGCATTGCGTTGACTTTGGATTGAATGGTGATAGAATTGAACACAGATAGTAACAAATAGTGAAGAGGTGAAGACAGCTATGACGAAGGTAAAAGTTGATATTTTTTCAGGTTTTTTGGGCGCGGGCAAGACGACGCTCATCCGGAAACTGATCAAAGAAGCATATGATGAGAAGTTAGTTCTTATTGAAAATGAATTCGGCGAGATCGGCATCGACGGTGGATTTCTGAAAGACACAGGCGTGCAGATCAACGAAATGAATTCAGGATGCATCTGCTGCACTCTGGTCGGCGATTTCAAGACGGCGCTGAAGCAGGTCATCGACCAGTACAAGCCGGAAAGAATTCTGATCGAGCCATCGGGCGTCGGCAAACTCAGTGATGTAATCATCGCTGTGCAGGACGCCGGAATCGAAGAAATCGAACTGAATGGATTCACTACGGTTGTAGACGCTAAGCTGTGCAAGATGTACATGGCCAACTTTGGCGAGTTCTATGAGAATCAGGTGGAGCATGCCAGTTCAGTGATTCTGAGCCATACAAAGGGCATGAGTGAAGAGAAAATCAAGGAGTGCGTTGATATCATCCGCCAGCACAATGATCACGCTGCTATCGTGACGACAGACTGGGATGAACTGACCGGCGCGCAGATTCTCGAAACAATGGAGCAGAAGAAGACTCTCTCCGCAGAGCTCGACAGGCTGAGAGAAGAAGCTTACGCCGAAGAAGAGGCGCATCATCACCACCATGACCACGATCATGACCATGACCATGACCATGATCATCATGAGTATGAGCACCATCATCACGACCACGACCATGATCACGAACATCATCACCATGACCACGAACATCATCACGACCATGATCATCATCACGATCATCATCACGACCACGACCATCATCATGGTCATCATCATGCGGATGAGGTGTTTAGCGACATCGGTGAAGAGACAACGAATAAATACACGATGGAACAGATCCAGACTGCACTCGAAACCCTTCAGGACGAAGAACAGTGCGGTCAGGTTCTCAGAGCAAAGGGCATCGTAGAGGGAACGGACGGCACTTGGATCCACTTCGACTATGTTCCGGGAGAACCGCAGGTCAGGACAGGCAGCGCGGAGACAACAGGCATGATTTGCGTCATCGGCGTAGATATCAAACAGGATGTTATCAGAGGGATCTTCCGCCTGTAACGGGTCGATGTAAGTGCATGAACCTTTGCAAGGAGAGAATAATATGATGGGCAACTACGAGATCCCGGTATATCTGTTCACAGGTTTTCTGGGATCGGGCAAGACAACATTCCTACAGGATTTGCTGGACGGAAGCGATTTCAATGACGGCCAAAGCACTCTTGTCCTCCTTTTTGAAGAGGGAGAGGTAGAACTGAAGCCGGAAAACTTTGCAAGTCCTGCAGTATATATTGAAAAGATCAATAGGGACAACTTCAGCACGGATTATCTGAAGGAGCTTGCTGAAAAGTACATGATTGAACGCGTTCTGATTGAGTACAACGGCATGTGGATGCTGCAGGACCTGTTCGAGGAGGCGCCGGAGAACTGGGTCATCTATCAGGAGATGATGTTCGCTGATGCGACGACCTTCATGATGTACAACACAAATATGCGGCAGCTCACATTCAACAAAATGCAGACTGCGGAACTGGTTGTGTTCAACAGATTCACACAGGATATGGATCAGATGGAGTTCCATAAACTTGTGAGAGTAGCAAACAGAAGATCCAATATTTGCTACGAGTACGGAGAGGACGATGTGGTGTTCGACGAGTTCCAGGATCCGCTGCCCTATGACATGGAAGCACCGCTCATCACCATCAAGGATGAATGGTATGCTGAGTGGTACAGGGATATTACAGAGAATCAGGATAATTACGAAGGCAAGAAAATCAGAATCAAAGGCCGCGTCGCGAGGGACGGTTCTATTCCAGACAACTACATGGTCTTCGGAAGACATGTGATGACGTGCTGCGAAGAGGATATCCAATTCGCCGGCATCGCCTGCGTCTATGCAAAGGCAACAGAATTCAAAACAGGCGACTGGATCGCAGTCGATGCGACCATCAAGATAAGGGAAGAAGAAATGTATGGGGAGGAAGGACCTGTACTCATCTGCAGTAAGGTCAGAAAATGTGAACCTGCCGATCCGGAGGTTGCCACATTCTGATCTGTGAAAGCCAGATTCAAGGAGAAGGAGAAAGGACATGACTAATTTCTACGTTACATACACTATGCCGACGAAGGCGGAGAGAGACGGGTACCTGAAAGATATTCAGGATGCGGGCATCGATGAGATTTCCAGAGGCGAGGATGGATGCATCAGATATGATTACTTCTATCCGGTCGGCTCAGAGAACACGCTGTTTCTGTGGGAACAGTGGGAGTCCAGAGAGCATCAGAAAGCGCATTGCCAGACAGAGCACTTCGCACAGCTTGGAAAGCTTAAGGAAAAGTACAGCGTCACAGCTGAGATCCTGGTGGAAGACAGGGCAGAGTAGGTTAATCAAAAGGACGGATAACCATGGAAACATTCGCACAGAAATTCCTGAAAATCTATGATAGAAAGATCCTCAGCGGTGAAATCACATTCAGTACGTCAGGCATCAACAAGAATAATTTCACTAGGCTCTGCATTGATCCGGAGTATGTGATGCCGAAGGAAGAAATCCTGACTTGCTGTGAGAAAATGCACCTCTCAGAGGAAGAAAAAGAGGCGCTGCTGGCTTATGCGGAAGAGTGATTCTTCCGCTTTTGAACCTTTGAAATCAGTTCTTTTTTCTGCTATAATAATAGGTGGCTAAGAAGAAAGAAGGACGAGATGAACGAAGCTCAATTTGAAGTAGGACAATATGTAGTATATGGAACCAATGGGATCTGTATTATTGACAGTATAGAGCAAGTGAGTTTCGCTGCGGGAGCACCTGCGGAGACGTATTATATCCTCAGGCAGCACAAAAACCGCGCGAACAAATACTTTGTCCCGATGAAAAATGAGTCTCTCGTAGCAAAGATGAGAGAGCCCATGGTAAGAGAAGATATTGAAGATATTTTAATGGGCCTTTCTGATGGCGACGTCAAGTGGATCAAAGACAGGCGAGAAAGGGGAGAATACTTCAGAAGTATTCTTCATGATGGCGTTAGCGTAAGACTCCTCAATATGGTCACATGTATCTATGAAAAAAAGCGTGAACTTGCCAAGATAGGCAAGAAACTTTCTGTTACAGATACGACAACACTCAAATCAGCAGAGAAGCTGGTGGAAGAGGAGTTTGCGTGGGCTCTTGGAATTCCACAAGAGGAAGTACCTGCGTTCATCAGGAAAAGGCTCCACATTCGAGAGGAAGAATAGATAGAGCAAATGAAATTCAGATTTGCATTGTTCGCTGCGAAATTTACAGCGTGGGCAATTAACATAGTAGCCAAAGGGAGAGGAACCAATCTCCCGGGCAAAGTAGCCCTGAAAATCGATCCGGATTTTATCAGTCACATCAAGGGTCTTGATCCGGACAGGACCATTTTCGTAACAGGCACAAACGGCAAAAGCACAACGACCAATCTAATGGCCCATGTCTTTAAGCGTGCCGGACTCAAAACAGCGGTAAACCTGGAAGGCGCAAACCTGATCGGCGGCGTTGTTGTTTCGCTGCTCAAAAACTGCAGTTTGTCCGGTAAACTGATGGCAGATGTGGTGCTCATGGAAACAGATGAGCGGTTCCTGCCGATCATACACAAACAGCTTCCGGCGAAACATCTGTGCATTACAAATGTGCAGAAGGATCAGGTTCAGAGAAACGGGGAACCTGAAATCATCCGCAGAAAGATCCAGTCAGTCATCAGCGAAGATATGACAGTTTATGTGAACGGAGATGAACCGAACGCGCTGAGCCTCGGGAAGGGGGCAGGAAGATGCGTCACATACGGCGTCAGCAGAAATGCGTCTTCTTTTGATAAGAAAGATGATTTCTTCTCTGTTACAGCGCCTTGCCCGATTTGCCATGAAGCGGTTGTCTACGACTACTACAACATAGACAACATCGGCAGTTTCAAATGCCCATCCTGTGGATTCGGAACAGCAGACAAAGATTATCAGGCCGAGGATATTGATTTTGAAAACAAAGTCTTCAAAGTCGGAGACAAGACCTATGACTTTAAATACAGTACACCGTACTTCCTGTACTGCTATATTGCCGTGCTCGCAGCCGCATCCGAGTTTGGCGTGAAAAGCGAAGATATCAGCAGCGCGTTTGCTGATTTTGCGCTTCAGGGCGGAAGGATGGAGACCATCAATGTGGGAAGCAAAAGCATCAAGTACCTGCGCATGAAACAGGAGAATCCTGAGACCGTACAGTCGGCACTGAACGTAATCGCAGATGATCCGGAGAAAAAGATTTTCATGCTGGGACTCGATGAACTAGTTGATTTTGATCCTCATTATACGAATACATTCTACACATTCGACTGCGATTTCCGCAGACTGATTGCATCTGATATCGAACGGTGCATCTGTTTCTCGGGAACCGTTGCCTTCGACGCAGGTCTTAGAATGCTCTACGATGGGTTTGATGCGGAGAAGCTGACGATTCTTCCTACGAATGATGATAAGACGATCATTGAGGAACTGCAGAAATATGATTGTGACAATGTTTATCTGATTACATGGCTTCACAAATATGAAGCACTGGCAGAGTACGTAAAAAACATGAAATAAAATCGTCTTGATAATGGAGTGAGACGGATGGATAGATTTGATAAATTCAATAGAATAAGAAAAAAATTTAACAGGAGTTCTGATGTTCTTGCCAATGTCACAGAGGTGACAGGCGAGAGCGGTTTCAGGCGTCTGCATATACTGTGGCTTTACCCTGATGTGCTGAACATCCATGGCGGCAGGGGCGATGTGATGGCTCTCGTTCACATGTGTGATCTGTTGGATGTTCCTGTTGAAGTGAGAAGAAGTGATAACCTGAAGACAGACGAGGACTGGAGCTGGCCTCATATTGTGTATATGACTGCAGGAGAACTCAAGTGTGCAGATAAAGTGTCAGCCGCGTTGATTCGTCAGAAAGAAGGCATTGCAGAATTCCTTAGACGCGGAGGGCTGCTGATTGCAAACGGAAGCAGCGGAGCGGCACTTGGCAAAAGCACGGAACTGTACGACGGCAGCGTGATCGAAGGACTTGGTCTTCTTGATATGACATGGAAGGAAAGAGAATCTGTCTGGGGTGATGACATCTGGGTCAGAACAGAGGACGGACTCGACGTCATAGGAAATCAGATTCAGGTTGCTGACGTGACACTGGGAGAGGGACAAAAGCCTTTCGGCACAGTAGTATACGGCAGGGGAAACAATGGAAAAGGCGAGGAAGGCGCAATCAGCGGCGGTGCAATCTATACCGGAGTGCTGGGACCTCTCCTTACGAAGAATCCGCATCTGACAGCCAGTCTCATCAAAGGAGCTGCAGTTCTGGGTGACGTTGAATCAGGACGGGATCTTCAGCCGGAAGACATAGAAGTCGAGGAGCGTTCCGCTGAATTTATTAAAGATTTCATGAGAGCGAAGATGAACGCAGGGTCCGAGACAAAAGAGTAAAAAGAAAGAGAAAATAATTCTTGACATAGATATAGGCAAATGGTAGTATATTTGTTGCGGCGGCTAAGTCAGCCTGCCGATGTGGCGGTGTAGCTTAGTTGGCTAGAGCGTCCGGTTCATACCCGGAAGGTCGGTGGTTCGACTCCACTCGCCGCTACCATGGGAGTTTAGCTCAGCTGGGAGAGCATCTGCCTTACAAGCAGGGGGTCACAGGTTCGAGCCCTGTAACTCCCACC
>SVCS01000081.1:0-1797 GCA_015058205.1 Clostridiales bacterium
GTATTCAGTAAATCTTGCCATCGGTATATGCTTAATCGATCACATCCTCAAGCCATGAAACCGTTGTTGCATCCATGCCGTATTCTTCTCCGCCCAGTCCCTGACTTGTGACAGTATAGAACTCTTCAGTATCTCCCCACTGAATCACGATTGCGGAATCCTTCTCCATGCCGTAGCAATCCACCACATCATCCGCATCGTCGCCGACCTGCTGGGTCCAGTGCTGCGGGAAGCTTTCCAGATCACGGTCTGTCATTGGTCCGCCGTATATTCCACAGGCTTTTCGAACATAAATTCCAATTGCTCCGCTCTCGTAGGATGCCTGCGCAACCCCATCCTGATATGAAAAAGCAGGATCGCTGAACGTCAGATCATTGATTTTCAGCTGCTGCGGAACCTCAAATTCCTCCATGTTGCCTGCACCTTTCGCTGCTTCTGCAGCGGATGACACTTTCGTCCATGGATCCTTCTCTTCTGCGGTAATCAGAGAAATGACTGCTGTTCCGTTGGCTTTCTCAAGGACTGTCGCATTGACCATATAGTCCCCGGCGGCGAATCCGCATTCAATCGGTTCTGTTCCGGATACTTCCACATCAAATTCCGGCTCACCTTTTGCCGCCAGCTCTTCCACATCTGCGTTCACATCATCTGCAGCGTCGATTGGATAGAACTCAACTAGAACAGTACCTTCTTCGAAATTCGGCTCGATCTGAACATCGTCTCCCTCGCCGACAGTAAAGGTTCCTGTCGCGCCCATCATGCCTTTGTCTGCATTCTCAGCTGTAATCTCAACATTCAAATCTTCATTCACGACAATTCCAAAATTGGAGTTGCCGCATCCGGCGAATCCCATGACAAACGCAGCGATACTTGCGATAATCAATACTGTCTTTTTCTTCATTCCTGTTTCTCCTTTTTTCTTTTGCCCTATCTTCTAGCTTTCCCTGTTTCTTCTCACCAGCCATGCAATCGCACTTGTAACTGCCTCGACAACCAAAGCTGCAATTCCTGTAAAGGAACCGACAGACCAGTACGTGCCCAGATCCATAGAGCCACCGGTCAGCAGATCCGCAGCGGCCAGAAACAAAACGACCGCCAGGTAAACCGCCGGAGCCGCAACCCATTTCACTGGTGATTGGATTATCCATCCGTACCAACCCCCGATCAAGGCACCGGCAAGCGGAAATAAAAACATAAATATTATAACACCGATGAGGATCGCAACACCTGTATCTGTTGAGTTTGACGCAACGATTCCGAGAATGATGCTGATAATCACAGCTGCAATTGCGAACAATATCGGCCAATGTTTTCTTATCATGATATGCTCCTCATCCTTTCCATCAGGTAATCAGACATTCTCCTCTCCGCTCAGTCGCCGTCGAATTCCTCGCCTCTGGCCCAGTGGCTCAGGCGGTGGATGATCGGCCACAGCGCCCTGCCTTTGTCCGTCAGGGAGTACTCGACTCTGACAGGCATCTCGTCATATTGTTTTCTTACGACCAGACCATCTTCTTCCATCTCCTTCAGTGTGGAGGAAAGCATGGCGCTGGTGATGCCTTTGGTTTTCTTCTTTAGGGTGTTGTACCGGTGGGTTCCGTCCTGATACATGGTGCAGATCAGTCTGAGTTTCCACTTGCTACCGATCATGGAAATCGCCTCGCCGATCGGGCAAGACGTATCGCATGGACAGATGGCTGCTGTATTACACTGCATATATTTGTCCTCCGTTCTTGATAAAAAAATGATATCATCAGAGGTCCGGGATGTAAATATGTTTTTCATACCTGAAATGTT
>SVCS01000081.1:1897-6112 GCA_015058205.1 Clostridiales bacterium
GGGTTATGATATACTTTGATATATCTTAATGAAGAAGGCAAGCTTAATGAACAGGAGGCAATCTTAATGGAATACAGAACACTGCCGCGCACCGGCGAGAAAATCAGTGTCATCGGAATGGGAACAGCATACATCGGCGAGCAGAACATAGACGATATCGTTTCTGTCACGGAAAAGGCGCTGGATTACGGCATCAACTATTTTGACCTGGCCGCCGGGCACAGACCTGCCATCGAAGGCATCGGCAAAGCGATCCGAAACAGACGGGAAGATGTCTTCCTGCAAATTCACTTCGGCGCGGAATTCACAACCGGCGAATACGGGTGGACAACGGATCTGAACAAAATCAAAAGTGCTGTAAACTGGGTGCTGGAACAGACGGGCGGCGACTATATCGATTTCGGCTTCATCCACTGCATGGATGAGCGAAGCGACTTCGATGACTTCGTGAAGAACGGTGTTCTTGATTATATGAAGCAGCTGAAGAAGGATGGCGTGATCCGCCACATGGCCCTTTCTTCCCACACTCCGGCGACTGCGAATGCAATCATGGATGAAGTGGACATCGATCTGCTCATGTTCAGCATTAACCCTGCATATGACTGCAAGTTGGGTGAATACGCCCACGGTAATACTGATGAGCGGCTGGATCTGTACAGACGCTGTGAAGCAGAAGGCATCGGTATCTCTGTCATGAAACCTTTCTGCGGCGGACAGCTTCTCGACAAAGAGAAGTCTCCATTCGGAGAACCGCTGACCATCACCCAGTGCATCCAGTACGCCCTGGATAAGCCCGGCGTGCTGACTGTCCTTCCGGGCTTTGCGACGATGGAAGATTTAGAGAACGCCATGAAGTACTTTGAGGTGACAGACGAAGAAAAGGATTATTCCATTCTCGGCAGACTGACGCCGCTGAGAGAGCAGGACAGCTGTGTCTACTGCCGGCATTGCCACCCATGTCCTGCCGGACTGGACATTGCTCTGATCAACAAGTATTACGACCTGGCATGTCTGGGCGACGTCTTAGCGAAAGAGCATTACATGACCCTCGAAAAAACCGCGCATGATTGCATCTCATGCGGTCACTGTAACTTCCGCTGCCCATTCGGTGTCAATCAGAACGAAAGAATGATCAGCATTAAGAATTACTTCGGATGTTAGTTCCCTACCACACTTGCGGAGCAATCTGCTATAATGTAGGTGATTTAATACTTTTACCATGGAGGTGTCTATGGAACTGGGGAAACACAAATTATTAATATCCATCATCACCGGGGCAATCGTCCTGGCTATTTTAATAACGGGAACAATCTGGATGGCACATTCCGCGAAGCGGGACACTGAGCAGGCAGTGCAAAGCGTCAGCATGTTCTACCTGGATGAGCTTGCCGGCAGACGGGAACAGGTTGTTGCTGCAAACCTGCAGGACAGCATTGAAACGATCCGGATTGCTGTCAGCCAGATGAACAGTGAGGACCTCAGCGATGAAGCGCACAGACAGGCCTATCAGAAGAGGATAAAGGAACTTTACCATCTGGATCGATTTGCTTTTGTCGGAGAGAGCGGCACAGTCTATTTGTCAACCGGACCGGTCAACGAGATTTCCCAATACAGATTTGATTATAAAAACATGACGGAACCGGACATCTCTGTCAAGAACCCTGAGGAGAAAGAAAAGAAAGTCGTCATTGCTGTTCCGATCTCCCCAAAGAAGTTTGAAGACGATAGGCTGGTCGTCGCGTTTATGGAGCTGGATATGGAGCAGATGCTCCGCGGTGTCTCCATTAATTCCACAAAAGACGACGCAACCTTCTGCAATCTCTACGGCAACAACGGTGTTGCCCTCACCAATGCTGTGCTTGGCGAACAAGCCAGTGGAACAAACCTTTTCGATGCCCTCGCACATGCTGAGTTTGATGCGGGATATTCTCTGGATCAAATCAAGGAAGACTTCCAAAAAGGGAACAAGGGCGTTGTAACCTTTACCTATAAGAATAACCGCGAAACACTGAGCTACGTACCCGTCGAAGGGACCGAATGGCTTCTGACCTACCTCATCAAAGAGAGTGTCATCGGCGAACAAATCAGCTCTATTTCGAAAGGGGTCATTGTCAAAAGTGTGATCCAGTCTCTGCTTACTGTCCTCGCACTTGTGCTCATGTTCCTCATTATCATCCGCCAGAATCGTAAGAACGCCAGAGAACTCGCTGATCGGAAAGCCGCTGAAGCAGAAGCAAAGGCCAAGCAGGAGGAAATGGAGCAAAGGCTGCATCTGCAGGAACAGCTTCTCCAACAGCAGGAACGAGGTCAGCAGCAGCGAAAGCTGATTTCCGCCCTTTCCTCCGATTACCGAAGTGTCTACTTTATAGAGCTTGATACGGATGACGGAATCTGCTATCAGCCTAGAACAGATTTGTCAGGGTTCAAGTTCGGAGAGCGTTTCAAATACCTCGAATCCGTTACCGCATATTGCAACCAGTACGTCTTAGAATCTTACAGGGACAATTTCCTGGCATTCGTTCAGCCGGATGCCATCCGTCAGGGGCTCGAGGAGAATCCAATCATCTCTTATCGTTACCTGATCAGTGTCGGTGGGAAGGAGTCCTGGGAAGTCGTCAGATTCGCAAGCGTTCTCGATCCGGAAGCTCCGGATGATAATCATGTTCATAATGTTGGAGCTTGTTTCGCCGATGTGGACGCGGAGACAAGATTCTCTCTGGAACAGCAGCAGGCCTTAAGCGACGCACTGGAAACGGCCGAACAGGCGAACCGGGCGAAGACAGCGTTCCTGTCGAATATGAGCCATGAGATCCGTACCCCGATGAATGCCATCATCGGTATGGATACGATCGCTCTCAATGATCCGGATACGCCGCCGAAGACCAAAGAATACCTGGAAAAAATCGGTGATTCTGCAGAGCACCTGCTGAATCTGATCAATGATATCCTGGATATGAGCCGCATCGAATCAGGCAGATTCGTCCTTAAAAATGAAGAGTTCTCCTTCTCGAAGCTTTTGGAATATATCAACACGATGTTCAGCGGTCAGTGTGCAGATAACGATCTGAACTATCACTGTCACATCAACGGACCGGTGGATGACTACTACATCGGAGACAACATGAAGCTGCGTCAGGTTCTGATCAATCTTCTTGGCAACGCGGTGAAGTTTACTCCGGAAGGCGGAACCGTCGAACTGACGGTAGAGCGCACTGCGAATTTCCAAAATCAGAGTACACTGCAGTTTAAGATCTCTGATACCGGCATCGGCATGAGCGAAGAATTCCTGCCGAAGGTATTCGATACCTTCGCACAGGAGGACTCCTCTATGACGAACAAATACGGAAGTTCAGGGCTTGGCCTTGCCATCACCAAGAATATCGTTGAAATGATGAACGGCAACATCAGTGTGGAAAGTGAGAAAGGAAAAGGCAGTACATTCACCTTCACCGTAACACTGATGAATGCAGCCGGACATGAAGACGACGATCGGGAGATTTGTCCGGATGAGATGACTGTCCTCGTAGTCGACGATGATCCTGTCGCCTGTGAACACGCCAAGCTGGTTCTGGAGCAGGCAGGCATCGCTGCTGAGCTGGCGCAGTCCGGTGCGGAAGCCATTGAGATGGTCAAACTGCGTCACGCCAGACGCGATCCGTACAATCTAATTCTGGTTGACTGGAAGATGCCGGAGATGGACGGCGTGGAAACCACGCGGAAAATGCGTGATATTATCGGTCGCGAATCCGCAATCATCATTCTGACCGCTTACCGCTGGGATGACGTTCTAGAAGAGGCCCTTCAGGCAGGTGTGGACAGCTTCATTTCGAAGCCGCTCTTCGCCAATGCTGTTATGGAGGAATTTAACTCAGCCCTCAAGCATAAGCAGTCCACCGGAATGACCAATGTCGCCAAGGCAGATCTGACAGGCCGCCACATCCTCCTTGCCGAAGACGTGCCGGTCAATGCCGAAATCATGATCATGGTTCTGCAGGGCCGCGAGATGGAAGCAGACCTCGCTGAGAACGGAAAGATCGCTGTAGAGAAGTTCCAGTCCCATGAACCGGGATACTACGATGCTATCCTGATGGATATGCGTATGCCGGAAATGGACGGTCTGGAAGCTACAAGAACCATCCGTGCACTGGACAGACCAGATGCGAAATCGATTCCGATCATCGCCCTGACGGCCAACGCCTTCGATGAAGATGTACA
>SVCS01000023.1:0-5606 GCA_015058205.1 Clostridiales bacterium
ACGGGACTCGAACCCGCGGGGCTGTTACACCTTACTCGCTTTCCAGGCGAGCTCCTTAGCCACTCGGTCAATCCTCCAAGCCGCTTACACAATATACCAAATTCTCGGCAGACTTTCAAGAGTTATTCTCATCATATTTGTCTGTACCCAATAAAAATACATATTTAACCGCCTTCCACAGGAAAAGAAAACACCGCAGACCCACGGGTCTGCAGTGCTTCTAATACGTTCTATTGCGTTTTCTCTGATGATTATGCGGTCACGGCACCTGTGCCGGATCCGGTTTCTGCCTTCCTGTCGTCTTCATCGTCCTCTTCCTTCTTCTTGGCTGCAATCGCCACGATCAGTTCGACGAAGAGGATAAATGCCATCGCTATTGTCCACTTATCGTAGTAGACCATCGGCATGGACATGTCCTCGGTCAGGAGGAACAGGATGATCGCTGCTGCTGCAGGGATGATGCCCAGGAGACGCAGGAACCATCTCTTCCTGATTTTCTTCTCTGTCGTGTTGCCCTCTTCATCCTCTTCTGTCTTCCGTCTTCCGATGAAGATGAAGATGATCAGAAGCAGACTGATGAGTGCTGTCAGAATCATCGCAATCAGGTTCAGCAGTGCCCAGCAGCCGGTGCCGGCGATCATCGGAATCGTGTCGTCATCCAGCTGATCGATCTTCGGCGTTCCCTGATCGTCCAGCGTGATCAGACCTGCCGGAGGCTGTCCTGTGCCTGCGCTGTCCTGTCTGTCTATGGCAGCCCCCTGGTTCCTGTCGTAAACAACATAGACTTCAATGTCCTTCCGACCCATGGTGCCGTAGACAGAGCCGTAGTCCGGTGTATATCCTTCGACTGCTGGTGAGTCGATCGGTCCGTATGAAGTATCTTCTTCATAGGAATCCTTGAAGTCATCTGCGACCTCGTTCTCTTCCTTATCCACGTAGTGGATGATAAGATCATGAATCGGTACTGCATTCATACTCAGAACACCGTTCTTCGTTGAAATATCGTAGTTTGTCTCCGTTCCGGCTGTGAATCTGTAACCGGTGATCTGGTTGACTACCGTGTTCTGGTTCGGATGACTGATGGATCCGGTGATGATAACCTCTACGGCGTCTCCATCGACCAATCCTTCCACATCGTAATATGGCGCGCTGTGGGACAGTCCGTCGTAGTCGAAGGTTTCGTCTCTGGCTGTGATCGTCATTTCCTTCGGCGTCACTGCCAGTGAACCGGACTGGGTCTTGACGATGTAGTTGTCTGTCACATCTTCGCCCATGTTCAGGATGCGGTATCCATCGGCAACCGGATTGTTGCCCTGAACGGTTTCTTCCACATCGCGGACACTTCCGAGAGCCTCTGCCCTGAGTTCATCGCCGCTGATCAACGAACCTTCTGCGACAGTAACCTCTGCATTGGAATGCTGTGTGCCGTCGAAAACGAACTCCTCACTGGCTCCGGCAATGGTGATCTCACGCTGTGCTTTGCTGATCGTGAGTGTTCCATTGACCGTCGCTACCTCATAGTTGTTCGGATCTCCGGAAGTGAATTCATAGGATTCCACAACATTCTTGACCGCGCCCTTGTCCGGATAAGTGATCGATCCGGTTACAACAGCTTTGATTTCATCGCCCTTCACCAGACCTTCTACATCGTATCCTGACTCGCTGTGGGCCTTGCCGTCATATTCGAACTGCGCATCCCGGGCTCTGACGACTACCTTCGCCGGTTCAATCGTCAGCTTGCCTGCATTCGCTGTGATGACGTAGTTCTCAGTGACATCTTCCTCGCCATGGACGATGCGGTATCCTTCTGCGATCGGATTGTTGCCTATCTTCGTATCGGACACATTGGTCACACGGCCAGTGCCCTCTGCAACGAGCTCATCACCGTGCAGCAGTTCACCTGTTGTCACAGTAACTTTCTTCTTGGCATGGGATTCGCCGTCATAGGTCCAGGTCGCGCTGGCAGCCGTAATGCTGATTGGTCTATCGGCTCTCGCCATGGTCAGCTGTCCGTCGATCGTCTCGACTTTGTAGTTTCCTGCCTCGCCGGAAGTAAATGCATAAGAGTCGATGACATTAGCAACGGTCTTCTGTGATGGGAAGGTAATTTCTCCCTTGGTCTTTGCCGTAATCTGATCGCCTTCTACCAGGCCCTGGACTTCATATTCATCGTTCGTATGTTTCCGGCCGTCATATATGTAGTCTTTGCTTCCTGCTGTGATCGTAACTGCGGCAGGCTCTACTGTCAGCGTTCCGCTTTGTGCGGTGATCTCATAATTGTCTGTGACGTCCTCGTCACCGTGCACGATCCGGTATCCTTCCGCAATCGGATTATTTCCTGCCTTCGTATCTGCTGCATTTCTGACTGCGCCTGTCGCTTCTGCAACCAGCGTATCTCCCTGCAAAAGCTCTCCGGCCGTGACGGTTACCTCTCCTGCTGTATGCTTTTTGCCGTCGAATGTTACGGTATCATCTGCCGCTTTGATGGTGATCGGCGTCTTCGCCTGATTCATCGTCAGCTCGCCGCGGACAGTTTTCACTGTGTAATTATCTGCCTCACCGGAGGTGAAGGTATAGCTCAGCACCTCATTTCTGATCGGCGACTGGGATGGGAACAGGATCGTTCCGCCAATCACCGCTTCAATGGTATCGTCTCCGATCAGACCGTCAACCTGGTACTCGCCCTTGCTGTGTTCTCTGCCATCGTAAGTGAAGGTTTCACTTGCTGCAGTGATCGTTACGGCCGCCGGATTGATCGTCAGTGTTCCGTTGAGGGCTGTGACAGCGTAGTTGTCCGTGACGTCTTCACTTCCGTGCATGATGGCATAGGAGGTGATCACATTGTTGCCTGCAGCAGTATCGACGGCGTTCTTCACGCTGCCTTCTGCTCTGGCCACCAGCCTGTCGCCATTGAACAGCTTGCCTTCGATGATGCTGACTTCGTCAGCTGCATGGGACTGGCCATCATAGGTCCAGGCCTGCGACGCCGCTTCAATGGTGATTTCCGCTTCGCCGCGGTTCATGGTCAGCTCGCCGTCTTCCGTCGTAACCTGGTAGTTGCCTGCATCGCCTGCGGTGAATTCCCACGCGGTGATTCTATTGGCAATCGGTCCCTCCTTCGGATAGGTGATCGTGCCATCTACTTCTGCTGTGATTTCGTCCTCACCAATCAGACCGTAAACATCATACCCCTGCCAGTTCTTTGCTTCTCCATCGTAGATAAATGATCTGTTCTGTGCCTTGATGGTGACCTTCTGCTTATTGATTTTGAGCTGTCCCGGTACAAGATCTACAACGTAGTTGTCCGTGACGTCCACCCCGTCATGCAGGATCGTATAGGTCTTGATGACATTGTTGTCTGTCGCAGAATCGCTGACACTTGTCACCTTGCCGGAAGCCTTCGCGACGAGTACATCGCCGTCAAAGAGCGTTCCTTCCGTGATCGAGACTTCTCCATTGGAATGAGCTTTTGCATCGTAGACCCATTCCTGACTTGCTGCAGTAATGGTCAGCGGTGCGCTGGCTTTTTCCATAGTCAAGGTGCCGTCTACGGTCTTTACGGTGTAGTTGTCTGCGCTGCCGGCTGTGAACTGATAGCTTTCCAGTTTGTTGACTGCAGGACTCTGTGACGGATATGTAATTGCACCGCTGACCTTCGCCTCGATGCTGTCTCCTTCTATCAGGCCCTTTACGTCATATCCCGGTTCTGCGTGGGATGTTCCATCATAGGTGAACGTCTTGCTGTCCGCGGTCACCGTCACCTTCTTCGGCGCGATTGTCAGGGTTCCGTCCACCGGCGTAATGATGTAATTCTCAGAGACATCCTCGTCGCCGCGCATGACTTTGTAACCTTCTGTGATTCGGTTGTTGCCATCCTTCGTATCGGCTGCGTTGGTTACGGATCCTTCTGCCTCGGCAACTAATGTATCACCCGGGAAGAGTTCCCCTTCTGTGATAGAGACGCTGCCATTTTCATGAGGCTGCCCGTCATAAACCCATGTCTGGTCTGCCGCTTTGATGGTGATCGGTCTGGCCGACGTTCCCATCAGCAGCTTGCCATCGGTTGTCTGCACCTTGTAGTTTCCCGCTTCGCCGTTGATGAACTGCCATTTTCCGATCTTATTGACAACCGGACTCTGTCCAGGTGTCGTAATCGATCCGCTGATCTCAGCGTCAATGCTGTCATCACCGACCAGTCCATCGACTTCATACTCTGGGAAGCTGTGTTCGTTTCCATCGTATGTGAACTGCTGGTCTTTGGCTTTGATCGTGACTGCCTTCGGCTTGATCGAAAGGGTACCCGGCTGCACTGTGATTTCGTAGTTGTCCGAGACATCTTCGTCACCGTGCATGATCTTGTATCCTTCTGCAACGTGATTGTTTCCTTCGACGGAATCCGCTACGTTCGTTGCGCTTCCGGTCGCTCTGGCAACCAGCCTGTCGCCCTCCAGCAGTTTCCCTGCTGTGAGAGTAACGCCATCATTATCATGAGCCTGTCCGTCGTACGTCCACTCCTGGCTTGCCGCCGTCAGTGTGATTGCCACATCTGCCGGTTCCATCGTCAGTGTTCCGTCTTCCGTGGTTACCGTATAATTTCCCGGATCGCCGCTGGTGAACTGGTAGCTCTCCAGATGGTTCACTGCCGGACTCTGATTCGGATATGTGATCGCGCCGCTCACAACAGCCGTAATCTCATGACCGTCGATCAGTCCGGTGACATCATACCCCTTCTCTGTGTGCGCTTTGCCATCATATGTGTAATTGTTGCTCTTTGCCGTTACCGCAACGGACTTCGGCTTGATGGAAAGGGTTCCTTCTTCCTTCGTAATCGCGTAGTTTGCGGTTACGTTCTCATCACCATTCATGATTCTGCAGACGCCGATTCCATTGTTGCCCTCTCTCGTATCGGAAACGTCTGTTACCGTTCCTTCAGCCTCTGCTACGAGCCGATCTCCTTCGAACAATGTTCCGGAAACGAGTTCTACTTTATCATTTGTATGGGCCTCGCCGTCATAGGTCCATTCCTGGGTGGCGGATCTGATCGTGATCTCCCGCTCCGCGTTTGTCATGGTCAGACGTCCGTCCTGTGTATGGACGGTGTAATTGTTTTCATCGCCGTTTACAAATTCATAGGATTCTACTTTGTTGACAGCCGCATTCAGACTCGGATATGTGATTGAGCCCTTGATGACTGCCTTGATTTCATCGCTTCCGACCAGTCCCGTTACGTCGTACTGCTTCCAGCTCTTCGGTGTGCCATCATATGCAAAGGCTTTATCCTGGGCTTTGATGGTGACTGGTTTCGGTTCTACCTTCAGCGTACCCGGCTGGGTCTTCACGACGTAGCTTGCAGTGACATCTTCGCTGCCGTGCATGATGCGGTACAGCGCGATCGTGTTGTTTCCATAGTTGGAGTCGCCTGCATTTGTCACGCTTCCGGAAGTTTCCGCCACGAGCTCATCGCCCGGGAAGAGTCTGCCTGCCGTGACGGAAGTCTGTCCGTTTTCATGGGTCGCTCCGTCATAGATCCAGGTTTCACTGCCCGCTGTGATCGTGATTGGTGCCTGTGCGTTTGCCATCGTCAGCACACCTGCTGCTGTTTTGAC
>SVCS01000023.1:5706-22992 GCA_015058205.1 Clostridiales bacterium
GTCCGGACAGCATAGTTGCTTTCTTCCCCTGAGGTGAAGGCATACCGCTCAATGTGGTTGGTGACTTTGCCCTGGGTTGCGTAAGTGATCGTACCCTGTACAACAGCCTCCAAGAGATCTCCGGAGACGACGCCGCTGATGTCATAGTACGGATAAGTATGATCCGTACCGTCATATATGAAGTTCCTGCTTCCCGCCGTAACTGTGACCGGTGCAGGTTCGATCGTGAGAGTTCCTTCTTCGAAGGAAATCTCATAGTTTTCTGTGACATCTTCTGTGCCGTGCATGATTCTGCAGCCGGCAGCGATCGGATTGTTTCCTGCAGCTGTATCGCTTACATTCCGTACCGACCCTGTCGCTTCTGCTTCCAGCACATCGCCGGACAGAAGTGCTCCGCTTACAACGGCTACGCCTGCCGCACTGTGCGGATGTCCGTCGAAGGTCCATGTCTGATCCGCGGATCTGACTGTGATCTTCGCCGCGGCTTTCGCCATTGTCAGTCTGCCGTCGGCCAGAGTGACCTCATAGTTATCCGCTCTGCCGCTGGTAAACTCATAATGGGTGATTTCGTTGCTGACCGGTGACTGACCAGGAAGCAGAATGCTGCCTGCCACGGTCGCCTGGATCGCATCATTTCCAATCAGTCCGCTGACCTCGAATCCGGCGTTGCTGTGTTCTTCTCCATCATAGGTGAATTCCTCACTGGCTGCCTTGATCCGTACAGGTGCAGGGTCGATGGTCAGGGTACCATCCACTGTGGTTACTGCATAGTTGTCCGTCACATCCTTGTCGCCGTGCATGATCTTATAGGACTTGACCGGATTGTTTCCGGCAGCCGTATCCTTCACATTTGTGACGGAACCGTCGGCTTCTGCAACCAGTGTGTCTCCCTTGAACAGTTTTCCGCTTGTCAGGGTGACCGCATGGTCAGAGTGGCTTGTCCCATCATAGGTCCAGGACCCGCTCGCCGCGGTGATGGTGATTTCTCCCTGTCCATTGGTCATGGTCAGCTGGCCGTCTTCGGTGCTGACCTCATAGTTCTCCGGTTCTCCCCTGTCGAAACTCCAGTTCGCAATCACATTTGCAACTGGTGTACCAGGGTAACGGATGATACCTGAAGTCTCCGCTGCGATACGATCCTTGCCAACAAGACCGTATACATCATATCCACTCCAGCTCTTCTCTTCTCCGTCATATACAAAAGCTTTATCCTGCGCCTTGACAGTCACCTTCTTCTTCTGAATCTCGAGAGTTCCGGGAACTGTTTCAATATTGTAACTCTCTGTCACATCCTCACTGCCGTGCATGATCCTGAAGGAGTGTACCTCGTTGTTTCCTTCTGCGGTATCTGCAACATTGGTGACGGATCCCTGCGCTTTAGCAGTTAGAGTATCACCTTCCAGAAGGGCTCCTTCTGTGATCGTCACGTTATCATTGGAATGTGCCTCGCCGTCATAAGTCCATGTCTGACTTGCTGCGGTGAGGGTCAGTGGAATCCGCGCATGCTTCATCGTCAGCTCGCCATCTACAACAGCAATCCTGTAGTTTGCTTCACTTCCTGCGGTGAAGCGGTAAGCGTCCACCTTATTCCGGACGATGCCCTCTGACGGGAAGGTGATCGATCCGCTGACCCCAGCGGTAATCTCATCTCCCTCTACGAGTCCTTCCACCGTGTATTTCTCACTGCTGTGGGATGTTCCATCATAGGTGAATTCTTTGCTGGACGCCGTCAGCGTCGCTGCCTTCGGCTCAATCGTCAGGGTGCCCGGAACTGCTGTGATGACGTAGTTTGCCGAAACATCTTCATCTCCGCGCATGATCTTGTATCCGTCGGCGATGACGTTGTTCTCCCGATAAGAATCGGTAACATCCTTCACCCTTCCGGAAGCTTCCGCGACGAGTTCATCTCCCTCAAAGAGCTGACCCGACAGAATCGTGACCTCCGTATTTTCGTGGCTTTGACCGTCATAGGTCCAGGACTCATCCGCTGCGCGTATGGTAATCGGCACCGCGGACGTTTCCATGGTCAGCTCACCGTCTGCTGCGGTCACTTTGTAATTGTCTTTGCTGCCTTCTGCGAATTTCCATGAAACCAGCTTGTTGACGACAGGGCTCTGTCCCGGCGTCGTGATCGATCCGCTGACTTCCGCTTCGATCTTATCTGCACCGACCAGTCCATCGACGTCGTATCCCGGTTCACTGTGCTTCTGACCGTCGTAGGCAAAGTGCCTGCTCCCGGCCGTTACCGTAACTGCCTTCGGTTCGATCCGCAGAGTGCCTGTATGGGTTGTAATGTCGTAATTCTCTGTTACATCCACGCTGCCGTGCATGATTCTGTATCCGCTCAGGACTTCGTTGTTTCCTTCGCTGCTGTCCTTCACGTTCGTAACGCTGCCGCCGGCATCGGCGATCAGTTCATCTCCGTGGAACAGTCTGCCTTCTTCGATGGATACGGTTGCGTCTTCATGAGGCTGCCCATCGTAGATCCACTGGTGATCTGCCGCCTTGATCGTCAGCGGCTGGGCAGCTGCTTTCATGGTCAGCTCGCCATCCCCTTTGGCGACGGTGTAGTTGTCAGGGTTGCCTGCTGTCATCTCCCAGGATTCCAGCTTGTTCACAACGATTCCTTCTCCCGGATAGGTGATGGAACCCTTGACGCTCGCCGTGATATTATCTGTGCCGACGAGTCCTTCTACCTCATATCCCCCATTGCTGTGGGCATATCCGTCATAGGTGAATTCCTCCGTATTCGCCGTGACGGTTACGGTCTTAGCCTTGATGCTGAGGGTGCCGGCCTTGGTTGTGACCGCATAGTTGTCCGTTACATCTTCCCCATCGTGGACGATCTTCCATCCTTCCGCGACCGGGTTGTTTCCTGCTTTTGTATCATTTACTTCTGAAACGCTGCCCTCTGCATGGGCTACGAGTTTATCTCCTTCGAGCAGATCGCCTTCTGTCACGGTAACCTTGCTGTTTGTGTGAACGCCGCCATCATAGATCCACTCCTCACTGGCTGCTTCAATGGTGATCGCAGCTTCCGCACGGCTCATGGTCAGAAGGCCTTCTTCTGTTGTGACTGTATAATTGTCCTTGTCTCCGCGGACGAACTTCCATGTATCGATGACATTGGAAACCGGAGACTGTCTCGGATACTTGATAGATCCCTTTGTAACAGCCTCTATTTCGTCACCTTCCGCCAGTCCGTCCACATCATATCCATCCCAGCTCTTCGCTTTGCCATCATATGCAAAAGCTTTATCCTGGGCTCTGATCGTGACAGCCTTCGGCTCCATGGTCAGGGTCCCTGCTTTCGTCAGGATTCGATAGTTCGAAGTGACATCTTCCCCTTCGTGCATGATCTTATAGCCATCGGCGATCGGGTTGTTGCCCTTCTCATTTTCCGAGACATTGGTGATGCTGCCCATCGCGCTGGCAATCAGAACATCGCCGCTGAGAAGTTCGCCTGCCGTGACTGTGACCTCGTTGTTCTCATGGGCCAGTCCGTCGAAGACGAAGGTCTTATCGCTGGCAGTAATGGTGATTCCGATGCTGGCGCGATCCATGATCAGCTCGCCGTCCTCTGTTGTCACGATGTAGTTGTCCGGATCACCGCTGATGAACTCCCATGACAGCAGTTTATTGGTCACAGGACTCTGAGACGGGAAGGTGATCGAGCCGGATACGACCGCTTTGATCACATCGTTTTCGGCCAGTCCTTCGACCTCATATCCTGCGTTCTCATGGAGCAGTCCGTCGTAGGTGAAGGCTTCACTTTCGGCTGTAATGCTGACCGGCCGTTTCTCGATGGAAAGGGTTCCGGCAACCGGTGTGATGACGTAGTTGTCTGTGACATCCTCATCACCGCGCATCACTTTATATCCGTCTTCGATCGGGTTGTTGCCGGTCGCTGTATCGGCAAAGTTTCTGACGCTTCCTGTTGCCTTTGCAACAAGTGTATCTCCTTCAAAGAGCTTGCCTTCCGTCACCTTCACACGATGCATGCTGTGGCTTTCCCCATCGTATGTCCATGTGCGGCTTCCTGCCTGAATCGTAATCGGCACCTGGGCGTTCTTCATGGTGAGCGCGCCATTGACCAGTGTAACATCATAGTTCTCAGGCTCGCCGGTCAGGAATCTGTACCCTGTGATTTTGTTCTCGACAGACTTTTCCCGCGGCCAGGTAATGGTCCCTAAAACGACCGCTTCGATTTCATCCTCCCCGGCCAGGTTCTCCGCGGTGAACTCATGGAAGCTGTGCGGCTGTCCGTCATATGTGAATTCCTGACTGCCTGCAGTCACTCTGACCGGACGCTTGTGAATCGTCAGCGTTCCTGTCGCTTCAGTAATCTGATAGCTGTCTGTGACATCTTCGTCACCGTGCAGGATCTTGTATCCCTGGTCAATGACGTTGTTTCCTTCTGCGGTATCTGCAACATTCAGAACAGAACCGGAAGCACGAGCAACCAGTTCATCCCCTTCAAACAGCGCGCCGTGTGTGATTGTAACGGCAGCATCGCTGTGCGGCTGTCCATCGTATGTCCATTCATTGTCAGCCGCCTTAATGGTGATCGCCCTCTGGGCAGGCGCCATCGTAAGGGCTCCGTTCACAGTTGTCACGTCATAGTTTCCCGGATCACCCTTCACCATTTCCCAGGATGCGATGGTATTATCCACCGGACTCTGGTTCGGGAAGGTGATGCTTCCGGAGGTCTTCGCGGTAATCGCATCTCCTGCTGTCAATCCATCTACCGTGTAGTTTCCGGATACATGGCTCTTACCGTCATAGGCGAACTCCTCGCTGCCCGCAGTGACAGTCACTTTACGCGGGTTGATTGTAAGTGTTCCGGCTTTCACCGTAACGGCATAGTTGTCTGTGACGTCATCCTTATCCGGTCCATGCACAATTCTCCAGCCTTCTGCAACCGGATTGTTGCCTTCTTCACTGTCGCTCACATTCCGGACACTTCCGGAAGCGACTGCGATCAGTTCATCGCCTTCAAAGAGTTCTCCGGCTGTGACCGTAACGCCTTTGCTGCTTCTGCTCTGGCCATTATAGGCCCACGCCTTGCTGTCCGCTTCAATGGTGATCTCTGCGTCGGCCTCCGTCATGGTCAGCTGTCCGTCGATGAGTTCTACCTTGTAGTTTGCTTCTTTTCCGCTCTTGAATGTATAGGATTCGATATGGTTCACTGCAGGGCTCTGCTTCGGCAGGCTGATGGCGCCGGTGATGGCAACATCGATTGCATCCTCTCCGCACAGGCCGGTTACTTCGTATTCCGGCAGGGTATGCTTTTTGCCGTCATATGCAAAAGCATAACTGCCCGCAGTAATCGTCAGTGGTTTTTGTGTGATCTTCAGATCTCCGGCGACATATGTAATGTCGTAATTGTCCGCGATGGATGCGCCGCCGCTCTTGCCGGTTACATTTTCCGGAACGATGATGCCTTCGTAGGTTCCTGCATCGACTGCGGAGCCTTTGAGGTCGACAGACTGGATTTCATCGCCGGCGGCAAGTCCTTCTACACTGATCTTACCGTCCAGTTCGGATGCTTCTATGGTCTCTCCCTTCGATCCTTTCTTCGTTCCGTCATATTCCTCTTCCTGATCCAGGGCTGTGATTGTCAGTTTCCCCTTCGTAACCGTAAGCGTTCCCATGTCAAATCTGAGAGTGTAGTCGCTTTCGCTGGCTGTCTCCCAAATGATTTCATCATAGTAGTTCTCACTGCTTCCAACGTCTGTCTGCGAACCGGTATTCCTCTGAATGACCGCGGTCTCGCCTTCTGCCAGTCCTTCGATCCAGTCCGCGTTTTCTCCTGTGCCTTCTACATGTGATGTCAAAGGCGTTCCGTCGTAGACTTTCTCCGCGGAACTTGTGTGGACTGTGGCTGTCGCCGGCGTGATGTTCACATATCCGTTTGATGCGTTGTATGTTACGTTAAAATTAGCTGCCTGTTCCGGAATCGTTGAAAACATTCCGGCCAGAACAAGCTCACTTCTGCCGACATGTGTTCCGGATACTTCCTTCTGCGTTCCATTGAACTGAATGTATTCTTCCTTGAATCCCGGGTCGGAGATGCTGGTTACGTGATAAGTCGATTTGTGTTCTTTTCCATCGTAAACGGCATCTATTTTATCGCCGGAAATCGTAACGATAATATCCGCAGCTGTGACAGTCAGGGATCCCGGAACATAAGTAATATCGTAGTAGTCTGCGGATGCCCCATCGATCACCGCGTCCTTCGGAACCGTGCGGCTGGTGCCGACTTCTGTCTGACTGCCCTCCCAAGTGATTCCTCTGATGCTGTGGCCCGCCGAAAGACCTTCTACATCAAGCACAGTCGCGCCTGTTCCTTCACTCTTCAGCGCTGTCCCGTCATAGGTTTTTTTAAGGCTCTTCGCTGTGATGATCAGGTCCTTGCGGTAGTAAACGTTCAGCGTAACGGTTCCGGCTTCTGTCGCTTTGTAGTTCAGCTTGCCGCCCATGTCTTCGCCGTTCTTTTCGACTCTGTCCAGAGTGTATCCATCCAGTGAAGACTCGATATGGCAGGATCCGCCGAATCTAGTCCGGAACGTATCTTCTCCTTTCAGTTCTTTGCCGTCCATATCCAGATAGTGGATTACGAAGCTCGTCGTTCTGTAGGAGGCGTATTTAAAAGTAATCACATTGTTTCCTGATGAGAACGTATGCTCGATGACCTCGTCGATCGGATGGTACTCGTTATCCGCGTACTTCTCATCCATGTACGCTTTGTTGACAGCGACTGCTGATTCCTTCACACCCACCATATCGCCGGAAACGGTCTTGGTCTTGGAAGGTGCGACTTCGATGCTTTCATCTTCCTCCAGAACATACCGAACCGTATAGGTGATTTCCTTCTTCATCTTCGTGTAGTGGAATGCGATCACATTCTCGCGGCTGTTCAGGGAAAGTGTAATTTCCTTTGTGCTTTCATCCGGCAGCATTCCCGGGAATGTCGATGCCTTTTCCTTTACGATATCTCCTGCTTTGAAGATCGGTCCGGATACGGTTTTGGCTTCCGCCAGCTCCTCTCCGGTCTCCTGATCGATATACTTGACGGTATACCCGATGCTGGCCTGTTTCCATCTCGCGTAAACAGTGACATCATCGGTCATCGGGCGCTCGAAGTCGTAGCGGATGGTTCCCTTCTTATCTGTGCACCATCCCTGGAACACGTATCCCTCTCTCGCCGGCGGCTGTGCGATCGGTTCTGCCTCTTCGCCATAATTGTATGTGACCGTCTTGAGCGTTTTCTCCGTGCCGTCCGGCAGAATGTCGACAAATGTAATGGTTTCTTCCGGCAGCTGCCACGCCGCATAGAGCGCCATACCAGTCGTCATTTTTTTGTTGCCCGAGTAGAGATCTGTATGCTCCGCGTCTGTAAACCAGCCGCGCCATGTTGCGCCGGCGACAGGAGGCTGCGGCTTGCTGCTGTCCATATACCCTGTAATGTTGTTGTTCAGCTTGACTTCGTAGGTATTGATCAGCTTCCCGTCATAATCATAGAAGGCCAGCGGATATGTGTTGGCCGCATAGTAGAAGTTGACATCCAGATCATAACTTGGCGTGCTCTGTCCCAGAGTATATGAAGTCGGTGACGAGTTTTTGCTCTTGTAGTAATGGGCTTCATATCCGTCCTTCGTGTAGCCGATGATATTGTAGAAATCAGCATCATCATAGAGGTAGTTGAACTTACCTGTGACTGTTTTGTACAGACCGTAGACTTTGCCGTTTCTTGTGACTGTCGTAGAACCATCATAGTTCTCCAGCCAGTAATTGAGGGTCTGCTTCTTCGTCGTCGAAAAATCAAAGGCAACCAGTCGGAATGACCCGTCGCTGTTGGTGGTCACGCTGGTTTTGCTCGGCATGGTGTCGATGCTGATGATTTTGTCATTGTTTTTCAGTGTGAAACTCCACGCGTACTGTGGATACGGATTGTTGAAGGCACTGACCCACTGCTGGGTGATGGAAGCACCGTACTTCGCCCGGATGCTTCCGCTGCCCTGCTTGGTAGCGCGTCTCGACCCGCTGGTATTGTACACATCCCCGTTCCAGAGAATCGTATAGACATTCCGGCTGTACTTAGCGATGACAACGGTGGAACCATCGCCCTTGACGACGGCCGTTGTCGCTTCTTTGAAGGTGAAGTTGTTCTTATCCAGCGCGGTAGGTGCTGTATCCTTCGCCGTTACGGTTACTTCCGTTCCGACGAGGGCCTTTTTTGTCTGGCTTGTGAGATAGGAATAGTTATCGTTATCTGCGTTTTCGATCTGATAGATCACCGTGTAGTTGACTTGTGATTCTTTCCATCCCGCGTACAGAGTCTTGTCCTCATCGAGAGTCACCTTCGTCCCTGCTTCTTTCTTGCACGCGGCATCCAGATACCATCCGGTGAATTCATAGCCGCTCCTCTTCGGCCTTTTGCCGGATATATCGATCTGGCTCTCGTAGGCGCCTGTCTCTTGTTCCAGATAGTCGCCGCCTGTCGTATCAAACGTCAGCGTGTACTGTGCACGCTTGTAATACACTGCTAATTCCTGGCCCTCTTCTGTGATTTCCTGTGTCTGGGCCCGCTCGAATTCTCCTCCTTTGATATTCTTCACGGTAGGGGTGACGCTGCTTCCGAGAACACCATTTCTGGTCTCTCTGTCAACCTCTGTATAACCGTTCCCATCTTTGTTCTGCAGCATATATACGAAGTAGTACTTCGTATCGTTCGGCACATACTGGACTTCCCGGACCAGTACGCCATGTCCTTCATCGTTGATGTTTACCACATCTTTTAGATCTTCTTCGTTGATGGTGAGGACAGGTGTCTTAGGATAATAGACATCGTTGCTTCCTCCCAGACTCGTTGAGTCAGGGGATGCGATTTCTACAGGCAGATCCCTGCTCTCGAACTGATCCTTCTTCGTGAGGAATGTGATCCGCTCTCCGCTCTTCGGATCAATGTAGTAGTATTCTACTGTGATTTCATAAACTCTGACTTCTTCAAAAACAGCAATGACGGTCATATCTCCTGTCACAACTGTATCACTGGTCACTTCCTCTCCGGTCGCCGCGTTGACCCACTTCTGGAATCTGCTGCCGGCTTTGAATGGCTTGTCAGGCATCGGTGATATTCTGTCACCTTCACTTAAGTCCACAATCTGGGACAACAGCATTCCGCCATCTTCCTCGTTCATCTTGAAACTGACCGTGTAGTATTCTGCAGCAACTACGTAAACAGAAAAATCAGACGCGCTGAATGACCCTCCGTTACCCGAACTGAGAGACTTCACTTTCTGAACACCGCCGCTGCCCTGGTGATAGATCGCAGGATCGTTTCCGCGCACACCTGCACCGGAAAGTGTCACCGTTACGGCCTTGGCCGGTTCGATCTTTTTGCCGCTTTTGTCGTAGAAGCTGATGTCGACGCCCTTCGCATCGCGGATCTTTCCGGAATCACCGATTGCCCTCTGGGCAATGGCCTTCGCTTGACCCGTTGAAACGCCGCTAACTTTGACCTTCGTTCCTTCCGGGAGTGCGCCCTCCGGAGCTGAGATTCTGACCGCCAGTCCCCCGGCACTGTCTGAGAAAGAAACGGCCGGCATTTTGTCTTCCTCTTCCGTTTCGATTTCTTCTTCCGCCGCGGCAGCTTCCTCTGTTGTGATCGTCTCTCCGCTATCGGCCGCACCGGATTCCTCAGTGCTGCCGGAAGAATCGCCGGAATCTGGTTCCGCCGCAGGTTCAGATACTGTCTCCTGCTTTGGTTCCGGCGTTGGCTCCGGCTTCGGTTCCGGTTTTGGTTCCTTCGGTTCTTCCTGTGCCGGCGGAGTGCTTTCCCCATCGCTTCCATCACCGTCATCTGCCCATGAAATGCTTGGTACCAGCGTTGGTACCATGGTTATGGTCAGCAGAATTGCGATGGCTTTTTTCGCTATACTGTGCTTATTGATTCTCATTGGACCGTTCCTTCACTGCAAATGACTCAAGTGTTTCCTTTAGCTCTTTTTCTTCCTCTTTCATTGCCCGTCTTTTGATGACAAAAGCAATGATCAGGCCGATCAGTGCCAGAATCGGGAAGATATCTAAAATATAAAACAGGCTCATCTTCCCACCTCCTTTTCGTCTCCTGAAACGGGATCTTTATACTGGGAAATCAGTTCGTCTCTGAACTTCATGATTTTTCTCTTCTGACTGACGCGAAAGGCGGCCAGGCAGATAATCGTAATCGCGCCTAGAACGACTGCTGCTATATTCGTCATCATTTCCTGTACCCATCCTTTCTTATGTCGTATTCTGCCTCTGCGATCTTTCGCCTGAGGTCGAACAATTTATTCTGATAGGATGAAAAATATCCTATATATACAAGAGCTGCTGCAAGGAGGAGAATCATCCAAACCAGGTGAATATCCCCGCTGCCCGGATCAGGCTTCACTTGTGTGAATCCGGCCAATGGGACCTCTTCTTCCTCGAGGGTTACAATGCCGGCAGATTCTTCCTGCTGTCTCAGTTCTTCACTGTCGGCCGGAAGTTCCTCTTCGACATCGATGATAACTTCTCCGCCCTCTTCATTCTGCATCACGATCGGATTGTCTTCCGGAGTCTGTTCCGCCAAAGACACTTCCGCCGTGAGCGGCATTGCAAAGGCGATTCCGATTGCGATTACAGCCGTAAAGGCTGCGGCAATCATGATTCTTCTTGTTCTTTTCTCTTTTTTCATCGTTTTCCTTCTCATTGTGCTCATTTTCCTTTAATAAACCCCTTATGATATATAAGACGTACTTGATTGTAAAAAAGGGTCAAAAAAACAGCCGTTTCTGAAAAAATCGGCTGTTTTTCTGAATCATTGATTTCTTATTTGATTTCTACTGATAAATGAAGTGCATTTCCCCGTGCATCCGGAACATAGACATCCCACTTTTCCTGGGTCAGCTCGAAGATAATCGTTCCTGTCTCTCTGTCAAAATCAGCAGGCTGAACGATTTCCTTGGAGGTCTGTCCGATGGCATAGATGTTGTTGTAGGCGATGCCTGTTCCATTTTCTGCCATCTGGAGAAATACCTTCTGACCGGACACCTCGGTGGAAATCAGTTTCGGTCCCACATCGTCGACCACTGCCACGTCTACGCTTCTCACGGCAGTCTGATTGTTTACTGATGTGACACGAATTTCCATCGTTCCGTTCTGATTCGGTTCCACTGCATATGTCTTGCTGTCCTTCGCGTACAGTTTCATCTCTGCTCCATTGAGGATCGCCTCAACATTCCTGATCGGAAGCAGTGACTGAACTTCAACGGTATATACCGGTAGGTTCTGTTCATTGGTGCTGACCTGGGAAATATCACATTTCGGTGTGATGAAAAAGGCCGGCAGCAAAAGCCACAGTACGAGCAGAACAATCAGCAGGACTCTCTGCGGCAGGAAACGAGCCCGCTCAAATTCAGGATAACCTGCCAGGGCCTCCGCCGGCAGAGAATTTGACACTGCTCCTGCCTCTTCGAAAATATCCTCCAGCATTCTGGTGGCTGTAAGGGCATCTAACTTAGGTTCATTCGCATTGTTCATGTCCATTTCACCACCTCCCTCATACACGGAATTCCGAAAGAAGTCTGGCCAGACGTTCTTTTCCCGACTTCAGATTTCTTTTTACTGTACTGCGGCTGATATTCATCACCGCTGCGATATCATCATTGCTCATCCCCTGATAATACTTCATCAGTATCACCTGCGACTCTGTGAGCGGAAGGTTCAGCACCTGCTTCAGTATATATCTTCTGGAGTCGATTTCGATGACTTCATTCTCCGTATGATCGCTCTCGGAACGCACTTCTTCAGCACGATCACCGAGCACGACATCTGTTCTGCTCTTATCCGGTTTCCGCATAAGATCAAAACAGGTACGGAAATTGATCCTGTTGAGCCAGGCGATGAACAGCTGCGGATTCTGCAGCTTCGTAATACTCCGAAGCGCATGAATATAGGTTTCCTGAATAGCATCCTGCGCCAGATGTTCATCTTTCAGATATTTATATGCATATCGGTACTGCTGCTGATAGGTCGCCACATATAGCTCTGCAAAGGCATTACTGTCTCCGGACTGTGCCTTCCTCACCAGCGAAGCCAGATAATTGTAATCCAGTACTTTCAATTCGGCCGCCCCCTTTGGAACTTACTGTAAGTTCTCTCCATGCGCTTTGCGGTCAGAAACAGCTACCAGAGTATGCAGTGTCATCGCATGGCGCTCAACCTGGAGGGCTGCGCCGACTCTGTGCTCTATCTTCTCTTCTTCAGAGACTTTCTTGTTGCGCTGCGCGATTGCCGCATCGATTTTACGTAGAAATGCTTCCTTATCTGTCTTGCTGCATTTTCTCATAATGATCAGAAATCTATCGCCGCCGTTCCGTCCGAGAAAATCGCCTTTCGGCAGAATCCCCTGGAGGATTCCGGCAAGGTCGGAAATGGCTTTGTCACCCTGTTCATACCCAAGTTCTTCGTTCAGTTCCTTCAGGTTGCTGACCATAATCGTAAATGCCGCCATTCCCTCCGGAAGGAGTCTGTTATCGAACTGATTGATATACGCATCGCAGCTGTTTCGATTGGCAATGCCTGTATCCGGATCTGTATAAAAGGCATAGTTCAGTTCTTCATTTTCTCTCCTCAATTGTGAGTCAAGTCGGTAATCGAGGAACATAAAAACGAAAGCAAGCCCCAGAGCAACCCATAAAACAATAGACAGAATCCTGATATGTGGATCAAATCCGATCATCTGATAGAGTTCTGCATCTGTGAATACAATCACGATACCGACGATTGCAACAACAATAAAAACAATCATCTGGATGATTTTAAGCTTACTAAACTTTTTCATTCGTCCACTCCTTCGTTATTTCTCCGGGAACTCATGGGTCCAAGTTTCCTCACCGCTGGCGTTGAAAATGTGAATCGTACCGGTAATTCCGGTGATGCCGGTCTGGGTCTCCAGATCAGTGAGGGCTTTCTCAAATCCTTCTTTCAGCGTATCAGAATTCTTGCTGAAGGATTCTACCAGAACTTTCTCATCAGCATCATCGATAGGATCTTTGAACTTGTAGGTAATATCAAAACTATCACCGGAAAAGCTGACTTCAGAGGTCATGGCCTCCGGTGTCGTCAGATTTTCCTGGATCGCTGTCACGATGTCCGGGTTATCGGCTGCAATGTCCTCCAGTGTTGCTGTTGCCTGCTGACCGCAGCCTCCAAGCAAAAGCATCACTGCTGCCATCGATATCACAATTGTTGCAATCCAAATCTTTCTCATCTCTTGCTACCCCAGTTTTTATTACTTCACGCTTTCTTCTACTGCGTCGATCATGTCAGGAATTTCAATGACGCCCTTGTGGCGGATCGGTTTCGTATCCAGATCCTTCAAGGCCTTCGGAACGCGTACCCCCGTTTTGTCAGCCACTGCGCGGATGTATCCGAAACCATCTTCCTCTTCATTGAGGCCGATGGATTTGGCAACACTCTCTGCGAACTTGTAGGCGCTTGCAGTGGATGCAATCAGAGTTGGTGTGTGATCACCCGTGGCCTGAACGTAATCGCGATAGACTTTATAGCCGACGGCTGTATGTGTGTCGATCAGATAGTTCTCTTCTCTATACATAGCACCGATCGTTGCGTTTGTTTCTTCCACAGTCGCTGTGCCTCCCCAGAATTTCTTGATGCCTTCGCGAATCTGCGGGCTGACTTCATAGCGCTGTTCTTTTTCGAGGGATTCCATCAGACCACGGATTTCTTCACCGTCATTGCCTGCCAGATGGTACAGCAATCTCTCCAGATTGCTGGAGATCAAAATGTCCATGGATGGTGAATTGGTCAGATAGAATTCTCTGTTTGTATTATACACGCCTGTGTTAAAAAAGTCTGTCAGTACGCGGTTCTTGTTGGAAGCACAGATGAAACGGCCCACTGGAATGCCCATCTCTCCTGCATAGTACGCAGCGAGGATATTGCCGAAGTTTCCTGTCGGGACACAGATGTTGACTGGTTCGCCTTCCTTGACAACGCCTCTCTCTACCAGCTTCAGATAGCCCCATACATAATAAGCTACCTGCGGCACGAGACGGCCGATGTTGATGGAATTCGCACTGCTGAGCTTGCATCCCATACCCGCCAGTTTTTCTGCAAAAGCATCATCGTTGAAGATCTTCTTCACGCCTGTCTGAGCATCGTCAAAGTTTCCTTCAATCGCGAATACGTGGGTGTTCGCGCCTTCCTGAGTAATCATCTGACGTTCCTGTACCTGGCTGACGCCTTTGTTCGGGAAGAATACGATAATTTCTGTTCCCGGTACATCTGCAAATCCTTCCAGTGCAGCCTTGCCCGTGTCACCGGAAGTTGCTGTCAGGATGCAGATTTTCTTGTCTTCGTTTTCTTTCTTCGTTGCTGTCGTCAGAAGATATGGCAGAATGCTGAGCGCCATATCCTTGAATGCTGCCGTCTTGCCGTGATAAAGCTCGAGGAAATAAGCTCCTCCTGCCTTTGTGACAGGAACGATTTCTTTTTCTTCAAACTTGCTGTCATAAGCACCGTCTGTACAGTACTTCATTTCTTCATCTGTGTAGTCATCGAAGAATGTCTTTATGATTTCAAAAGCAACCTGCTTATATGTCATGCCGACCATTTCGCCGATCGGCTTCGGAAGCGCCGGAACTTCCTGTGGTACGTAGAGACCTCTGTCCTCTGCGATACCCTGAATGACCGCCTGCGCCCCAGTCTTGAACTGGTTGCTGCCTCTTGTGCTTTCGTACATTATCATTTAGCTTCTGCTCCTTCTGTGATTTTTACTATGTCGTCTACATCGGCGAGGGCGCCTTTGCCTGTTGTTCCGCAGGCAAGATGTGAATCCTTCGGCTCGATGAACTGGTATCCGAAACCCTTGAGTTTTTCGATGTTCGCCTGAACGATCGGGTTCTCGTACATATTGGTATTCATGGCCGGCGCAATGATGATCTTCGCCTGATTTG
This sequence comes from Clostridiales bacterium, assembly GCA_015058205.1. Classification (GTDB taxonomy): domain Bacteria; phylum Bacillota; class Clostridia; order Peptostreptococcales; family Anaerovoracaceae; genus Lentihominibacter. The sequence goes on from SVCS01000023.1 coordinate 20,715, forward strand.
CCGCTGCCATCGTTACTGCAGTCAGCAAATCATCAGCGATGCCGTTTGCAATCTTCCCGATAATATTCGCCGTTGCCGGTGCGATCAGCACAACATCAGCATTGCCTGCCAGATCGATATGCTTGACGATGGTCGGGTCATATTCCTCAAACTCGTTTGCGTGGACTTTGTTCTTGGAAAGCGTCTGCAATGTCAGCGGTGTGATGAATTCCTTCGCGCCGTCCGTCATAACAACGTGCACTTCATGTCCGTCCTTGTGCAGACGGTTCGCGATATCCGCCGCCTTATAAGCGGAGATGCTTCCTGTAACTCCGAGTACGATATACATCTATTTCCCTTTCCTTTCTTCGAGGACGCGGCGGACGATCATCTGCGCGATCTCCTCGTTCGTGTTCATGGAATCGTATGATTTGTCTTTGTGGATCAGGTAACCTTTGTGGAAGTCTCTGCCGATTTCTCTCAGGTCATTGGCCATGACGAAATCGCAGTTGTTCTTCTGTAAAAGCCTGTATCCCACATCAATCAGTTCTTCATGAGGTACGCCGCTGAGGAGTTTGAACCCTACCAGTGTCGTTTCCGGGCTCGCCTGCTTGATGAGGCTGATCACCTTCGGTGAGCGCTTCATGTGGATGATCAGATCATCGATATCGGAGCTGATCTTATTGCCCGATAGATCCTGCGCATGGTCCGGGTCTTCTGTTCCCATGAGTTTGTCCAGCGTGGTCACCTGATGCACCATGTAGTCGCTGACTGCCATGGCGTGGATCACTGCGTCGATCTGATCCTCCTGCAGGATTCTCGTCAGATTTTCCTTCAGATCCAGAACGCCTCCGATTTCTACCGGCTCCACTTTCTCATCTTCCGGCCAGACTGCTCTCTTTCCGTGGAGATAGTAGATTTTCTCGATTTCATCGATCTCTTTGAACGCATTGCCGATTGCAAAACCAAGACTGCCTGTTGAAGAATTTGTAATGGTTCTGACGTCATCGATCCGTTCGCTTGTACCACCTGCTGTGATCACGATTTTCATTGCTTTTGCATTGCTCCTTCCATGGTCTTCCCCAATATAAAATTATATGGTCTGGCCATTACTGTGTCAAGAATTCACAGTCTGATACAGCCATGAACGACACCGCCTGTTACAGCCATGAACGACCCTGTTGTGCTATTGAAAAACAGTGTCTGTTTATATAGAATGAATTCAAGCTGTCACGAACAAATTGGAGGGTATCTAAATGAAAACATACAGAAAGGAAATGTGGTTCAACCTGCCGAAACGGCGTGGTCTTGTGAATATCACTCGGGACGTACAGCAGGCGATTGATGAAAGCGGTATCAAAGAAGGACTCTGTCTGGTCAATCCGATGCACATCACTGCAAGCGTAATCATCAATGACGATGAGCCGGGACTCCACCGTGATTTCGAACGGCTGCTCGAGCGCCTCGCCCCGGAAAAGCCATATGATCAGTACGACCACAACGGCTTCGAAGACAACGGCGACGCTCACTGCAAGCGCCAGCTCATGGGCCGGGAAGTTGTCTGCGCTGTCACAGACGGCCAACTGGACTTCGGTCCATGGGAACAGATCTTCTATTACGAACTTGATGGTAAGCGCAACAAGCGCGCCCTCATTAAAATCATCGGAGAATAACCATGCTGCAGGAACGTTTTGAATTCCGGACCATCGATCCCAACAATATGGATGAGGTCGACCATACTATTTACATGGAAGATGTATGCATGCCGCCGGGTGAAGGCTGTACCCGCGAAGAGATCCTCGACCGGGTCTACGCCGCACCGGAGTTCTTTCTCCTTGCAATCGAAAAAGCGACTGGCGAAATAGCTGGCTACGTCAACGGCGTGGCAACGAACGAAAGCGTCATCCGGGATGAGTTCTTCTCGGAAGGCGGAAAGCTGCACGACCCCGATGGCAGTACGATCATGCTCGTCAGTCTCGTCGTCATGCCCCAGTACAGGGGACTGGGCCTGGGGCGGGAAATCATGCGCGTCTACGCCGAGCGCGAGAAAGCAAAAGGCCGCAAGCGCATGGTCCTCACTTGCGTTGAAAAGAACATCAAGATGTATGAGAAATTCAGCTACCACTTGTTAGGTGTATCTCAATCCGTCTACGGCGGCGCCGTCTGGTACGACATGGATATCTTCCTGTGAAATCTGACCGCGAATCTTTGATATATTTGGTCTTTACAAAGCCGCGGACGTTGTGTTATACTAACGTCCGCGACAAATGAATATGCTCGATTGGTCAAGTGGTCAAGA
>SVCS01000082.1:0-1679 GCA_015058205.1 Clostridiales bacterium
CCAACTCTGTGGCAGAAGTCGATGGACTTAGGATCGCCGCCGTGCTCGCCGCAGATACCAAGGTGGATGTCAGGTCTGGTCTTCTTACCAAGCTCTACGGCCATCTTGACCAGCTTGCCAATACCTGTCTGATCAAGGCTCTGGAACGGATCGTCTTCGAAGATGCCCTTTGCCTTGTATTCCTTGATGATGTTGCCTGTGTCGTCTCTTGAGAATCCGAATCCCATCTGCGTCAGGTCGTTTGTTCCGAATGAGAAGAATTCAGCTTCTTCTGCAATTTCGTCAGCTGTCAGAGCTGCTCTTGGAATCTCGATCATCGTACCTACCAGATAAGGGAATTCAACGCCTTCTCTCTCGAATACTCTTGTGATTGTATCAACAACAGTCTTCTTAACGTTTGTCAGCTCTGGCTTGCTTCCTACGAGTGGAACCATGATTTCCGGAACGATGTCATAGCCCTTCTCTTTTCTTACTTCGATTGCAGCTGTGATGATTGCTTCAGCCTGCATCTCAGCAATTTCAGGATATGTTACAGCAAGTCTGCATCCTCTGTGTCCCAGCATTGGGTTGAACTCGTGGAGCTCTTCAGCCTTCTTAGCCAGCTTCTCATATGGCTTGCCGATGAGGTCTGCAAGTTCATGCAGTTCTTCATCAGTATGCGGAATGAACTCATGGAGAGGTGGGTCGAGGAGTCTGATTGTTACAGGTCTCTCTTCCATTGCCTCATAAATACCCTTGAAGTCGCCTTTCTGATAAGGGAGCAGGAAGCTCAGTGCTTCTCTTCTCTCTTCTTCAGTATCAGCCATGATCATTCTTCTGATTGCAGGAATTCTCTCTTCTTCGAAGAACATGTGCTCAGTTCTGCAGAGGCCGATGCCCTGTGCGCCGAACTCTACTGCCTGCTTCGCATCTCTAGGATTATCAGCATTTGTTCTTACCTTGAGTGTTCTGATGTCATCGGCCCAGTTCATGATTGTTCCGAAGTCGCCTGACAGTTCAGGTGGAACAGTCTTGACTTCGCCTTTGAGAACGTCACCCGTCGTTCCGTTCAGTGAAATGAAGTCGCCTTCCTTGAATTCATATTCGCCGATTCCCAGGAACTTGGATCCTTCGTCGACCTTGATTTCTGAACATCCTGATACGCAGCACTTGCCCATACCTCTGGCAACTACTGCAGCGTGTGAAGTCATACCGCCTCTTGCTGTCAGGATACCTTCCGCAGCTACCATACCTGCCAGGTCTTCCGGTGAAGTCTCCAGTCTTACCAGAATAACCTTCTTGCCTTCTGCAACGGCTGCCTCAGCGTCAGCTGCGTTGAAGTAAATCTGTCCGCATGCAGCGCCCGGTGAAGCAGGAAGTCCCTTTGTCAGTTTCTCTGCAGCTGCCAGTTCATCTGCATCGAACATCGGGTGGAGCAGCTGATCGATCTGACCAGGCTCAATTCTCATGATTGCTTCTTCCTTTGTGATCAGGCCTTCGCCGACCATATCTACTGCGATCTTAACAGCGGATGGAGCAGTTCTCTTACCATTTCTGGTCTGCAGCATGAAGAGCTTGCCCCTCTCTACTGTGAACTCCATGTCCTGCATGTCTTTGTAGTGATTTTCCAGTACGTCGGCAATTCTTACGAAGTCTCCGTATACCTCAGGGAATGCCTCTGCCATCTCAGCGATCGGCTG
>SVCS01000082.1:1779-5854 GCA_015058205.1 Clostridiales bacterium
TCCAGGTCTACGTCAAACATGACGCCCTTCTTGTCCTTCTGTCCATCAAAGATCTCATCGAACTTGCTCTTGCTGATGCCCATTACTACATCACCGAACATCTGGATGAATCTTCTGTAGGAGTCATATGCGAAACGAGGATTTCCAGTAAGCGCTGAAAGTCCCTCAACTGTCTCGTCATTAAGTCCCAGATTCAGAATGGTATCCATCATGCCCGGCATTGAAATCTTAGCTCCGGAACGAACAGATACGAGAAGCGGATTTGACGCATCACCGAACTTCTTCTCTGTTACAGCTTCCAGATCAGCCAGCTTAACGTAGATATCGTCTACGATATCCTGACCGATTGTCTGGCCTTCCTGATAATACCTTGTGCAAGCCTCTGTTGTTACAGTGAAGCCAAACGGTACCGGAAGTCCGATTTTAGTCATCTCTGCCAGATTGGCACCCTTACCACCCAGAAGGTCTCTCATATCCTTGGAGCCTTCATTGAATGAATAAACAAACTTTCCCATTTTTCTTTACTCTCCTCATTTTTACCTAAAACTATTTTTGACAGTATATTAAAACTCGAGTCTTTCCTCGATATACGCCCTGACCTCGCCGACAGGAATCCTTACCTGTTCCATTGTGTCACGGTCTCTGATCGTAACACAACCGTCTTCGGCTGTATCAAAGTCAACACAAATGCAGAATGGAGTACCGATTTCGTCTTCCCTTCTGTATCTCTTGCCGATGGAACCTGCCGTATCGTAGTCAACCATGAAGTATTTCTTCAGCTCATGGTAAACAGGCTCTGCAACGTCTCCAAGCTTTTTGCTCAGTGGCAGTACGGCTGCCTTGAACGGCGCCAGTGCCGGGTGAAGCCGCAGTACCTTCCGTACGTCTTCCTTGCCTTTGTCATCTGTAAGAACTTCTTCATCATAAGCATCAACCAGGAACGCCAGCAGCATTCTCTCAACACCTACGGAAGGTTCGATACAGTATGGCACATATTTCTCATTGGTCTCAGGATCAAGATACAGCATGTCCTGACCTGAATGGTTCTGGTGCGCCATCAGGTCGAAATCAGTTCTCGAAGCGACGCCCCAAAGCTCACCCCATCCGAACGGGAAGAGGAATTCGATATCTGTTGTGGCGTTGCTGTAGTGAGACAGTTCCTCAGGATCGTGATCCCTGAGCCTCATGTGATCTTCCTTGATCCCCAGATTTCTCAGAAAATCAGCGCAGTAGTCCTTCCAGTATGCGAACCAGTCAAGTTCCGTTCCTGGTTTGCAGAAAAACTCCAGTTCCATCTGCTCAAACTCTCTTGTTCTGAAGATGAAGTTGCCTGGCGTGATTTCATTTCTGAAAGATTTTCCTACTTGTGCGATTCCGAATGGAATCTTCTTTCTCGCTGTTCTCTGAACATTCTTGAAGTTTACAAATATACCCTGTGCAGTTTCAGGTCTGAGATAAATTTCCGCCTTTGAATCTTCTGTAACTCCCTGGAAGGTCTTGAACATCAGGTTGAACTGGCGAATCCCTGTGAAATCAGATTTGCCGCATTCCGGACACTTAACACCATTTTCAGCAATGAACTGTTCCAGTTTCTCGTTTGACCAGCCGTCGACCTGTACATCCATCTGTCCCTCAGCGTGGAGATGGTCTTCTATCAGCTTATCTGCACGAAAACGTGCCTTGCAGGCTTTGCAGTCGATGAGCGGATCTGCGAATCCGCCTACATGCCCTGAAGCAACCCATGTCTCAGGATTCATCAGAATCGCTGCATCAAGTCCCACATTATACTCTGATTCACGAACGAACTTCTGACGCCATGCGTCTTTGATGTTATTCTTCAGTTCAACGCCAAGGGGACCATAGTCCCATGTGTTCGCCAATCCGCCGTAAATTTCAGAACCCGGAAAGATAAACCCTCTGTTCTTCGCAAGGGCGGTGATTTTCTCCATTGTAACTTCTGTTGTCATTATTCTTCTTCGCCCTTTTCTTCTACTTCTGCTTCAAACTCTGCTTCAACTTCTACAGCCTCTTCTGCAGCTTCTTCCACTGCTTCTTCAGCTTCTTCTGCTTCTTTTGCTACTCTTTCTTTGAACTCATCTCTGAAATCTTCAGCTCTATCCTTCAGATCTTCAGCCTTGTCCTTCAGACCTTCTGCTGCATCTTTGGCCTTGTCATAGATATCAGTTTCTTTAGCCTTATCATAGATGTCTTCAGCCTTGTCCTTCAGACCACCGGCAGCATCCTTAGCTTTGTCGTAGATATCGCTCTCTTTTGCCTTATCGTAGAAGTCCTTGCCTTTTCCCTTCAGTGATTCAAATGTATCACTTCCGAACTCAGCAGCCTGTGAAACCTTGTCGGAAACAGCATCACTGACATCGATGATTGTTCCGTCAGTTTTCACTACTTCAATTGTGCACTTAAATCCGAAAGCAGCAACGATTGCAACTACGGATGCCAGCGGCGCGATGCAGATGCCCAGAATACCAGCGTTTACAGGAACGTTGAGGATGCTGTCGCCGTCTTTTTTGACCTGAATTCTTGCAACATTACCCTTCTTAACGAGGCTCTTAAGACTTGCGAAAAGTGCTTCTCCCTTTTCACCGAAAGCTCTCTTTTTGTTGCCTGAATTAACTGTCTCTTCAATTGCGATGATAGCATCAACTACGCTTCCATCAGCATCTTCCAATGCTTTTTTAGCTTCGGCATATGTGACGCCTGTTCTGTCTTTTACTAATTCAATCTTTTCAAGTGTGATTTCCATTTTTGTAATCCTCCCTTTTTAAATCATGGTTTCACTCTTTATATTCGAGGCATCCAGATGATACGCTGCGTACTCTCTCACAATCCTCTGCAGCGCTTTGCCTGTATCCTCACTAAGCGCAATATTCTCTAGCTGTTTCAATGAATGATTATTAAAATATTTTAATGCATTGATTATATCAAAACTCACAGGGTAAATCAATGCACTGCGGGCTGAATTCCCGCCCTCTTCCGCGATGATTCTGCTGCGGCATTCATCGCAGATCAGACCGCCATCCTCAATGCTGAACCAGCTTCCGGCAGCACTTCCGCAGACGGCGCATTTGTCAAGCACAGGTGCGATTCCCATAAACCTGAACAGCCTTGTCTGGTAAGCCAGAACCAAAGTCCCGAATCCCTTTTCCCGCCGTTCGAGCATCTCAAAAAAATCAATGAGCATGTCGAACACTGCAGGTGCGGGCACTTCCGGATGAAGAACCTTAGATGTAAACTCCAGCACATAGGCCCCGTTGAAGTACTTATCCACGTTCTCGCCGATGCCGTAAAAGCTCTTGATGACTTCTGCCGCATCGATATTGTAGCTGTCTCTTCCTCTGTGAAGCGCATACCGCCCGAAAGTGAAATGTTGCAGTGCCAGGGCGCTCTTGCTTTTGCCCCGTTCCCCCAGGCTGGTGCCTGCGCTGATCTTCCCGTATTCACGGGTGAACAGGTGTATCATGCGTCTGTTGTATGAAGTTTTTGTTTCTCTGAGGACAATGCCCTCTGTATCTGCTTTCATCTTGATCTTCAGGTTTCCCAATTAATCTCTGTATCCGAAATTTGTCAGTGCAATATCGCTGTCCCGCCAGTTTTCCCGGACTTTGACCCATGTTTCCAGGAATACCTTGGTGCCGAGCAGGGCTTCGATTTCCTGGCGTGCGCTCTTGCCGATGCCTTTGAGTTTTCTGCCGCCTTTGCCTATGATCATTCCCTTGTGGGATTTCCGTTCGCAATAGATCACGGCACCGATTCTCGTCAGATCATCCTCTTCTTCGTACTGTTCGATTTCCACAGCCACGCCATGGGGCACCTCATCCTGCAGATACAGCAGGATTTTCTCTCTAATGATCTCACTGACGATGAATCTGGCAGGGTTCTCTGTAACGATGTCATCCGGGAAGAACATTGGTCCTTCTTCCATATAACCTGCCGCAGCCTTGATCACATCACTGACATTCGTTCCGTCTATGGCAGCTGTACCGAGAATCGTATCGAAGACTCCTGTCTCGTCATACTCTCTGTAGATCTCTGCAAAAGCATCCGGCCCGATTCTGTC
>SVCS01000083.1 GCA_015058205.1 Clostridiales bacterium
GTAAAGTCAGATCGAACGCCACATCATACAAAAAACAAAACCCGTTGACATCAACGGGTTTAGAGCTTATTCAGCCTTCTTCTTTGACATCAAACACACGCACTCCACATGCTTCGTACCTGGGAAATTATCGAAAGGCTTAACCGATTCCACCTGATATCCATAGTATTGCAAGTAGTAAAGGTTTTCAGCCAGAGACTTCGGATTGCAGCTGACGTAGACAATCTGGTCGACGCCGTAGCTGATGATTTTATCAAGCGCGTCGTTCTTAATGCCAACACGAGGTGGATCTACGACGATGACATCAGGTTTGTCATCGATAGAATCCAGAACTTTGAAGCAGTCGCCGGCGATGAATCGGCAGTTGTCCAGTCCGTTCAGTTCGGCGGTCTGACGGGCCACTTCAACGGCTTCTTCAACGATTTCCACGCCGAGTGCCGTTCTGGCTTTGCGTGCAAGCACTTGAGTGATCGTGCCTGTGCCGCAATATAAATCAAAGGCATCCTTCCCTTCAAAATCATCAATCAGTGAAACCGCATAGGTATAGAGATTCTCCACCGCTTCCACATTTGTCTGGAAGAAGGAGAATGCGCTGACACGGAACTTCAGCCCCATGATCTCCTCATTGTAATAATCACGTCCGCTCAGGATTCGCAGTTCGTCGCAGTATACAGCGTCTGCTAGGCGGTCGTTGATGGTACGCAAAACCCCCACCACCTGGTTCTCCAGAGGCAGGTCCATGATCATCTCGGCGTAGCCCGCTTCATCGAAAACTTCGCCGCCTGCTGCCCCGACACCACTTGCCGCTCCATCTGACGCGGTCACGATGTTTACCAGCAGCTCCCCTGTCCGCACGCCTCTGCGCACGATGAGATGACGCATGAGACCCGTGTGACGTTTTTTATGGTAGTGGCTGTAGCCTTTTCCTTCCACGAAGTCGAGGGTGGCGCGCAGGACTGTATTGAAATCCTCGTGCACCAGCTGGCACTGGTCCACAGTGATGATGGACATGAAACGTCCGCGTGGATGCATGCCTAGCGTGGTTGGTCCATTCTTGACCTCATCTCCGAAGGTGTACTCCATCTTATTCCGGTATGCGTACCGGGAAGGCGCTGCCTGAATCGGCAGGAATTCACCGTATTTGATGGACTTTGCATCGAGGAGTCCCCGCACTTCGTCTTCCTTGATGCGAAGCTGCTCTTCGTACGGTACACCCTGATAGACGCAGCCGCCGCAAAGTTCATAATCGCGGCATAATCCAAGATCCTGTCCGCAGACTGATTTATTTTCATATTCCGTAGGCATCAAAGAACTCCTTCTTGTATTCTGTAAATCTGTCTTCCTCGATAGACTGTCTGATATGCTCCATGGTCTTGATCAAAAAGTGCAGGTTGTGATTCGTCATCAGCATGGCAGAGAGAATCTCATCACACTTGAACAAGTGCCGCAAGTATGCCCTGCTGTAATTCCGACAGGTGTAGCAGTCACAATTCGGATCCAGCGGCGTGAAGTCGCGTTCGTACTTTTTGTTTTTGATGTTGACTTTGCCCTGAGAGGTCATTGCCATGCCGTGGCGCGCGATTCTGGTCGGCAGAACACAGTCGAACATATCGACGCCCCTCTCAACGCCTTCAAACAGGCAATCCGGACTTCCGACGCCCATCAGGTAACGGGGCTTGTCCTTCGGCAAAAGCTCCACGCAGTCATCCATGACTTCATACATCAGTTCCTTCGGCTCGCCTACAGACAGTCCGCCGATGCCGTATCCCGGCAGATCCATGGAAACGACCTGCTCCGCGCTCCGTTCCCGCAGGTCTTTATAAGTGCCGCCTTGCATGATGCCGAACAGAGACTGATTGCATCCCTCTCCCAGCACCTGACTTTCTCCGCCGAGAGAAGCTGCGTAGTCATCGTGAGCTTTCTTGCAGCGTGCCAGCCAACGTGTTGTCAGTTCCAGTGATTCCTCTACATATCTGCGCTCGGCAGGCCATGGCGCGCACTCATCAAAGGCCATCATGATGTCTGATCCCAGAGCATGCTGTATCTCCATGGATTTCTCTGGTGAGATCATGTGACGGGATCCGTCGATGTGCGACTGGAACTTGACGCCTTCTTCGGTGATTTTGCGCATCTTGCCCAAACTGAACACCTGGAATCCGCCGCTGTCCGTGAGAATCGGCTTGTTCCAGTTCATGAACTTATGAGAGCCGCCGGCTTCCCGCACGATCTCATGACCTGGACGCAGATAGAGATGGTAGGTGTTGTTCAGAATGATCTGTGCTCCCATTTCTTCCACCTGCTCCGGACGCATGGCTTTGACCGTTGCAGCCGTACCTACCGGCATGAAAACCGGTGTCTGTATATCGCCGTGAGGCGTGTGAACGACGCCCCTGCGTGCTTTGGTTCTGCTGTCTGTCTTCAGCAGATCAAATGTTACCGCTGTCATATTGTCTCCTAACTACTGTATTTATCTCATGCATTGATTTGCATCAATCAACTGTCAAATCTTAAACAAAGGACTGATCGAAATTGATGATCACCTGATAGTTCATATTCTCCGCCTCGATGATCTCCGTCAGTTTTTCTGCGATTTCATCTTTCTTTGCGAGGGCTTCCGGTTCCAGCACTACATCAAATATCACGTGCTTGTGGTCTTTGCGCGGAATGACGCGAACATCATGGTAACTTTCAACGCCCTCGATACCGGGAACTGCCTGATCCAGAATATCGATTACCTTGAGTCTCTCCGGGTCATCGATTACGATTGGATCCAAGTGCCCTGCGGCATCGAAGTTCATCTCTTCTTTCAGGCGGCGTTCAATGTAATCGATGATTGTATGCGCCGAAAGAAGATCTAAGCGGGAGTCCACCTGTATATGGAATGACCCATAGGCCCTGCCCGGTCCGTAGTTGTTGACGATGATATCGTGGGCACCCAGCACTTCCGGCTGTTCCATGATGATTTCTTCTATCTTCCCTAATGTCTCCTTATCAGGTGGTTCACCCAGCAGCGGATGCACCGTCTCCCTGATGATCTGGAAACCTGTGTAAATGATAAATAGTGAAACGAGACAGCCCATGTAACCGTCCAGATCAATTCCTGTGAAATGATGCAAAAGCATCCCGATCACGATGACGATACTGGTAATCACGTCGTTCCGGTTGTCTGTTCCCGCTGCGATGACCGGCAGGGAATTGATGTGTTTTCCCGTTGCGATGACAAATAGAGCCTGGGAGCCTTTGAGCAATATTGCAAAGACCATAAACCCGACCATAAGCCAGGTAAAGTGAGTCGGCTCCGGATGAATGATCTTATCGATGGAGGACCGCATCAGCTGATAACCGACGATGAAGATGATTGCAGACACCATCAGACTGGCCAGATACTCCACCCTGGCATGCCCATACGGATGCTCCTTGTCCGCCGGCTTCCTGGAGATGTGTGATGCAATCAGCGTGATAACCGCCGCAAGCGAATCGGCGAAATCGTGAAATCCGTCGGCCACGACGGCGATGGAATGGATTGCGAACCCCAGAATGATTTTCGCAATGCAAAGCACACTATTCACGATGACGCCCAGCCCGCCTGTCAGTTTCGTATAACCGGCACGCACTTCCGGGTCTTTGTAGTTTTCGTAGTCTTTGACAAATGTCTTCCAAAGAAATTGTTTCATAGTCTTATCTAATCAATGTCATACTGAATCAATGTCTTCTTTATTCAATGAACATTGCATCTCCGTACGAGAAGAATCTGTACTCTTCCTGTACCGCTTCTTTATATACTTCCAGTATTTTTTCTCTGTCGTAGAGGGCTGAAATCAGCATGAGCAGAGTGGATTTCGGCAGGTGGAAGTTCGTGATGAGCGAATCGATGATCTTCCACTCATAGCCCGGATAAATGAAGATGCCCGTACTGTCCGATCCGGCGCGCAGCTGCCAGCAGCCTGCTTCTGCATCATAATAAGCAGCGCTCTCCACCGTTCTTGTGGATGTGGTACCGACGCTGATCACACGTCTGCCTTCCCGCTTGGCCCGGTTAATTGTCTCCGCAGCTTCTTCCGGGACCGTATATTCTTCAAAATGCATGTGGTGATCCTCAATATTATCCACCTTCACCGGACGGAAGGTTCCGATGCCCACGTGCAAGGTCACATACGCCAGTTCAACGCCTTTTTCCTTCGCCGCTGCGAGCAGTTCTTCCGTGAAGTGCAGTCCTGCCGTCGGTGCCGCCACAGACCCTTCCTCTCTGCAGTAGACCGTCTGGTATCTGTCTTTATCATCATCCCCTGAAGGGCGCTCAATATACGGTGGCAATGGCATACTGCCGATTTCCTCCAATCGTTCCATGAAGATCCCGTCGTACTCGAACTGCACGATGCGCGTACCGTCTGCGCCGTAATCTAAGATGTGCGCCTTGAGCAGCGGTCCATCCTCCAAATCGCTTCCCGGTCCGCTGAAGATTACGTCATCGCCAGGTTTCAGTCTCCTGCCCGGTCGCACCATGACCTCCCAGGTATCTCCTGCACCGGCCCTCTTGATCAGCAAAAACTCCACATGGGCGCCGCCCTCTTTGGCGCCGCTTTTCCCTGCAGACTCTTTGACCGCCTTACGGCCGAACAAACGGGCCGGGATGACTTTGCTGTCATTGAGGACAAGACAGTCGCCCTCTTTCAGGTACTCCAGGATATCAAAAAAGTGACGGTGCTCGACCCGTACATCGGCCCAGCTTCCGTCTTCGTTTTTATCTCTGTGTACAACAAGAAGCCTGGAGGAATCTCGCTTCTCTGCAGGCTTCTGTGCTATTAAACTCTTCGGTAAATCGTAATCGAATGCTTCTATTCTCATGTCTATCCTTTCGTCTCAACACAGACAAAATTCTTCTCGTGCACGGGCAGCACACCAATGTGCGTTCGCCGCACACCAATTATACATCAAGTTCCAGCTGCATGTCATCATCACCCGTCAATTCTTCTCCGGTATATTCCAGACCAAGGTGTCTGTATGCTGCAGCGGATACGACACGTCCCTTCTTCGTACGGTTCAGGAATCCGATCTGGATCAGGTACGGTTCATAGACATCCTCGATGGTGACTCTCTCCTCCCCGATGGACGCAGCAATCGTATCGATGCCGACCGGACCGCCGTCGAACCTGTCGATGATATTCCGCAGAATCTCTCTGTCCAGATTCTCCAGACCCATATAATCCACGCCCAAAGCCTCCAGCGCCGTCTTCGTAATGTCGATATCAATGGCGCCGCTGCCTTTGACCTGGGAGAAGTCTCTGACTCTCTTGAGGATTCTGTTGGCAACTCTCGGCGTCCCACGGGAACGTCTCGCCATCTCGAAGACCGATTGTTCATCCACCTTCACTTCCAGCAAACCTGCGGTTCTTCTGATGATATCTGCCAGTTCTTCCGGCGTGTACATCTCGAACTTGCAGCTGACACCGAAGCGGTCACGCAATGGTGCGCTCAGACTTCCTGCCCTAGTCGTTGCGCCGATCAGGGTGAACTTCGCGATATCCAGCCGGATGGAGCGGGCTGACGGACCCTTGCCGATAATGATGTCCAGCGCGTAATCTTCCATGGCTGAATAGAGCACTTCCTCAACGCTCCTGTTCAATCTGTGGATTTCATCGATAAACAGAACATCGTTCTCGTTGAGGTTTGTGAGAATCGCCGCCAGATCTCCGGCTCTCTCGATGGCCGGTCCCGACGTGATTCTGATATCCACACCCATCTCATTGGCGATAATACCTGCCAGCGTTGTCTTGCCCAGGCCCGGAGGCCCGTAGAACAGCACATGATCGAGAGGTTCCCCTCTCATCTTG
>SVCS01000084.1 GCA_015058205.1 Clostridiales bacterium
AAGGAGATTTACGACAATCTGGCCTCTGGTGAGATCAAATTCAACCTTGAGAATATTGAATCCGAGAAGGATATCATCACAGTCAATCTGACATTCAAATAGATTGAAATGGAACGGGGAGACCGGCACAACGCCGGTCTTTTTTTTATTGCGAAAACATGGTATAATTAAGAGCTTTAATTCGTTAAATAGGCATTACGAAAGGGGTTCAGAATGCTTGAGAAATTAAGAGTAAGAAGAGACGTAGTTAAGAATAAAGTAAATAAGAATGACAAGAAACAAAAAGAACCGCGCGACTGGTCTGTTGGTAAGCACAAAGGGTCGACGGATAGTTTCTATGAAAACGGCGAAGCGAAACTGAAAGCAAGAGACCGTATCTCAGAAGAGCTATATATTGAGAATGACGTGAAACGTGGACTTCGTAATTCCAACGGGACAGGTGTTGTCGTCGGCCTGACGCACATCGGCGAGGTCATCGGATACGAAAAGGATGAGCAGGGGAAGAAGGTTCCTCTCGAAGGAAAACTCTACTACAGAGGCTACGATATCGAGGACCTTGTCAATAATGTGCTGCTTGAGAACCGCTTCGGGTTTGAGGAGATTTCCTATCTTCTCATGCTCGGCGAGCTTCCTGCAAAGAAGGATCTGAAACTGTTCAATGATATCCTCGGCGATCACAGAGAGCTGCCGATGGGTTTTGCGCGGGATATGATCCTGACAGCTCCGTCAAATAATGTCATGAACAAGCTGGCGAGAAGTGTGCTGGCTCTGTACAGCTTTGACGATAACCCAGACGATGTGTCTTTGCAGAATGTGCTCCGGCAGTCCATGAGTCTTATGGGATATTTCCCTGCGATCATCTGCTACGCGTACCAGGCGAAGAGCAGTTACTATGATAAGAAGAGCCTGCACCTGCACGATCCGATTCGGGAGCTTTCCACATCAGAAAATATTCTCAGGATGCTCCGCCCGATGGGTGAGTACTCCGATTTGGAAGCGAAGATACTGGATGTCTGCATGATTCTCCATGCGGAGCACGGCGGAGGAAACAACTCATCCTTTACGACCCACCTAATCTCATCCACAGGAACCGATACGTATTCGGCAATCGCAGCTGCAGTAGGCTCGCTCAAAGGCCCGAAGCACGGCGGCGCCAACATCGCGGTCATCAATATGATCAACGATATCAAGGCCCACGTAAGGGACATCAATAAGCGCCCGGCTCTGGATGATTATCTCGTCAAGATTCTGAAGGGGGAAGCCAACGACAGATCGGGACTGGTCTACGGCATGGGACACGCTATTTACACCAAGTCAGATCCTCGTGCGAAGATTCTGAAGGGAATGGCCAAGAAACTGGCGGAATCCAATGACAGAATCGACGACTTCATGCTCTGCGACTACATTGAGCGCCGTACGCCGCAGCTCTTTGCGGAAGTGCACGGCAAGGAGATTCTCATGCCTGCCAATGTGGATCTGTACTCCGGGTTTGTTTACAGCGCGCTGGATATCTCAACAGATGTCGCAACGCCGTTGTTCGCTACCGCAAGGCTGGCCGGCTGGAGTGCCCACCGCCTGGAGGAAATCGTTAACGGCGGCAAGCTCATGCGTCCAGCGTACAATTCCGTTCAGGAAAAACGCGACTACGTCGCCATGGAAGATAGAAAATAGGCTGGGAAATGAACGACGAACAATTCAGACTGGCATGTGAAAAAGAACTGAAATACATAGCGAAACAGGAGCGGAAACTGCAAAAGCAGGCCATGAACTCTGATTCTGGCTGGAAGAAAGCTCTCGAAAGTCTGATCCCCGAGAAGATCTACATCAACCTTCGGGCTGCCTTTGCGACAGCTTTCAACCTGATTTTTGAAAAGGGTCTTGATGTCATTGAGAAGACCTACAGCAAAGACAGGCTGATGAAGGATTTCGAGAGCAAAGACACGGCGGTGGACAGTATCCAAAGCCGCAGAGAGCTCAGGAAATTCCGCAGCAATGTTTCGTCCTCTAAGAGGTGGAAATCCATCATCACCACGGCGGAAGGCGTAGGTCTTGGCGCGCTGGGAATCGGCCTGCCGGACGTCGTACTGTTCATCGGGTTTATCCTGCAGTCCATTTATGAGGTTGCGCTGAAGTATGGATACGACTACAATAAACCTGAGGAGAGACTGCTGATTCTCAAGATGATGTCAGCGGCCATCGCCAAGCAGGAAAAGTGGCTGAAAGCAGATCTTGAAGTGGAGGAACTCATCCGAAATCCGAAACAGCCGGATTACGATGAGGTCGAGACGCAGATCGGTATTACGGCCGATGATTTCGCACTGGATATGCTGGTGCTGAAGTTCATCCAGGGACTGCCGGTCGTCGGTGTTGTCGGCGGGCTCAGCAATCCGGTCTACTACAACAAGATCATGGAATATGTCAGATTAAAGTATCACAAGAGATATCTTCTGAACAAGCGGGAAGAACTTTCCGCAGAAGATCATGCTGATAAGGAGGAGATAGAATGACTTTAGGAATTATCATTGTAATTATTATCATCATTCTTCTGATCTGGGGAATTGGTGCGTACAACAAATTCATCAAGATGAAGAACAGGATCGAGGAAGCCTTCGCAACGATGGATGTTTACCTTAAGAAGAGATGGGATCTGGTTCCGAACCTGGTGAATACAGTGCAGGCATATGCACAGCATGAAAGCAGCACTTTCGAGAAGATCACCAAGCTTCGTACGAGGAACTATGATGCTATGTCACCGAATGAGAAGATTGAAGCAAACCAGGCCCTGGGCGCTTCACTCGGTTCGATTGTTGCCACAGCGGAAGCTTATCCTGAGCTCAAAGCCAATGAGAACTTCATGACGCTGATGAAGCAGCTGAATGACTTTGAAGATGATATCGCAAACAGCCGTAAGTACTACAACGGATGCGTCAGGGAGATGAATACTGCGGTTGAGTCATTCCCGACCAACCTGATCGCCAATCAGTTCCACTTCGAGAAGTACAACATGTACGAAGTGGACGACGTTCGCGAACGCGAGAACGTGAAAGTAGACTTCGGCAACATGCAGTAACATACACACGTCAGACAAGGGGCCGCAGTGCCGGCAGAACAAGCCGGACTGCAGCTCCTTTTTTTAAGTATGAAATACGAGAAAATCAAAGAAGCCAAGTTCATAGAGAGAATCAACCGGTTCGTTGCGATTGTGGAACTGCCTGGCGGCGAGGTTACAAAGGTGCACGTCAAGAATACAGGACGATGCAAAGAGTTGCTTTTGCCGGGAGCCAAGGTGTATCTGGAGGACTTTGAAAGCCGCATGGGAACACGGCGGATGCAGTACTCCTTAGTTGCTGTAGAGAAAGTGGTGAATCAGGGAGCCGGTCAGGGAACCAGTCGGGAGTCGATTCTCCTCAACATGGATTCCCAGGCGCCGAACAAGGTGGTGCAGGAAGCGCTGTCCAACGGCCGGATCTGTCTGCCCGGCATGAGCTCCGCAAGTGATGCTGCGAACCTGATGATCAAGCCGGAGTCGAAGTACGGCGACTCCAGATTTGATTTCTATGTTGAAGCTTGCGACAAAGGAGCGGGCGCTAAGGAAGCGGCCGATACGGAAGCAGTCGATAAGCGCGGCTTTATCGAAGTTAAGGGCGTGACCTTGGAAGAAGACGGACACGCGCGGTTTCCGGACGCGCCGACGGAGCGGGGTGTGAAGCACATCAATGAGCTCATCAGCGCACATGAAGAAGGATACGAAGCGTACATCCTCTTCGTAGTCCAAATGGAGGGCGCAAAGGATGTGGCGCCGAACGACGTGACGCATCCACAGTTTGGGGAAGCTCTTGTAAAAGCAGCAAAAGCCGGTGTGAACATTCTGGCCTATGACTGTCTGGTGACGCCGGACAGTTTGATAATCAACAATCCGATTCCCTTTCGATTTCAGTAGATTTCCGTTCTGGTTTTGATAAAAACAATTGCAAACACTGGATAGAACAATTAGACTAGCGATATGGGTCTTATTATTGCATTTGTCATTTTCATAGCGAGCATGATATTTATGCTGATCACAGGGCACTCCATGGTGTGGGCACTGCTGATCGGCCTTTTGTTGTTCACAGGGTTAGGGCTGAAGCAGTTGGATATGCCCGTAAGCAAAGGCATCAAGGAACTCAGCTCGAGCAGCTGGGGATCCATCCGCGATTCCCTCATTGTGATCGAGGTCATGCTGATCATAGGACTGATTACGGCCGCCTGGAGAATCTCCGGGACGATTACCATATTCGTTTTTTACGGCATGAAGGTCATTGTGCCGCCGCTCTTTTTGATTATTGCATTCCTGCTTTCCTGCCTGCTGAGCTATGCGCTGGGGACATCCTTTGGCGTGGCAGGAACCGTAGGAGTCATTTTCATGGCGCTGGCAAGAAGCGGGGGAGTGGACCCTGTGATCACCGCCGGTGTACTCATGTCCGGTATCTATTTCGGTGACAGAGGATCTCCGGTCTCATCATCGGCCAACATGGTGGCCGGCATCACAAAAACAGATATCCTGACCAATGTCAAAATCATGATGAAGACAGCGGCGCTTCCATTTGCTCTGACCCTTGCCGCATATATTGTTGTATCAATCATGAATCCAATCAGTCATGTGGATGCAGCGCTGATGGATTCCTTCAAGAGTGAGTTCACACTTTCCCCATGGGGATTTGTGCCGGCGGTTCTGATGCTGGCGCTGCCGCTGCTTAAAGTGGGTGTAATCCTGTCCATTGTTATCAGCGTATTGGCCAGCAGCGTCATCGCCTTTCTTGTAGAAAAGATTTCAATTCTCGAGATATGCAAAGTTCTCCTGCTGGGCTACCATCCGACAGGTGAGGGACTGTCCGCCATCCTCGACGGAGGCGGACTCGTTTCGATGATTGAAATCGCCATTATTCTGATTATTTCATGTGCCTATTCCGGCATCTTCAACAGAACCGGAATGTTGGACGGTCTGCTTAGCCGCATCACAAAATGCTGCACGAAGATTGGCCGTTTCGCCACATCTGTACTTGTGGGACTGGCATCCTGTGTGCTCTTCTGCAATCAGACCATTGCAACACTGATGCACAACGACCTGCTGACCAAGCCGTATCTGGATACAGGCGGCACCAGACAGGAACTTGCCATCGATATTGAAAACTCAACAATTATCATCGTAGGACTCATTCCATGGGCGATTGCCTGCTCTGTTCCGCTGACATTCTTCGGCATAGGAAACGAGGCGATTCTCTGGGCGTGGTATCTGTATCTGGTGCCTTTGTGCTACCTGTTTACGAAGAAGCGCTGGTACGCAGATAAAGTTCCCGCCGCATAAGACCGATTCTGCTGGTAAGCTCCCGCATATGATAGGTGTTCCGGAAGACCAGCAGTGCGAACTGATCCAGATACTCTTTGTATTCATCAACAACATCCGCTTTTAGCTGAGAGATGAGTTTCAGCAAGTTTTTGACTGTGCCTGCGGGTTCTTCCTGCACGGGCACATAGGCGATTTTAATGTCGCCTGTTTCCGCATTGTAGAAAACAGTATCCGTGCTCAACGATACCTTCGCAGGCGTAATCAGATACTCAATGGTGCTGCTCAAAATGATCAGGACCTTTTCCAGAATGAAGAGAGCGTCTTCTGTTGTATCGACACGGTATCGGCTCAAGGGCGCAAAACCTTTGCAGTCGTAATAGACCACATGCTTTGAATCGCCGCTGATGAACATCATAGGCAGCAGGTCCCTGCACTCGCCGGAGGAGAGCATGGCCCGTTCAAAGTCCAGGATGGACTCCTCTCTGAAACACATTCTATATTC
>SVCS01000024.1 GCA_015058205.1 Clostridiales bacterium
AGAAGACTGGCTCCAAAGAACCTGTCAAGATGTCTGGAAGACTCCGGAACAATCACTTCAAACTTCTTCCCTTGGAATACTTGCGGAGCAACTATGAGATCATTCCTGGGTGTAAACAGTGCGTACATTCCATTTGCTGTACTTAACTGGATCAACCCACTCATCTCAATGTTCTATGGCGTAACTGGACTGTTCATGCCTGAAATGACTGAGGAAGAATATCAGCACGTTCTCGAAATGAGAGAAGCTGACAAGAAGGCTGCTGAAGAAGCTGCCGAGGCATAAGCACAAGCTTAAAGCCAAACAAGACAATAAGTATACGTATACACCAGAAAGCGGCGTCCCAGGATGCCGCTTTTTTCATGTTCTGAATTACGTCAAATATCTTGTTCTGCCGCATTGAAAGGGAGTGGTTTTTATGATACCATGATTAGGATTTGGAGGTGGATTTATGTCATTCAGAAACAACGGTAGAAAAAGAAATCCGAGATATATCCTGAGCGCACTGTTCATGCTGCTTGTTGGAATTGTTGTTATCATTCTGGCACAGACATCCGACTGGGGATTTCACTGGAACGTCATCGGCGCAATCGTGATCTTCCTGGGCGTCATCATGTTCAAGAACGCAAACGAGCTGTGACATACGAACTGTGACGCATCAAATAAAATAGTGCCCTTGCGGAATCAGAGCACTATGTATTTATCACCGTATTTCATTATCTCGTGCTTCACACCCTTTCGATCAATCAGGTAATCGGTATCGAAGGGGTGTTCTGTTATCATCAGCGGAACCTTACCACCGAAGCGCTTGCCCGAAGTCCTTCCGTCCCTGCATCGCTCATAAGATGTGTGCAGCATCTTCACTCCCATCTCTTCGTAGGCCTTTATGCTTTGTCCGTTATAAGCGTTCAGACCGTAGTCTCCATATACCTGCACGCCTGCATCTGCAAACTGTTTGATCCATCCCAAGTTGCCGATGAGTACCCCACTGTCACGATACTTGTCAACGATGGACGCGAAGTTGTCTTCTATATAATCGTCTAATTTGCCTTTGCTGACATTCAGAATGTATGGCAGGTCATCCTCTACTGTCATGTTTTCGATGCGGTTTACTTCATCCTCACTGCCGAGCTGCTCGGATGATACGATTGCGCAGATCTCCTCTTCTGTCATCGAGCGGCGCTTCTGCGTGACCGCACCGCGCAGCCCTTCGCTCAGATCTTCCGCTGCCTGACGGCGCATCTGATTGATCACGGATACTGGTATCATAATATCCGAATCCATTTCAATGAAGATGTCCTCCGCTTCCGTACGGAATCCGGTGTCTCCGAGTTTCATCAGCTGTTCTTTGATCTTCTCTTCGGTAAGCGCTCTCTTCAGCGCCTTTTCTACCGCAAAATCACCGGAGACATTTGCAGCGCTAATGCTGCCTGCGAAAGTTTGATCGTCCGATTCCTGCAAGGTCATTTCCAGCGTAGGTTCCTGCCCCAAGTGCGCGCGGAACTGCATCCTGACCGGCAGCTTTTTCTCTGCCACCGCCAGCGCCTCCTCACGGAGCGCCCGATCCGTCACCTTATATACTTTATCGCCGGCACGGATGCCTTTGTCGAAATCACCGATGCGCAATGTGTGATTCGCAAGCTTTTCTACGTAGGTTGCCACACTGCTGCCTGCCGCAGCCTCCGCCGATGACCGCTCCATGCGGCGTCTGATTTCCACACCGTCTCCCTGCGCGATGGACCCGCCGTATTCGTCCTGCTGCAGACCTTTCTGCTGCAGACCTTTCTGCAGCTGAACATCCACCAGAACTTTATCTCGTCCTGCGCCGGCCTTTCCTTTCACAGGGCTGACGGCGGCAACTGTTCCAATATATATCCCCTGGTTCTTTGGACTTGCTCCGGAGAGAATCTTCTGCCCCGGATTGCCCTCGAGATAGCCATGTGTGAAGCCGCCCCTATTGAAGCTCCGCTTCAGCTTCTGCATGTCGTCCGGATCGATCATTGCTTTCCATGCATCGGCAGTAATAGGACTGCCAGCCGCATTATCAGCGCCGTTGCTCACAGCTTCCGCGTACAAGTCAAGATACTTCCTGTACACTGCGGTGGTCACGGCAACGTACTCTGCAGACTTGAGGCGTCCTTCGATTTTGAAGGAATCGACGCCTGCTGCAATCAGCTGTGGCATCAGATCCAGTGTGCACAGATCCTTCGGGCTTAGGAAGTATCCCTTCCTGCCTTTGGCATCTGTGTAGAGCAGTCTGCACGGCTGTGCGCAAAGTCCCCGGTTACCGCTTCTTCCGCCTCCGCCGAAGGCTCTGCTCATCTGGCACTGCCCCGAGTAGCACATGCACAAAGCGCCGTGAACGAAGACCTCCACATCCATCTCCAGCTCATGGGCCTTCTCTGTTAGACGCCCGATCTCTTCCAGCGTCAGCTCTCTTGCCGGCACCACTCTGCTGAAACCCATCTGTTTTACCAAATCGAGTGCCTGCACATTGTAGACCGTTCCCTGGGTTGAAAGGTGGATCGGAAAATCGGGAAGATAGTTGCGCACCAGACGGGCCAATCCCATGTCCTGCAGAATCAGAGCATCCGCACCGATTTCATACAGGTGACAGGCATATCGGAACGCCCTCCCCAGCTCGCTGTCCTTGATGAGAGTATTGAACGTGATGTAGACTTTGACACCACGCTCATGTGCGAAACCGATTGCCTCTGCCAGAGACTCTTCTGTGAAATTCTCCGCGTTAATGCGCGCATTAAAAAGGGAGCCGCCCATATAGACGGCATCCGCTCCATGATTTACTGCAGCCTCCAGCTGTGCCCGGCCTCCGACCGGCGACAGCAGCTCCGGCAGCTTATTTACTTCTGAAAGATTCTTCAGATCAGTCATTGTTATTTCTTCACCTTAAAGGATGATTTCAGTCCGACGATCTTGTTGAAGACTTTTGTCTCCGATCCATCGTCTTCTGCGCTGTTCAACACGCTATCTGCGATGTAGTAGCCTTTGCGGAAGAACTGGAAACGTTCGCCCGGTTTCGCTTCGCCGAGCAACGGTTCCGCATAACCCCAGGATTCCATGAGTGAATCCGGATTGAGATCCATCTCCCCGTTCTCATCTTCAACCATCAGATAATCATAGTTTCTGATTCTGATTTTGACAGCTGTCTTCGCGTCGACCCAGTGGATGGTTCCCTTGACCTTGCGGTTTGCACCTTCTGTTCCGCTCTTGGTCGTTGGATCATATGTGCAGTGCAGTTCTTTAATCGTTCCATCCTCATTCTTGATCACATCAGTACAGGTGAGGAAGTATGCGCCCTTGAAGCGAACTTCGTTCCCCGGGAAAAGTCTGAAGTACTTCTTGACCGGCACTTCCATGAAGTCATCACCGTCGATCCACAGCTCATTGCTGAACGGCACCTGACGGTCGCCCATCTCCGGTACTTCACGGTTGTTTTCGATCGGCATCATCTCTGTCTGATCCTCCGGATAATTGGTGATCACGACCTTGATCGGATTCTCAACGACATTTCTGTTTTCCACTTTCGTCTTCAGGTCATCGCGGACGCAGCTCTCAAGAAGTGCTACATCTACTGTTGAGTTTGCCTTTGCAACGCCGATTCTCTCACAGAAATCACGTACTGCTTCCGGCGTATATCCTCTGCGTCTGATGCCCGCGATGGTCGGCATGCGCGGATCATCCCAGCCTTCTACAACACCGTCATCGACAAGAGCCTTGAGATATCTCTTGGACATGATCGTATTGGTGATGTTCAGACGGGCGAACTCGATCTGCTGCGGCGGAGTCGGCCACTTGCCTACTGCCTGGAGTACCCAGTCGTAAAGCGGTCTGTGATCCTCGAATTCCAGCGTACAAATGGAGTGTGTGATTCCTTCAATGGCGTCTTCAATCGGGTGCGCGAAATCGTACATCGGATAGATGCACCACTTGTCGCCTGTGTTGTGGTGGGACGCATGTGCGATACGGTAGATGACAGGGTCTCTCATATTGATGTTAGGAGATGCCATGTCGATCTTCGCACGGAGTACTTTTTCACCATCTTCATACTTGCCGTCACGCATCTCTTCAAAGAGCTTCATGTTCTCTTCAACGCTTCTGTTTCTGTAAGGAGATTCCTTGCCCGGTTCGGTCAGTGTTCCTCTGTTCGCTCTGATTTCCTCTGCGCTGAAGTCGCAAACGTACGCAAGGCCCTTCTTGATCAGCGTCACTGCACAGTCATACATCTCATCGAAGTAGTCCGAAGCCCAGAGTCTTTCCTTCCACTGGAATCCCAGCCACCTTACATCTTCTTCGATGGAGTCGACGTATTCCATGTCCTCTTTCACCGGATTGGTGTCATCATATCTCAGATTGCAACCCCCGTGATATTTCTCTGCCGTCATGAAGTTCAGGCAGATGGACTTGGCGTGACCAATGTGCAGGTAGCCGTTCGGCTCCGGCGGGAATCTCGTCAAAACCTTGTCCCCATACTTTTCGTTTTCCAGATCCTTGTCGATAATATCGTGGATAAAATTTGTCATCTCAATAACTTCAGCCATCTCGCTTCTCCTTGTCTGATTGTATTTGATTTATTATTCGCTTTCTTTTATATCCTTCATCAGCGCTGCAAATGCAGGCATGGAATTCACAATTGTGTCATAGGCAACGCAGTACGCGATCCGCACATATCCCGGACATGCGAAGGATTTTCCCGGCACGATCAGAATATGGTGTTCCTTTGCCTTTGCGCAAAATGCAACGTCATCGTCTATTGGCGATTTGACGAAGAGGTAGAAGGCGCCTTCCGGGAAAATACATTCATAACCGGCGTCGACCAGACCCTCGTAAAGAGCTCTTCTGTTGCGGTCGTAAGCCTCAATGTCGACCTTGCTCTTCAGGCATCTTCCCGCCACTCTTTGGATCAGGGTCGGTGCGTTGACGTAACCGAGTACTCTGTTGGCGATGTTTGCCGCCTGAATGGCGTTTTCGAAATCCGCCATCTCACTTGGGAAAACCAGATATCCGATTCTTTCACCCGGCAGGGACAGGCTCTTGCTCCAGGAATACCCTACGACGGTATTGTCGTAATACTTGGTAATATACGGAACTTCGACGCCGTCATAGGCGAGTTCCCTGTATGGCTCATCGGAGATGATGTAGATCTCCTTTCCGTATTCCTCTTGTTTCTCCTCCAGAATGTGTGCCAGTTTCCTGATGGTCTCTTCGCTGTAAACAACACCTGTCGGGTTGTTTGGTGAGTTGATGATGACAGCACGTGTCTGAGGCGTCATCATTTCCTTCATCGCATCCAGATTCGGCTGGAACGTTACCGTATCCGCCGGTACTGCGCGGAGGCTTGCCCCATGGTTCTTCGCGTAGTTTCCATACTCTACGAAATATGGTGCAAAGGCAAGAATCTCCTCGCCGGGATCGACCAGCGCCTTAATGGCTACGTTCAGCCCGCTGGCGGCGCCTACTGTCATGATGATGTTTTCAGAAGCAAAGTGTGTTCCGTGGAGCTCATTCAGATGCTCTGCCACCTTTTGCCTGACATCCTCATATCCGGAGTTGCTCTTGTTGTATCCGTGAACCAGCAGCGTAGGCTCTTCTTCGAGTATATCGCGGATGGCCTGGTTCACTTCTTCCGGCGCAGGAACACTCGGGTTCCCCAGACTGAAGTCGTAGACATTCTCTGCACCGTATTGGGCAGCCATCCGGGCGCCTTCTTCAAACATCGCCCTGATTGCTGAGTTGCCTTCTACATAAGGCATCATTGATTTTGCAGTCATGCATGATCCTTTCTTCTATTCTTACTGCGGCACGTAACGATGATCCGCGCTGCAGCACATGACGATTAGTATCTGTAATCGAATACTCTCGTTGTTTTCTTCTCACTTCTCGGCAAGTCGCCGATATCTACTGCCTTTGGCGTTACACCTACATTGATGACGCTCTTGATCTTATCTTTGATCTGCTTCTCAAGGCGGCGGCGTTCACCCTTCTTCGTGAAGATGGTCTCGACGAAGAGGTTGATCACATCTTTGCCGTCTTCATGGTCGATAAAGATCTGGTACTCACTGGATGCGCCTTCGATATCCTTCAGGCAATCTTCAATCTGTCCAGGGAAGATGTTGACTCCTTTGACTTTGACCATGTCGTCCGTTCTGCCCAGAATAACATCGATCCTCGGCAGCTTGCGGCCGCATGGGCATGGCACATCATCCGGAATGATTCTCGTCAGGTCATGGGTCCTGTATCTAATGAGCGGCGCGCCCTCTTTCTTCAGTGTGGTGATGACCAGTTCTCCCAGTTCTCCGTCAGGAAGCACCTTGCCTGTCTTTGGATCGATGACCTCGAAGTAGAGGTAATCGTCGAAGTAGTGCATGCCTGTTTCATACTCACAATTGATGGCGATACCAGGTCCATACACTTCCGTCAGTCCGTAAATATCGTAGAGTTCTACGCCCAGTTCATTGGCGATACGCGCACGCATCTTAGGACCCCAACGCTCTGACCCGATGACACCCTTCTTCAGCTTGATGGTGTCTTTGACACCGCGCTTCTCGATCTCCTCCGCGAGGAGCAATGCGTAGGACGATGTTGCGCAGAGAACGGTTGACTCCATATCCTGCATGAACTTAATCTGCTTGTCCGTATTCCCCGGACCCATTGGAATGGTCATGGCGCCCAGTTTCTCCGCTCCCAGCTGGAAACCGATGCCGGCTGTCCACAGACCGTATCCCGGTGTAATGTGGATTCTGTCTTTATTGGTAATTCCCGCAATCTCATAACAGCGCTTGAACAGCTCTGCCCAGTCTTCGACATCCTTTTGGGTGTAAGGAATGATGCAAGGCAGTCCTGTCGTTCCGCTGGAGGAATGGATTCTGACGATCTCTTCATCCGGCACCGCTGCAAGTCCGAGGGGATAGGCGTCTCTCAGGTCGTCCTTCTCAGAGAACGGAAGCTTCTCGAAATCCTCCTGGGTCTTGATGTCCTCAGGATCGATTCCTTTGAGCCTCTTCGCATAGAACCCGCCTGCTGCCTGAACACGCGTAATTTGTCTTCTGATGTCTTTGAGTGTCGCTTTTTTCATCTTCATTGTAGTTTACCTCTCCGAAGCGCACTGCGCTCCCATATGCAAAGCATTCTTGTTCATCTCAATCATTTTTGGCTTCATTCTTCTCTTAAGAGCCACTTCCATATCTTCTATTCCGAGACCCATTGCTCCGGTTTCCGCAAGGGCGCCTGTCATAGCAACGTTCAGCACTTTCGGTGAACCACATACATCCATGATCTCATCCGGATCAATCACAATGCATCTGCTGACCTTTTCCTTCAGCCAGGCGAGGCATTCACCGCCGTCATAGGCGCTTTGTCCAAGTGACGCCGTAACAGGTTTTACCTGTTTGCTGCTGACAATCAGGACGCCGTCTTCTTTCAGATATTTGATGTTCGCCGCCGCTTCACCCGGTTCAAACCCAATCATGACATCCGCCGTTCCGAGAGGAATGGCCGGCGATGCGATCTCTTCCCCGATCCGCACGTGGCTGACAACACTGCCGCCTCTCTGCGCCATACCGATCGTCTCAGCGGTCCTGGCGTGAAGCCCTTTGGCCATTGCCGCAGCTGCTATGATTCTCGATGCCAGAACTGTCCCCTGTCCTCCGACGCCGCAGAGCAGACAGCTCTTCACTTCTTTCTCTGACATATATCTTTCCTCATCCAATCGCTTTCACAGGACAGATCTGCGTACATAGTCCGCAGCCTGTGCATAGCGATGTGTCTATTGTTGCTTTTGCATTCTTTGTAATCAGTCCCGGACAGCCGATCTCATTGATGCACCGCATACAGCCGATGCATTTCTCTGTGTCGACATGCTTCGGGTCGTCCGGCTTGACCAGTGCGATGCATGGTGATTTGAAGATAATCGCGCGGACGCCTTTCTCTTCCATGGCACTCTTCACCGCTCCCACTGACTCTTCAAGATTCTGCGGATCTACAGTGCGTATCGACTTTACGCCGATACCTTCGAGCACTTTCGCGATGTCCACCGGCTCTACCTTCTCACCCATCATGGTCACACCCATTCCCGGATGCGGCTGATGACCTGTCATAGCTGTCGTTGAATTGTCCAATACGCACAGAATCATATCGGACTGATTGTATACAGCGTTCACTACGCCTGTGATGCCGCTTGCGAAGAAGGTCGAATCCCCGACAAAAGCAAACGCCGTTGTCGGTTCCTCTTTACTGTCTTCGTTTTTCAGTCCGTTGATTGCGTGGTCGAGCCCCTGCGCAAGGGTGATTCCTGCGCCCATGCAAAGGCAGGTATCGACCATGTCCAGCGGAGCGGCGTTGCCAAGGGTGTAGCATCCGATGTCACCGCTGAAAATCGCAGGCTTTTTGCCGACTGCTTTTTTGACTGCGTAGAAGGCTCCTCTGTGCGGACATCCGGCGCAGAGTACCGGCGGTCTGATAGGCAGCGCCGGCATGTCAGCAGGTTCATGATATGGGATTGAAGTTTTGATCCCCGTTACCTTCTCTATGACACTGCCGACTTCAGCAGCGCTGAGCTCTCCGCCAAGGCGTACCGTTCCGGTTCTCTTTCCTTCTATGTAGTTATCTATTTCAAGACTCAGATTTCCGTATTCAGAAATCAGTGCGTCTTCGATGTACGGATCCAGCTCCTCAAAGCAGATCACCTTATCCAGACCCAGCAGGAACACTCTCGCCAAATCTTTCGGGAACGGGTACGGCGTTGCGATTTTGAGTACTGTGAATTTTTCTTCATGGCCGCGTATTGCCTCTTTGACATATGCGTAGGAAATCCCTCCACAGGCGATTCCGATGGGGCCATTTCCCTCAATCGTGTTGCCTTTGTATTCGGAGAATTCAGCGGACAGTTCGCCCTCTCGTCCGGCCACTCTGAGTTTCGCTTCATAAGCAAGCTTCGGGAAGATGACCCAACGCGGGTCTTTCTCGAATCCATCCGGCGGCTCCGGATTTGTAATCTCCGGCACGTCGATATCCGCACACGCATGGCAGACTCTCGTCGTTGATCTCAATATGACAGGCGTTCCCTTCTCTTCCGAAAATGCAAAAGCATCCTGCACGGCCTGGAATGCCTGTTCCGGGGAATCGCAGTCAAAGCACGGTATGTGGGCGTATCTTGCAAAACTTCTCGTATCCTGTTCCGTCTGTGAGGAAATCGGACCCGGGTCATCACAGACATAGATGACCATGCCGCCCTTGACACCGATATAGTTGACGCACATGATAGGATCCGCAGCTACATTGAGGCCCATCTGCTTCATGGTAACAAGACTGCGCGCTCCGGCATAAGCTGCACCCGCAGCCACCTCGGCGCCAGCCTTTTCATTGACTGACCACTCCACATAAACATTTCCGGGATTTCTCTTCGCGATTGTTTCCAGAGTTTCTGAAGAGGGCGTGCCAGGGTATCCGCTCACCACCTGCACACCTGCAGCCAGTGCACCCAGAGCCACTGCTTCATTACCCATGAGAAGTTCTTTCATGCTTACCTCTTCCTGCTTTTTCGTACGGCTGCGGATTTCTCCTTCCGCTGCACATACATATACAGAATGTATTATAACACAAAACCGGCAGAATGATTGCCGGTTCTTGTCTGTCTGTTTATTTTTCTGATTCGTTATCTATGTCAGTGTCATCGTAAACATCAAGGTCAGCATCGTCGTAAGCATCCGGGGTATGGAACACCCATTTCTTCTGAGCAAGATAGCTGACGATGAACAGGCAGCAGTCGGTGCAGAACTTCAGTCCCGTTCTGTAGATGCCATCTGCCTCGGTAAAGTATACGAGTATCGTGACGAGCAGCCAAGACATAAGCATGATAAAGGCAGCCAGAATATAATAGCGAAGCATAGATTTCCCCACCGCGGCATTACTGCCGAAGACCCATTTTCTGTTGATCACATAATTGATCAGCGAAGAAATGACTCTGGCAGTCAGTGTGGCGATGAAGATTTCCAGAGCTGCGTGTTCAAAATCCAGCGCCATTCCCATACCGTGAAAAATCCCCAGATCAATCACCATGCAGATGCATGATGAGATGATGAGTCGTATGAAGTCCAGACTCAGACATTTTTGTATGATGCTACTCAGCATGTGCTGCTCCTTTGCTGCTTTTGCCTTTGCCGCCTTTGAGTTTGAGCAAGGTGTTGAGGGTGAGTGCCTGAATGCCCGCGAAAGCGATGCCCATCAGGACACAGCGCAGTCCATAAGTGTATAGGCCCAGCAACAGTACGATGATATTGATTGCGTACATTGCGTAAGCGATAGGTATTTTTTCATTCCTCTTGTGAAGTATCAGAGCGATCGTGTCCATACCCACTGCCGTAGAATCGTTGCTGAGACAGAAGTAGTATCCCGCGCCGACGACTGCGGCAGCCGCAATGAGTTCCAAGGCCATTCCAACCGGAATCACCGGGTTATCTCCCATGTATCCGATCCTCACCATGGTGTCAATAACACTCCGCGGCACAATGAGTGTGAAAAAATTGAATGCCGCGACACCTACAACGCAGCTGTACAAGCTGGCAATAAAGATGTCCCGTCCAAGAAAGATGCAGCAAAGCAGCGCCAACAGTCCGGTCACAATCGCTACCCACGCATTGACCGGCAACATCTCTGTAAGCGGCAGTCTCGCCAGAATCATGCTGAAACTTGTGACGCCACCGTTGATGATGCCGTGGGGAACTGTCACCATCACATAGGCGAAGTTCAAGATGGTAAGCCCGAAGGCAATCAATACATAGCGCACCGTTTGCTGTGCAGGTGTTCTCTTTTCTATCGCATTACTACTCATGTCTGTTTATTATATAACACGGAAGCGTGCTGTTGTAAAAATCACTGTGCAATTAAACATACCGGCATATATATCCGTTCATCCGCACACTCCAGCCGAGTTCGTTCTCTTTCATGACTTCCGCCCGGAGCGTTTCACGTTCCGCAGTGCCCAACCGTTCCATATCATCCAAATCATAAGCGCGCAAAGTTCTGCGCAAAAGCTGGAATACTCTGCGGTCGGCTTCCGGCATGCCAAGATAGCGGTCAATCAGGCCAAGCATACGCTCCCGGTCACCGGCAGGTGACATATAACCTTCCGCGGATTGCAGCAGATTGATCATGTGGTCACTGACAAGGTAGGTGTCCAGCCCGGCATCTGCCAGCTCAATCACCCTGCGAATCTCACGCACCTTGTCATCATCACCGCATAACTCAAATCGTCCATCCTGCCAATCCTGATAGAGTTCCGTTCCTGGTTTGATGGCGGCCGTTCTAACTCTGACGAAGTCAGGATTGACGGCATTGATGACTTCTGCGGTGCCTTCTGCATTTTCAGCGGACAAATCTTTACCGCCAACACCAGGCATGAAGTAGATGCTTAGTTCAATGCCGCCGTCTTTGATGGCTTTGCCCGCACGAATCTGCTGCTCCTGCGTAACGCCTTTGTTGATTCGCTTCAACACGGCATCGGATCCTGTCTCAAAACCAGAGTGAATCCGGTCGAGACCTGCAGCTTTCAGCTCTGCAAAATCCTCGGCTGTGGAGCGTGACAGATTCTCTGCCCGTCCGTAGGATGTGATGCGCTTGATCTGCGGGAAAATCTGCCGCAGATAAACAAGCACCTCCGTCAGTCTGCCGCTGCTGAGGGCCGTGCTGTTGCCGTCCTGCAAAAAGACATTCTCCCCGCCGCCCACCAGCCAGTTGGCGACCGTGTACATGCATTGCTGTTCATCGGTATTGGTCATGTTCGACAGTTCGGCATTGATTCCTTCAATATCCCACGCAAAGGCACTCACGCCTTTGCGTTCATATTTTCTCACACGCTCCGCCCAGTAGGCGATGTTATCGATGTCGGCTCGGATGCTATCTGCAGTATAGGCTTTGAATTTGGTGTGCCTGTAGAGTTGGCAGAACTTGCATTTGTTCCAGGTGCATCCGTTGGTTACCTGAATCAGCAGACTGTTCGCTTCACTTGGCGGACGGATCGGTCCGATCCTGAATGTTCTATCGCTCATCATTTTCTCCTTGCTTTCATTATACCTTCTGCGGAAGTCCAGGCAAAGAAAAAGACAGCTTGCCTTCATTGCACATAAAAAGAAGGTGCCGCTTACCGCGACACCTCCCGTTTCGTTTTTTATTGCTTTTGCAAATCTTACATCTCTACGATGACGGATGTTCCCATGCCGCCGCCGATGCACAGAGTTGCGAGGCCATAGTGGCTTCCTCTTCTCTGCATCTCGTACAGAAGTGTGATCAGGATTCTGCAGCCGGATGCTCCGATTGGGTGTCCCAGAGCGATTGCGCCGCCGTTTACGTTAGTCTTTTCAGGGTCGAGACCCAGATCCTTTCTAACTGCCAGTGACTGTGCTGCGAATGCTTCGTTTGCTTCTACCAGATCCATATCTTCGATGGTCAGGCCAGCCTTTTCCAGAGCCTTTCTGGAAGCAGGTACAGGACCAACACCCATGATGGAAGGATCTACGCCGCCTGATGCATAGGACTTGATTGTAGCCATTGGCTTGATGCCCAGCTCGTCAGCCTTTTCCTTGCTCATTACTACTACTGCAGCACCTGAGTCATTGATTCCGGAAGCGTTAGCAGCTGTTACGATACCGCCGTCCTTCTTGAATGCAGGCTTAAGCTTAGCAACCTTTTCCATTGAGGATCCGCGAGTGAGGTGCTCGTCAGTATCGAATACGATTGGATCACCCTTTCTCTGAGGGATTGTTACAGGAACGATTTCGTCCTTGAATACGCCGCTGTCTACAGCCTTCTCTGCTCTCTGCTGTGAGATTACTGAGAACTCATCCAGTTCTTCTCTGGTCAGTCCCCACTGCTCAGCTACGTTTTCTGCAGTCATGCCCATGTGGTAGTTGTTGAATGCATCCCACAGGCCATCGTTTACCATCATGTCCGTCATCTTGGCGTCGAACATTCTAGCGCCCCATCTTGCAGCTGGCATTACATAAGGTGCGGATGACATGTTCTCTGCGCCGCCTGCAACGATTATATCAGCGTCTCCAGCCTTGATGATCTGTGCAGCCAGTTCAACTGCTCTCAGACCTGAACCGCAGACTTTGTTGATGGTGAAGCAAGGAATTTCTACAGGCAGACCTGCGTCGAGCATCATCTGTCTTGCAACATTCTGTCCGAGACCACCCTGGAGTACGCAACCCATGATGACTTCATCAACCTGATCTTTCTCAACGCCTGCTCTCTTCAGAGCTTCTTCGATACATACAGCGCCGAGCTGTCTTGTTGGGACGTTCTTCAGAGTTCCACCGAACTTACCGATTGCTGTTCTTGCAGCACCTACGATTACAACTTCTCTCATTTTTTTGATTTCCTCCTTAATTAATATACTTATTCTGGGTATATCTTTTGGGTTTGTGAATATTTTAACGGCTATGCCGATAAAAACAATTTTGTCCTTGCGTTTGCTATGATACCTGTATTATCAAGGCTTGTCAAGGGTTTTGGGGTAAAAATGTTAATTTTTTAACAGATTTTTACTTGCGCCTCTGCCTTTTTTCTCAATCCGGGAATACGCCGATGTATTTCTCCAGAAGCTGACACGGACGATAAGAGAGTTTCGCCTTCCTCAAATTCGGGATTCCCATGTCCTCTTCTCTGTTGATGTACTTGGCCCAACCGGCCACATGCTTGCAGAATTCGTTGTTGATAGCCTGATAAAGTCCCCTATATTCTACATTGGCCTTCTCAACATGTTCGGTGATCATCTTTGTGCCGAGGTGTCCGCCCACTGCGATGGCTTCGATCTTCCCGCCGATGCGAATTGCGCCCGCTTCATAGCCAACCGCTTCAAGATTTCTGAACACATCGTCCATCGCCTCTTCCTCCATTTTCAGGAGCTCCATCTCATGTGCCGGAATATCCTTGCGGCGGTTGAACTCGTCGATGAACTGCATGGCTTCGTCAGCCATGTCAGATGTCATTTTAACATACTCATACTCATATGTCTTCTTGAAATAGTTGAGGTGGTTCTTCTTCTTGTGGAAGTCTCTGCCTGCCAGCTCGATCAAATCCTTCGTCAGGTAGATATAATCGTAGTTCGGGCGGTCATCCTGCCACTTCAGTTCAGGCACAGCTTCCTTGATGATCTCCAGGATGTGAAACGGCACCAGCCGCAGGCTGAATGGGTGGCCTTTGCTCTCGAAGTACTCCTTTGCCTTGAATATGGTTTCGCGCAGAGACTCCTTGTCATATGACCCCGTTTTCGTAAGCGGCGGAAACATGAAAGGAAGCTCGATTCCCTGCTCCAGCTCAAGGTGGCTCACGCCGCTCATGCACATGTAGTCGCCGATGATCTCCCAGCTGAACTGGTTGATATCTCTCCACATATAAAGGGCGCTGTAAGAAAGCCCGGAGGTTTTGTACTCGAATCCGTTCAGATACTTCTCCAGTATTTCTCTGTTTTCAAGTGTGATTCTGTTATCGAATAAAAACATTTGCTTTTCTTTCTTTTATTTCACGATTTTCGAAATCTCACGGAAGCCTTCAGCTTTTGAATCCTTGAGAAGTTCATAGAGAATCGATTCATATGTGGTAATAACGGCGCCGGCCTTTTCCATTCTCTCTGTCGCCCAGAGAAAATCGTTCTGGCTTCTCGACGAGATACAGTCTGCAGGAATGTAGACATTGTAATCTTCCGCCAACAACTGTTCCACGGTCTGCTGAACGCATATATGCGCCTCGATACCGCAGACAATGATATTCTTCTTGGCTTCGATTTCCAGCTGGTTGATGAAATCCACATGGCTCATGCAGCTGAACGTCGTCTTGTCGATCGGCTCAAACTCGCCGATGGCTTCGGCGATTTCAGGAATTGTCTCCCCAATTCCTTTGGTGTACTGCTGTGTTACGATGTGCGGGATTTCCAGGACTGCAAGTCCTTTCGCAAGTCTGCAAGTCTTGTCCTGCAGTTCCTCTTTATGGAACATCACAGGCATGAGTTTTTCCTGAAAATCAATAAATACTGCTAATGTGTCTTCTCTGTTCATTGTCATTTTCCTATCCTCCAGTCTGCCAGCATCCTGCCGGCTTCATATGCCGTCATATCTTTGTGCAGCGCCGATATGGATGCGTACCCATTCTCGAGAGCGACCACATCGAACTGATTCTCGTCGCTCTCATAGAGCACCGGGTCTCCGCCGTAAACGAATGTTGTCACTTCACCTTCCGTCTCGACCTGTACGTCGTTGATGTATTCTCTTCTGCCCATAATCGTGTTGCTGATGCCTTTGATCTCTTCTGCTGGCAGATTCGGCGTATTGATGTTTATCATAATGTCGCTGTCCCACTCGCCGCCGGTCTTTCGCACCAGATCCACCGCCAGATCGCAGGCGTAATCGAAATAAGTCGCGCTGTGACTGTCCACCGAAACAGCTGCCGATGGATACCCCTGTATTGACCCTTCCAACGCTGCGCCGACCGTCCCCGAATACACGATGTCCGTGCCCACATTAGCTCCGTGGTTGATGCCGGCGAATACCATATCGACTTCAACGCCTTTCAGCCGCAGCATCTTCAGACCTACCGCAACGCAGTCGGACGGTGTTCCGTCCAATGCAAAAGCCATAGCCGCCCCGTCGTACTCCACGGGCCAGACGCTGATTGGAGCGTGCAGGGTAATCGCATGAGAAGCCGCGCTCCTCTGTCCGTCCGGTGCGAACACATAAACCTCTGCGCCGGCGCGCTGTGTCAGCGCATCCACCAGCGCCCGCAAACCGCGGGCCTCTATTCCATCATCATTCGCAACTAAAATATTCAACTTCTTCATATTATTATTTCACTATTCGTTATAGACCCCCAGAAGCAGCCTTTGCGGTGTTAGTACGGAAGGTATAAAGCTGATCTCCGCAACGTCGTCCGCTATGGTTCCTCAAAAGCAAGGCATTCGGCAATTGTACTTGCTGTAATCCGCAGGAACGAGGACATCAGCAAGTATAATTGCCGATGATTTCGCGGATGAGGCCGGCTCTACCAAAAGCCGCCGCCTCCGCCGCCGCCTCCGCCGCCGGAGAATCCGCCTCCACCAGAGAAGCCGCCACCGCCGGACCAGCCGCCGCCGATATCGCTTCCGCTGAAGGTGTCCGCAGGAAGATGCGGCGCAATCGAAGTGGTAACCGCATTCGTCATGCCGCCCATAGAATCGCCGATGTAGAATATCGGCATGTATGACCCCGTGTTGTATGTACGGTACCAGTCAGGCGTTGTGACGTTGATATTTTCAAACTTCTTGATCCACTTATTCGTAAGGCCCATAACATAGGCGTATGGCAGAATGCTGTAGAAGTATTCCGGGTCTTCTTCAACCAAAGCTTCTATCCTGTCGACCTCAGCAGTCCTGATAAAATTTCTGAGACCAAGCACCTGGCCCATGATCTTCGCCGCGTTGTCTGAAAGCCTGCCGCAGTATACATTGAAGAACTGGCATGCGCCGAAACAGATGAAGTATACTGCACCTACGATAACGCTTTCAAAGGCACTGCCAACGCCGACTGCTGTAGCCAGAAGTGCTGCTGCATCAATTGCCCAGAGAATGATTCGATAGACCCTCGATCCTGTCTTCTTCCCGGACATTCTGTTCCGGTAGCTGTTTCTCAGACGTCCCGTCAGGAACATCGCAATGAACGCGGTGATAATCGCGCCGAAAACATATCCGTCCGGCCGCAGCATATAGCCGATTCCCATGATCGGGACTGCAACAGCAAGGATGATCATCGCAAGACCACTAACTCTCTGCAGGATCTTCGTTGAAGTCGGAATCACATCACCGAACTGTGCTTCCAGCGTATCACATGCCGCGCGATAGCTGTATGCGAAGTCTTCACCCATGCTCTTCGTATACACGACATCTCCATCTTCGAACAGTCCATTGAAGAGCATCTTGGCGAACTCCTTCTCGCCATCATCAATGTCTTTCACTTTTGTGAATATGAATCGTTTCTTTTTTTCTTCTTCAATGGTCATGTACCCTTTGTGGGCGAAGTAGACAAACATAGATACCATGTCCTTCTTGTCCAGAACGCCGTCGATGATGAGGCCGATCTCCGCCGGTGTGACACCTTCAGGCGGGTGGAACTCAATCGTTTCGACGATGTGCTGTCTCCTGCCGAACCTGGTCCAGAGGGCTCCGAGCAAAAGTGCCAGAATTGCCGGCAGTGCTGTTGCTGTCGTTCTGGTTCCCTGACCGTCTTCCTCACCGACCCAATAGCCTTCCGGCAGCCTGGTCAGAACTGTGATGCCCACACCTTGATCCAGATCCTTTGCATTGATTCTGATCGTCCTGTTGCCTTCCAGTTCCCAGGCGTCCGTTGTATCGTCATACTCGGCACCGTATTTCCCAATGTATACGGTCGTCCAGGCTTCTTCAATATCCTTCGGCATTGTGATGGTAATCTCTGAGGATTCGATCGGTGTCTGCCAGTCGGTCGGAAGTACATCTATATACATATAGTCGCCTGAATCGTCCCTGTCATCTCGGAAGGCCATTCTGTATCCGTACTTAAATTCATGGTCTCCGTAAATATAACTCGACCCGGATCCCATTTGCATGACATAGTATCCGCCTTCTTCATAGATCTCTACCGGGTCCGTTGCGCACCACCCAGAGTCGACCTTCTCGCTGATCCCATCAAATTCCGTCGGTACATTTCTGTAAATCCCGTGGCCTTCTGTATTGAATACCGTTCCAACGGTTTCCGTAAATTCGTAGCTGTTGTCTTCGTTGACTTTGACATCCACATTAAAATATTTGGTGACCCTCGTCGGAACGGTTGAACCATAGTCATCCGCAAATACCGTCATCGGCACCGCAAGTGTTATCACCAATATGAGAATTATTCCAAGTATTGTCGCAGGAATCCTGCGTCTGGAATCCTTCATTGCAATCACCTAATTCGTTGTACTGATAAAAATGAAGACTGATATATAATTATACCATATTTCAGTTGTGTTGAGATGAGAATGTACAGATGACCTGGTTTCAGCCAATTCCATTCACCTCGGTCAGGTGCTTCCAGTACCTGACCGGCATATGGTTCTTCTGGCAGCGCGGGTTGGTGCGCTCTTTAATGGCGATGTGGTCGAAATAGGTTCTCCACAGGTTCTGATAGGAAAGCTCGTCTTCTGACATGACAAAACAGCTGCCGTCCGGCAGATTGGTTCCGTCGAAGTCTGTCACGTACCAGTCTCCTTCAAAAGCAACGATTGCCTTTGCCCGGCCGATGTCGTGAATGATGACCGGATCGTGTTTGAAACGCTCTGAGAAATGGTGGGCCACAAGGGCAATCACATCGTGTTCGGGTTCGATTTTCGCATAGAGAATCTGCGGACCTCCGGCAACCGGTCCTTCCATGACTTCAAACCGCACGAACTGAAGCATACGTTCACGCTCGTTGCCGACTTTGCGTACAATATCCTCAAGGGCTTTCACCTCGGGCAAAGAATGCATCGATCCGATCGATGGGCCGATTCGAAAACCCAGTAAAAGATATCTCAAAATCACGTTTTCTTTTCCTGCAATTCCGGAAAGAAACGTGCGATAGATCAGCCGCAGAGAATAGTCCGAAATCTTGTACACTATAGCCTCATAAACGCGGTCCGACTTATCCTGCTGTGTCTCCACTTCCATGAAACCGTTCAGCAAGCTTGGCTGATAGCTCTCCTTCGGATAGATTCCCGACGCTTTATCTGTGTAATAGTGGTGATACACACAGGTGAGCAGTCCTTCAAATGTCCCGTCATATAAATAATCCGTCATAATGATATCCACCAGGCAAAGCTCAGATCACGCCTGCCGCGGCCAGTTTCTCCTGCCGCTCTCCTTCTTCGATTCTCTTCCAGTCATTGTCAAACATGGAGAGCTGCAGTCCGCTCTCCATCTGCAGCAGACTATTCTTGATCGTCTCCGGCGCAAAGCTACGATCGCCGTAATACCTTCCGCAGCACAATACAAAGTATTTGGCTCTCTTGATGACCACGCCCATCTTCTTCAAATCGTCAAACCGGACTGCCGCAAACCGCCTCTGCCGCATGATGCGCTTCGCAGACAGATGACCGATTCCCGGTATGCGCATCAACTGTTCATAGGAAGCAGTGTTGACTTCAATCGGAAACTCATCCAGATTACGCAAGGCCCATGTCACCTTCGGATCCAGGTCGGGATCCAGATTCTCACCACCGCTCTTGAAGAGTTCACTGACCGTAAACCCATAGAATCTGAGCAGCCAATCTGCCTGATAGATTCTGTGTTCCCGCCTAAGCGGCGGCGCTGTGCTCTTGTCCGGCAGAATCGGGGAATCGACGACCGGAATGTAGGCAGAGTAATAGACCCTCTTCATCTTGAAGGTCCGATAGAGGTTTTCGCTTGTGGCCAGAATGCTGGCGTCACTCTCCCCTCCCGCCCCGATGATCATCTGCGTCGTCTGCCCCGCAGCGGCGAACGTCCCTTTCCTGCGGGCGCCCTTCGCAAGGGACAATGCAGATGTCACGGAATCCTCTGCCTCTCCGCCAGCCAATCCGGCAGGTCCCAGATAATTGCTGGCATCATTCAGATGCTGCCCTTTGAACATGGTGCCAGGCCCCTTCAGCGACCTGGTCTCAATCAGGGTATTTGTGATCTGTTTCATCGGCGCGAAAATCTGCTCAACCTTCTTCTGGGGTGCAAAGGCAGCAAGGCTTTCCCGCGAAGGCATTTCAATGTTCACACTCAGCCGGTCAGCCACTAGACCGATTCTATGTAATAATTCCTGAGACACTCCCGGAATCACCTTCGCGTGGATGTATCCCATGAATCCGTATTGATATCTCAATAACTCCAGACACTGCAAAATCCGCTCCGCCGTGTAATCCGGCGATACTTCAACAGCCGAGCTCAGAAAAAGCCCCTCAATGTAATTCCTTCTGTAGAACTCCACTGTCAGCCGCGCCAGTTCATCCGGTTCAAAGGACGCTCTCGGAACGTCATTGGTCCTCCTGTTCACGCAGTATTCGCAGTTGTAGACGCACTTGTTCGTAAGCAAAACCTTGAGCAGGGAAATACACCTTCCGTCCGCACCCCAACTGTGGCAGATTCCCGAAGTATGGGTGCTTCCCATTCTTCCGCCTGCCGCCCGGCTCGCCCCGCTGCTTGAACAGGACACATCATACTTGGCGCTGTCCGCCAGGATTTGCAGCTTTTGCATGAGTATCTCTTCCATGGCTTCATTATACTACGTTCCGAACATTTGTTCAAGAACATACATTCTTAATTATTGTTATTATGCCTGACGCATGGTACAATGGTCTCCGAAAGAAACCAGGAGGTTAAAAGATGAACAGCAAAGGCATTACACAGTTTCTAATCGAGCACGCCGGCAAAGATCCGGTGTCCTTCCACATGCCAGGTCACAAGGGCGACCGACTTCTGCGGAAGTACGGCTATGGGGATTTCCTCGACAGCATCGTCGGCTGCGATATCACTGAAATTAACGGGGCTGACAACCTTTTTCAGACGGAAGGGATCATCGCCGATACCATGGCAAAATACCGGAGTCTCTATGATACAAAGGCCTCCTACCTCCTGATCAACGGCTCCAGCGCAGGTCTGATTGCGTCAATCCTGACCTGTGTTCCTGCCGGCGGGAAACTGATCATGGCGAGAAACTGTCATAAGGCCATCTTCAACGCGTTGACTTTGGGTGGCATCAAACCAGTTTACGCCTACCCTTCTATGGTGGAAGAGTACGGCATCACCGGCCCAGTCTCACCGGAAGAAATCGCTCGTTTGCTTGAGGAAAACCCTGACGCTTCTGCTGTCATCCTTCCGAGTCCGAACTACTACGGCATCTGCAGTGACGTCCGCGCCATTGCGGACATCGTTCACGACGCTGGAAAATTTCTGATTGTGGATCAGGCTCATGGGGCCCATCTGAAGTTCTTCGAGAACACAGACGGCGCTGACGGTGAGGCACCTGCCAGCGGCGTCTTTGGTGTGCCGGAGTCTGCTGAAACACAAGGCGCAGATTTCGTCATCATCAGCACACACAAAACGCTCTGTTCCTTCACTCAAAGCGCCGTACTCAACGTCCCTGCCGGCAGTACGTTCGATGACCTGTACACCCTTGAGGACAAACTGCAGCAGATTGAAAGCACCAGTCCATCTTATCTTCTAATGGCTTCCCTTGATATCAATGCGGATATCCTGACCGACCATGCACAGGAGCTGATTGATGAATGGCGCGGCAATCTCAACTACTTTTATGAAGAGGCTGCTGCAATCGATGGCCTTAAATTCATGCGTGTTTCAGACGGCGCCCGACAGGCGATGGACATGACGAAGATCAATCTGGATATGAGCGCCTGTGGCCTCGACGGGCATCAGTTAGAAGACGCCCTGCTGAAATATGAAATCTACGCGGAACTGGTAACCGGCAACATCCTCATGTGTATGACAGGAATCGGAAACAGCCGCCGCGACTACGACAGGCTGCTGGACGCGCTGCGGGAGCTGTCTGACGGACATAGAAGTTCCTGCGCCGCCGATGCGGCAGACGAATCTGCCCCTGCAGGTGCAGCATCCGGCGCTGCGCTGTGGACGAAGCACAGAACGAGTCATGATGTCCCGATCATGAAAGAACTGATCCCTCTCGAAGAAGCCGCCGGCCGAATCTGCGCTGCTTCACTCATCCCATATCCACCTGGCATTCCTCTCATCTGTCCGGGCGAGGAAATCGGCGCAGAAGAAATTGCGTACATTCAGCTCCTTCGAGGGCAGGGCGAAAAAGTCATGGGCATCGACGCGGAAGGGCGTATTGCAGTAGGCAAATAACACATAGAGAATCAACTATGAAAATAACGGTTCCGGAGCTTAACCACACACCGAAGCCCGGGACCCTTGATACTACGTTCGAGGTGTGGTCGAGGAGGCGGCATTGGCAACGCTTAGCCACACACCGAAGTCCGGGACCCTTGATACTGCGTTCGAGGTGTGGCTGCGGAGACGGAACAGGAAACGTTTAACCACAAATCGAAGTATCACTCACCCTTGGTTCTGTGATACAATACCCTTATGTTTCTGGAAATACTACTGAAAATATTAAGCATATTCCTGCTGGTCGG
>SVCS01000085.1 GCA_015058205.1 Clostridiales bacterium
AAGTCAAGCAAGTCAAAAGAGTCAATTATCAAGTGGAGGTAATTATGAATCTCAAGAAAATGACCCTTAAGATCAATGGCGCAGACAGAATGTTCATCTGTGATCCTGAGAAGGACACTCTGGCAGATGTGATCCGTCGTCTTGGTCTTACCGGAACCAAAATAGGATGCGGAACAGGTGTATGCGGAGCATGCTCTGTGATTCTCGATGGCAAAGTAGTCCGTTCCTGCACGAGAAAGATTTCAAAGGTCGAAGAGTACAGCGAAATCACAACAATCGAAGGAATCGGGCAGCCGAATTTCCTGCATCCAATCCAGGTTGCGTTCATGTATCACGGCGCAGTACAGTGCGGATTCTGCATCCCTGGATTCATCGTTTCAACATATCAGCTTCTGAAAGAGAACCCGGATCCAACGAGAGAAGAAGTGCGTGACTGGTTCACAAAGCACAGAAACATCTGCAGATGCACAGGATACAAGCAGATTGTTGACTCTGTCATGCTGGCAGCGAAGTGCATGCGCGGCGAAATCGGCATTGATGATCTGAAGATTCCTGACGCTCCTGCCGGCGAACAGTACGGTAAGCCATTCCTGCGCCCATGCAATCTGGCAAGAGTCTGCGGCGTAGAGGATTACGGCGATGACATCGAAATGAAGATGCCTTCCGGTACGCTTCATGCCGTTATGGTACAGCCGAGAGTCACCTTCCACGCGAAGATCAAGAGCATTGACACTTCCGAAGCAGAGAAGATGCCGGGCGTATATAAGATCGTAACAGCAAAGGATGTCAAGGCAGTTGGATGCGACAACCGTGTAGCCTTCTTCAGCTTCTCGCCGAGAACACTGGCGACAGAAAAGTCACACTATGTTATCGCGGAAGATAAAATCATGAACTATGGTGACTGCATTGCAGTAGCAGTAGCTGATACAAAGCAGCACGCAAGAGAAGCAGCAGCCAAGGTCACCTTTGAATATGAACAGCTTCCGGAATACAGAAACTATCTGGATGCTGTCAAGCCTGATGCCATCCGTATCCATGACGATCATCCGAATATGTGGTGCATCCAGCCTACAATCAAGGGAGCCGGACATGATACAGATAAGCTCTTTGAAGACGCACCGTACGTTGTAGAAGGCAGCTTCTATTCACAGAGAGAGCCGCATGCC
Organism: Clostridiales bacterium; assembly: GCA_015058205.1. GTDB lineage: Bacteria > Bacillota > Clostridia > Peptostreptococcales > Anaerovoracaceae > Lentihominibacter. The sequence continues at coordinate 1,167 of SVCS01000085.1, forward strand.
CAGATCGAATCCGATACGATCCAGGCATACTTTGATGCAGATGGTATGCTCTGCGTCCACTGCAAAGCGATGGCCATCGGCGCGCATCTGGCTGACATCGAAGAAGCTACAGGAATTCCGCAGGAGAAGATCCGTGTTATCGCGAACCCGACAGGTGCATCCTTCGGCTGGTCCACTTTCGGACAGTCCTACGCGCTGGCTGCTGAGGTCTGCATGGCCTGCGACAACATGCCGGTAGCAGTATCCATGAGCTATCAGGAGCATATTGCATACACAGGCAAGAGAGCACCATCATTCTCCAACTCCAGACTGGCATGTGATGAGAACGGCAAGATCATCGCTGCTGAGTGGGACTTCGGTCTTGACCACGGTTCCTACAACGAACTGGGCGATGACCTGACTTGGAGACCGGCAAGATTCTGTTATTTCCCATATAACGTTCCGAACGTAAAAGGTCTGGCCAGAGTTGCGTGCACGAACCACAACTATGGAACAGCATACAGAGGATATGGTTCACCGCAGTCCTATACTTGCTCCGAAGCAATGATGGACATGATGGCGGAGAAAATCGGCATGGATCCATTTGATATCCGTTACATCAATGTCGCCAGAGAAGGTGATCTGAACGTCAACAGCAAGCCATTCAGAGAGTATCCAATGGCAGACATGATGGACAGACTCAAACCAATCTATGAAGAAGCGAAAGAAAACGTCGCAGCATGGAACAAGGATCACGACGACGTCAAGATGGGCGTTGGTATCGCATGGGGCGGTTACAACGTAACAGAGGGCGCAGCTGACCAGTGCACACTGGGTATCGAGCTGGCACCTGGCAACAAGTTCATCAAGTATGATACATGGCAGGATGTAGGACAGGGCGGCGACGCTGGTTCCCTGGTCATCACAATGGAAGCGCTGAAAGAGTTCGGTGTAACAAGAGATGACATCATCCTCCGTCAGAATGACAGTATCTACGGCGTAGACTCCGGATCATCTGCATCCTCACGTCAGCATTATATGAACAGTAAAGCAACTGTCATGGCTGTTGAGAAACTGAAGGATGCAATGAGAAAGGAAGACGGCACATACAGAACATATGATGAGATGGTAGCCGAGGGCATTCCGCTCAGATACGATGCACAGTACACCAACTCGGACGATGACACACTGTCCGACCTGAATCCTGATACCGGTGTAGGAGAACCGACTCCGGCATTCACTTATTCCCTGTATATGGCTGTCGTAAAGGTCGACATGAAGACAGGAAAGACGACCGTCGATAAGCTCGTCGGAATCGATGACGTAGGCGTCATCGGCAACCCGACCTGCCTGGATGGACAGGCTTACGGCGGTATCGCTCACTCCATCGGCTATGCGCTGTGGGAGGATTACGATGATGTCAAGAAGCACAATAACCTGGCTGGTATGGGAATCGCAACAGCGAACATGCTGCCTGATGACATCGAACTGATCCACATGTGCACACCGAGAAACACGAACCCGTTCGGTTCATCCGGCGGTTCTGAAGCATTCCAGTCAGGCGACCACATGGCTGTTATCAATGCAATCAACAATGCAACTGGCGTCAGAATCCACGAACTGCCGGCACGTCCTGAAAAGGTCAAGGCAGGTATCGAGGCACTGGCTAAGGGAGAACCAAATCCGAACGTTCCTGAGAAGTACTTCCTCGGATCAGATTTCCAGGAAACAATGGAAGATATCCGTCTGCACCCGGCCATTCCGGAAGATGAGGAATAATCGGAGAACAGAATCCAATCAACTGGCGACAGTTGCTGAACAATGGTAAAATGAGGCAGGGAGTCAATCCAGATTCCCTGCCTTTGAACAATGCTGCGGAATCCTTTCAGCCGCAGCGGACAGAAGAGAGGGAAACATGGCGGTAGGAAGATATCACAGACAAGAGATTTTTTATCCGATTGGCCCGGAAGGGCAGAAGAAACTGCAACAGGCGAGGGTCTGCATCATCGGAATCGGCGCACTCGGAACATCGATTGCGAACAATCTTGCCAGAGCGGGTGTCGGCTATCTCAGACTGGTCGACAGAGATATCGTTGAATACACGAATCTGCAAAGGCAGGTGCTTTTCACTGAACGTGATGCGGATGAGATGATTCCAAAGGCAGAGGCTGCAAAAGCTCACCTGATGGAAATCAATTCAGAGATCGAATATGATGCGATGGTCGTTGATGTCAATCCGTATAACATCGAGAAGCTTATTTCTGGAGTCGATTTGGTTGTCGACGGGTTGGATAATCTGGAGACCCGTTATCTCATCAATGAAGCCTGCCAGAAGAATAATGTCCGCTGGGTATATGGCGGCGCAGTTGGCAGCGGTGGAATGATGATGAATATCCTGCCGGGGGAAGGACCGTGTCTGCATTGCCTGCTTGGCCCTCTGCCGGAAGACGGCACTTATGAAACTTGTGACACCATCGGTGTTATCAGTCCAATCACAAATATTGTCGCAGCATATGAATCCGCTGAGGCTATGAAAATCCTGGTTGGGTCCGAGTCTGTTTCTCATCAGCTCATTGCTATGGATGCGTGGGATTGCTATACGGATTTTGTCGATGTGGATATCGATCCGGACTGCCCGGTTTGCGGTAAGCATCAGTATACTCTTCTGGAACACAGGCAGAAGAACTACACGGCATCCCTATGCGGACACGATGCATATCAGGTAACCCCTGAAGATAACGGGTCATTTGATTATGAATCTGTTGTGCAGGCTCTGGAAGGAGATGGTGAGGTCAAGAGAAACAAGTTCTTTACCATTTTCAAAAATGATGAAGCGGATTTCAAGCTATTTCCTGATGGACGTGCTATAATAAATGGAGTTCCAAGTGGTGACGATGCGCAGAAGATATTTGCGAAGTACATCGATCGATAATCTATCGGATGGCGACGTAGCAAATATAAAGAGGAGCGACGTAATGATTAAAATCAAGATATTGTTCAATGGACCAGTAAGACAATTGAATGGATGGAAGAATGTAGCTAATATAGAGTTGCCGGATGGAGCCACAGGCTATGATCTTTGTGATTATTTCAATATCATTCCCGGCAAGACCAGACTGTATGGCTTTCTGATTCGTGACGGCAAGAAAATTAAAGAGGAAGAAGAACTTCATGACGGCGAGACCATCAAAGTCAATGGTAAGACGTCAGGGGGCTGATATATCCATGCAATCATTGCCGCAGCTGAACATTACAGCTGTGGCTTTTTTTATGCTGCATTTTTTATGCTTGTAGAAAAAACCTTCAGAAAGCAGCAAGGCAGGGTATTAAATCTGAAAGTTTATTGCGACTAATAAGGAGTTTTAGCCCAAAATCCTTCAGACTATTACCACTAATGGGGTGATATCTGAAGGTTTTTTGTATGAAAAAAGAGGTGCCGCTTAGCGGCACCTCTTGGTGTGTCAGAATATTACTTTCTGATCTTATCTCTGTAGTTGAGATACTGGTCTTTCTGACTTGCCTTCCAGCGTACGCCTTCCTTGCCGAGTTCACCGAATTCGATGTCGTCCGGCAGTGTTGGCTGCATTGGATTCGCCTTGATCTGGGCGACTGCATCATACAGATCGGAACCGAGGAAGTACTTCTCAGGTTTGTTCGGATTTGGCTCTCCCTTAGCCTTCGCTTCGATACCGGCCTTGACCTTGTCAGGCGTAGCAGGAATTTCGTAGATTCTTACGCCGACAGCGTTGTTGATGGCGTTGATTACTGCCATGTGGTCGGATGACTGGAACGCCTCGGAAGCTCCGGAGGAACCGAACGGACCACGTGGGTCTTCGCCGTCGGTGTGGATGTAGTTGAAGTCTGGATAGTCAGGAATGTCGTTGGCATAGAGGATACCAGCCCTGACCATGTTCCAATCCTTTTCAACATCTTCGTAGTTCTCTGTGAGAGCGAAACCGATTGCATGTGACATGCCGCCGTAGATCTGGCCTTCAACTGCCTGAATGTTACCAGGTTTGCCGATCCACTCTACGCAGGTCATGCCTGTGCACTTGGTCTTACCGGTTGCTACTTCAACATCTACAGTTGCCAGGAACAGAGCGTATGTGTAAGTGTATGTCGGGTTACCTGATCCATCGTTAGGATCCAGATCGTAGAAGTAGTTGTACTCGTCTACTGTAGCCCAGTCGCCAGGATATCTCGTAGGAAGTCCTTCAGCAACCATTTCATCATATGTTCTGTATGTTCCGTCTTCCTTTCTCATTGCGTCTGCGATGTTCTTCGCAGCAACGATGGAAGCTTTACCGTTAGCGTAGTGTGATCTTGAACCAGCGGACTCACCGGTGTTCGGACAATACTTGGAGTCGTCCTGAACGAGCTTGATGTCATCAGGAGTGATGTTAGGGAAGTAAGGCTTCAGAGCTTCCAGAGTACAGATGAGTGATCCCTGGTCGCCGCCCTGGCCCTGATCCTGCCAAGTGTCGTACTTTCTGAATGTGCCGTCCGGCATGAGCTCGATGGCAACGTGAGCCTCGTCGATTCCGCCCAGTCCAACGTTGTAACCGCCCCATGCGAGGCCAACGCCCTTCTTGACGTCATCGTGATTCTTGTTCCAGGCATCAGCTTCTGCCTTCTTCTC
>SVCS01000086.1 GCA_015058205.1 Clostridiales bacterium
TCTGTGACTTACCGTCTCAAAACTGATCTTAGTTCCACCAGTCAGTTTTCTGCTTGAGACCGATGTTCGCTGCCTTGAAGATTGGGTTCTTGCCTTCTCTCATCTGCGCCTTGTAATCATCCAGGCACTTGAATGCGATCCTGCCTAGTATGATGATCGTTGGTACGTTTGTGATGACCATGAGGCCCTGTGCCATATCTGCCAGATCCCATACCAGTCCTGCTGATGCAACAGCACCCAGGAAGATGAGGATGGATGCGATGATACGCATTACTCTAAGTTCTGAAGTCTTCGCTTCTCTGTTGATGATGAACTCGAAACATCCTTCGCAGTATGAATAGTTACCAATCAGAGTTGTGAATGCGAAGAAGATCATAGCGATACAGATGAATACCGGTCCGAATCCGCCGAATACATCTGCCAGTGATCCCTGAACATATCCTGCAGCATCTGCACTTCCGTCTTCTGCCAGGAAGTCAGTCGGGATGACATTTGTGGACAGACACATGAATGCTGTCGCTGTACAGATGAGCAGTGTATCGATGAATACGGAAAGCATCTGTACGAGACCCTGCTTAGCCGGATGTGATACGTCTGCTCTTGCTGCAGCATTTGGAGCAGAACCCATACCAGCTTCATTGGAGTACAGACCTCTCTTAACACCGTACATGATACATGATCCAGCGAAACCGCCGAAGATCGCCTCGAAATCAAATGCGCTTGAGAAGATCATTCCGAACATGTGACCGATGTTTCCGATGTTCATGAACAGAACGATGATTGCTACGATGATGTACATGACACCCATTACAGGTACGAGTACTTCTGTAACGTTGATTAGTCTCTTTGCACCGCCGAATACGATGACACCGAAGAGAATCATCAGGATCAGTCCGATGATAGCAGGTGTTGAAGTTTCATTGTAGAAATCAAACACCGCGAATGTTGACTGCAGATTGTATGCAGCCAGCATGTTGTAACCAATCATGTAAGTGAAGATGATGAAAATTGAGAAAATAACGCCGAGCCATTTCTGACCGAGAGCATCTCTCATATAGAACGCAGGTCCGCCCTTGAACGTTCCGTCGTCATCTTTCTTCTTATAAATCTGAGCCAGCGTTGACTCAACAAATGCTGATGCACCGCCGAAGAAAGCCGTGATCCACATCCAGAAAATCGCTCCTGGACCTCCGCAGACGATTGCGGTGGAAACGCCGATGATGTTTCCTGTACCTACTCTCGATGCTGTTGACACCATCAAAGCTCCAAATGAGGATACGCCGCCTTCATGCGGTTTTTCCATAATTACTTTGCATGCTTCTCTGAACATGCCGATCTGCAGAAAGCCACATCTGAACGTCAGGTAGATCGCTCCGCCAATCAGAATGAGAGGCACGCACCATGGCTGATACAGAATGTTGCTGATTGCAAGAACAACACTATCAATAGCGCCCATAAAAAATAACCTCCTATATAAATATAATAATGATTTGACAATGCCGAGTTATTGTACCAAAAGCATATCGTATATGCAACCTGTTATTATTTTATCACATTAAAGCAGTGGGTCAATTGTTGCTGCATTAAAGATTGTTAATCCTATAAATATAGTTTTCTCTTTTTATGTGAAGCTTTTGGAGGTCCGTTTTCGCGCCGAAGCAACAGTAACATCCCATATAGAACTGATTTCCATCATGAAAAATCGTCTCCAGTTCCCTCTTCGGACTGCCCAGGGACATCTTATATCTAGCGAGTTTCTTCCCCTTCATGTTGTAGACCGTGATCAGATTGTACTTTTTCTTGCCTTTGAAGCTCTGGCAGACCATGATGCAGTCTTTGTAGCTGTCCAGTCCCTGATAAAGCATCCCTTTGACTTTTGACTTCTGCTTGATCCGCTTGTACGGCTTGAAACTTGCATTGAGCAGCAGCAGGTCGTTGGTTTTCCTCATGCGTGCGACGTAGCAGTTGTGCTTCTCATTATATGCGATGGCGCCGACGCCTTTGAACTTCTTGCACTCTTTCTTAGACATCCCTTTGATTTTCTTCGGCATCTTCAGGATCTTATGGAATTTGATTCTGAGCGAATTCGCATCCACCACGGTGATTCTCTTTGGCGTTGGGTCGGCGTTCGCTATGACGATTGTATTGTTTCTTCCATTATAGGCCAGTTCATTGGCGTGTCTGACGTTCAGCACGCCGGATACCTTGATTACCTTCATGTCGCAAAGTCTAACCTTCACGATTTTCGCCGTATTGTTTTTTCTGTTGTAAAGGCTGAAGTATCCGAAGCCTTTGCCTGCCGTTGCGCCCTGCAGTGTGTCATAGGCGTACAGAGTCTGACCCGCCTGCCTCATGAGGTCGAAGACCGTCCCGTCGGAATTGCGGCAGATTGTCAGCGAAAGGGCTTTATTGCCTTTAGGCGTGACCCATCTCTTGCCGGAAGTGTTGATGGTCGTCGATATCTTCGTAGTCTCAGTCGTGGAAGCAGTTGTCTCCTCCGTCTCCGGTTCGGACGTTTCTTCCGTCTGCTCTACCTCTTCAGTCGTCTCCTGATCGCCTGAAGACTCTGTGGGATCCACTCCCTGCGGATTCTCATTGATGTCTTCCGGTGTTTCGTTCCCATCGCCTTCCATCATTTCAGGCGCAGTATTTGTCGGCTCTGTATTGCCTTCGCTTGCGCACACAACGGTTGACGGAATTACAGTAAACGCCATTGCAAAGGCAATAATCCAAGTTAGTAATAGTTTTTTCTTGTCCATATAAGTCGATCCTTCTGTCAGTATATTTCTTCTCATTGATTATAACATGGTTCATGTTTTTTTGATGTTCTGCAATCGTTTTTTCATTGTTATTTATTACCATTTATGTTATAATCAGGCATATCAAGGATGGGGTTATGAACCTCATCCTGCACGTCTACAGGGGATCTTATTATCGGGGTATGAAAACTTTTGTTAACAGGAGGTATTGAGATGGGAAGATTATTCATAAAGGGTTCTTTCGCCCTGCGGCAACACATGGGATTGTTCCGGCAGCGCTCCGGTATGGAGCTGGTCCAGGTCGCCATCATGGTCGCCATCGCTGTCGCACTAGGGCTCATCTTCAGAACGCAGATCACGGATTTCGTAAACAGGACCTTCGAAGGTCTGGACAACTTCTAAACCGTCGCGGCAGCTATATCGCGGAAGCTGCTGTTGTCCTGCCCTTTGTCATTTTCGCGGTCATCACGACGGTGCTGATTATCATGTATTTCTATGAATCCTCCGTTTCCGAAAGTCAGATGCACATGGCCCTTCGCTGTGAAGCCGGTCTTGTGACAGAAAAAAGCACCGCTTACTCATCTGATGGAGACGTTCTTTCACCTGAAAACATTTGGCCCGGAAGCATTACCACATCCAGCATTGCTCCGGCGAAACGCATCAGTGCCAGCGGAGACGTCGCCATGATATCGAAGGGGCTCCTGTCACACACCGGCAGGAGGCAGCTTTCCGCTGAGCTCCGCGCTGTCGACCCCGTCAGCCTGCTGAGGTTGCGGCAGATCGTACACGCAGATGCAGCGGATGGGCAGACTAATGCGGCAGATGGACAAAATGATGCGACAGACAACCAGAATGATGATTCCTAGGAGGTGGATTCTTGTGAACATAATGCAAAAGCAAGGCAGCAGCGCGGTCTTTCTGGCCGTGATACTGTCGGCGCTGATTTCTATTACCCTCGTTCTTGTTTTTGCGGGAAGAAATCAGGTCCGAATCAGTATCGCCGACGGTGCACTGAATCTCGCATCCGTTTCCTTATTATCTGAATATGATTACTACGTGCAGCGGGATTACGGGCTGTTCCTGATTAATGGGACAGATACCTATCTTTCCTCTGCCCTGCGTGACTACACGGGGCTTGCTGCCAAGGCATCCTCAAGCCGCTTTTGCGTTGTTGACATGGAACCAGTGCGCACACAGATTCTGGATTACATGAAGTCAACCGGCGCCGCTTCCATCGTAACAGACGCACTGTCTGAAGGGAGCGGCACATCCAGTAGCGGCGGTACAGGTGAACACAGTATAGGTGGCAGTATGCCCGACAGAACCCTACGCCATGGGCCGACCATAACCGGTCTCCCCTCCCGTGCTGTTCCTGACACTGATATCATCACGACTGCACGAAAGCTGGGTGAGAATCTGACTAACCCTGATGCCATTTTCAGAACGGGCACCAGCAAGTTCATCATGTCAGAATACATCCTGCAGAAGTTCAACCGCGCAGAAACAGTCCGTGCGGCGGACCACTTCTTCAGCAGCGAAGTGGAATACATCATCTGTGGTGAACTGTCTGATGCGAAGAACAAAAGGCAGACGGATCTTGCGCTGGAAGCAGTGCGTGCGGGTCTGAATATTACGCACATTTATTCGGATCCTGAGAAGGTGTCAGCCATAGCAACAGCGGCAGAGGCCATCACGCCAGGACCTGGTGCCCTTGTCACCCAGCTTGCCATTGCCACAGCCTGGGCAGCAGCTGAATCCATCAACGATGTGAAGCTTTTGCACAAAGGCTGCAAAGTCCCGATTGTCAAAACACCCGCCAGTTGGGCCATTGATCTTGACTCTATTCTGGAAGGTTATAGTGGTGAAGATGGCTGCATCCGCCCGCAGGTGAATCTGGGAAGGACCTATGACGATTACCTGCGCATTCTCCTGTACACCAAGGATGAAAACATCAAAACGGCGCGCATTCTCGATCTCATCCAAATCAACATGCGCAAAGATCACGATGCATTTTTCCTGGTTCCGGAGTGTGCGACAGGTGTCTCCATCGATGCAGAAGTATACGGCAGGAAACTGTCCTATGACAGGATTTATTAGAGATGAAGCAAATGAACAGCAAAAAAGGGGTATATACCATAGAGGCCGCAATCTGTCTGCCCCTCGTCATGCTCGCTGTCATTACGTTGGGATATTTCATCGAAGCTGACTCGGCGTGGGAAAACTGCATGAATGCAGCGTTCAAAGAATGCTCTTACGCGCAGGCGTCCGGACTCGACTTGTCCAAACATGCCGTGGGAATGAAGCTCCGACGGGAGTCCATGGACTTTGGCCAGGACGTCAACTTGCACCTGGCTCATCAACGTTACAACTATTCTGACGGAAGGCGTACAGATCTGAATTCCTTCCGGCTCGGCGCTGACGTGGACCTGGCGCTGCCTTTGCACTTCGGGCGGGAATTTGAATATGAAGATACCATCAAGTACAGGGATTTTACGGGATTGCAATACACCCGCCATGCCCTTGGCGCCGAAGGGCTTGAGCAGGCGGAGGATTCCACTGAAGTGTGGATTTTTCCGCAGTGCGGCACAAAATATCACGATGAGAACTGCACCTATGTCAAAGCGACTGTCCACAGCTGCATTCTGACAAACACGCTGAAAAAGCAGTATTCGCCTTGCGGCATGTGCGGTTCCGGAAAACTGCCGACAGGCTGCATCGTTTTCTGCTTCTACGGAGAAGACACCTGTTACCACCGGGCGGACTGTCGTTCCATCAAACGGCACTCCATCGTCATCGACCGCGGCGAAGCAGAAGAAAAAGGATACACGCCCTGCAGCAAATGCGGCGGATGACAGCGGCGGATGACAGCGGCTAATGCAGCGACATAAAAGGAGAATTACTATGTGGGAAAACAATGAATATAGAATGTGTTTCAGAGAGGAGTCCATCCTGGACTTTGAACGGGCCATGCTCTCCTCCGGCGAGTGCAGGGA
>SVCS01000025.1 GCA_015058205.1 Clostridiales bacterium
GGATTTGTGATGATTGCGCATGCCTTTGTGATGAGCGCCGGATCTTCTACAAAGCAGGAATCCGGATATCTTTCATCTGCTTCCAGTACTGTAACCTCAACGCCGCACTTCTTCAGCGCTTCTATATACTTGTCGTGCTGCTGCAGTGCTTTCTCATAGATCGGCTGACCCAGCTCAGGAGCTGACGTAATGCCGTCACAGACCGCTCTGCAAGGTCTTCTGACGATAACATTGTTGAATTTAACCATAACTCTTCCTCCATAAAATAATATCTAGTATATATAACATCTCATACGTTTCGAATTATACCACTTTTGTATACAAAATACAACCTATCGATACGCTTTCCGACAGGATCCGAATCATCTCCCAAAGACATCTCCGCCAACTGTATCATAAGCGACAACGAGCGGCATGTCCTCCACATACAGACTCCGGACCGCTTCCGTTCCCATATCCGCAAAGGCTACGACCTCCGAAGCCTTGATGCTCTGGGCAATCAGTGCTGCTGCTCCGCCGATTGCAGCGAAGTAAACGGCGCCCTGTTCTTTCGCGCACTTCTTGACTTCGTCGTTCCGCGGACCTTTGCCGATCATACCCGAAAGCCCAAGTGCAAGCAGCGCCGGAGTAAAGCTGTCCATACGGTAACTTGTCGTCGGGCCAGCTGAGCCAATTGGATGACCTGGTCTGGCAGGCGTCGGGCCCATGTAGTAGACCATCTGATTCTCTATCTGCAAAGGCAGCGGCTCTCCTGCCTGAATCATTTCAATCAGTTTCTTGTGTGCCGCATCTCTTGCTGCGTATATGGTACCGGTGAGCAGAACAGTATCCCCTGCTCTGAGCTTTTCCAGTTTATCCTTTGTAAAGGGTTCTTTCAGTTCATATTTCATATTATTGTTTCCTCATGTCTTGATACGTGGCAGTTGATATTCACCGCCACCGGAAGTCCTGCAATATGTGTCGGAGCTGCAATCACATTGACTCCAAGGGCAGTCGTGCTCCCGCCGAATCCCTGCGGTCCGATACCCAGGCCGTTGATTCGTTCCAGCAGCCTGTCTTCCATCTCGGCATAGAACGAATCTTCATTGTGCTGTCCAAGGGGCCGCAGCAGTGCTTTCTTCGCCATCAAAGCCGCCTTGTTGAAGTTACCTCCAATTCCTACTCCGACGACGATAGGCGGACACGGTCTTCCGCTTGCTTCCTCGCAGACTTTGACGATAAAGTCCTCTGCACCTTTCACGCCGGCACCAGGCGTAAGCATCTTGATCTGGCTCATATTCTCTGAACCAAAGCCTTTCGGTGCTACTATGATTTTCACTTTGTCTCCTGGTACGATATCTATGTTGATATCTGCAGGCGTGCTGTCTCCTGTATTCTTCCGCCGGAACGGATCTTCTACGATCGTCTGCCGCAGATATCCCTCTGCACATCCTCTTCTGACACCTTCATTGATTGCATCATGGAGATTTCCTCCCGCCAGATGCACATCCTGCCCGATTTCCAAAAAGACGCAGGCCATGCCGGTATCCTGACAAATAGGGAAAACTCCCTCCGCTGCGATTCTCATATTCTCTTCCACACTTGCAAAAACATCCCGCGCAAGCTGTGATGTTTCACAACGGGCACACTCTGAGATGCGCTTCTTCACATCCTCCCCCAGGAAGTAATTGGCGTGTACATACATTTCTGCTACAGCCTTTGTGATTTCTTCTACATGCAGTTCTCTCATTGCTTTAGAACCTCCCGCAAAAAGTATAACAGAGGCAGCTAATCCGTTCAATCAACACAATAACTGCCTCTGCCGTACCTATGAGAATAGTGTGGCTATTGACTCGTAATTTTGTCCAACTGCTTGCGGACACTCTCGAAGGACGTAGAGCCTTCCGACTGTTTCGCTTTGATGCAGTTCTCTATGGAGATTGCATCATAGATATCCTCTGCAAAAGCATCTGAGAAGGATTTGAACTCTTCCATGGTCAGCTCATCCAGAGCCTTCCCTTCGCCTATGGCGTAGAGCACCATCTTCCCGATAATCTCGTGGCAGTCACGGAATGGGATGCCTTTGCCTACCAGATAGTCAGCGGCATCCGTGGCGTTCATGTAACCGTACTTGGCGGCCTTGGCCATGGTGTCTTTTTTGACTGTCATGGTAGAAATCATCTCAGTGAAGATTCCCAAAGAATTCTTCACTGTATCAGATGCATCGAATACAGGTTCCTTATCTTCCTGCAAATCCTTGTTATAGGCCATTGGGAGGCCTTTGCATACGGTGAGCAGCGCCATGAGATCTCCATAGACCCGGCCGCTCTTACCGCGGATGAGTTCCGCCATATCCGGATTCTTCTTCTGCGGCATGATGCTGCTTCCCGTCGAATAGGAATCATCGATTTCAACAAATCCGAATTCCACGCTGCTCCACAGGATCAGTTCCTCACAGAATCTGGATAAGTGCATCATGCAGATGCTGCAGCAATTCAGAAACTCTATTGCAAAATCCCTGTCGGCGACGGCGTCCATTCCGTTTGGAAGGATGCTGTCGAAGCCCAGCTGGTCAGCCAGATACTGACGGTCTGTATTGTAGGTGGTACCCGCCAGCGCACCGCTCCCAAGCGGCAGTCTGTTGATCCGCTTGAGGCCGTCGGCAAACCGCTCTTTGTCGCGGCTGAACATCTGATAGTACGCCAGCAAGTGATAGGCCAGTGTGACCGGCTGGGCACGCTGCAGATGGGTATATCCCGGCATCACGGTTTCCTGATGTGTCTCCGCCAACTCCTGCAGTGTTTTCATCAGCTCATCCAGCTTGCTGTCGATTTCAGCTGTCTCCTTGCGGAGCCAGAGCCGGAAATCCACGGCGACCTGGTCGTTTCTGCTTCTCGCCGTATGGAGCTTCTTCCCCGTCTGCCCGATTCTCTCGGTCAGAATGGTCTCGATGCTCATGTGGATGTCTTCTCCTTCTATGGAGAATTCGATCTTCCCGGCCTTGATATCCTCTAGTATTTCACCAAGCGTCTTGATGATCAGGGCGCCTTCCTCTTCGGTGAGGATGCCCTGTTTCGCCAGCATTCCAGCATGGGCTATGCTGCCTTTGATATCCTCTTCATACATTCTCTGATCGAAGGGGATCGAAGCGTTGAATTCATCACTCGACGAAGTCGCTTCCTTTGAGAACCTTCCTTTCCAGAGCTTCATTGTATACTGCACCTCCTTCAGCTGTCTGTTTCTGGATCGCTCTGATCTTCAGCGGCAGCGACCACAGATTTATGAAGCCTTCCGCATCATACTGATTATATACCTCATCCTTACTGAAGGTAGCGAATTCTTCGTTGTAAAGTGAATATGGAGCCTTCTTGGCAGCAACCGTTGCGTTGCCTTTGTACAGCTTCATCTTGACGGTTCCGGTTACATTTTCCTGCGTCTTGTCGACAAAGGCGCAGATTGCCTCTCTGAGCGGTGTGAACCAGAGTCCTGTATACAGCAGTTCCGCAAATTTCTCTCCTACGATTTTCTTGTAGTGAGCTGTGTCTCTGTCGAGGATCAGCTCTTCCAGACCGGAGTGTGCTGCGAAGAGGATGGTTCCGCCCGGTGTCTCATAGACGCCACGGGACTTCATGCCGACCAGTCTGTTCTCAACAATATCAATTGTGCCGATACCGTTCTTGCTGCCCAGTTCGTTAAGCTTCGTCAGCAGCTCGATTGGTCCCAGCTTCTCTCCGTCTACTGCTACCGGAATACCATCTTCAAAATCGATATCAACATATGTGACCTCATCAGGTGCCTGTTCAGGCGGAACACTCAGAACGTGAATGGAATCATAGTGCACGTTCCATGGGTTCTCAAGCTCTCCTCCTTCATGGCTGATGTGCCAGATATTTTCATCTCTTGAATAGATCTTAGCGTTGGACTGACTGATTGGAATACCGTGATCATGGGAATACTGGATCATGTCTTCTCTGGATTCAAATTCCCACTCAGGCATTCTCCAAGGTGCAATGATCTTGATTGCAGGATCAAGGGAATGGATCGCAGATTCAAATCTAACCTGGTCATTGCCTTTTCCAGTGCATCCATGGGCAATGTAGAATGCTCCTTCATTCTGTGCAACTTCGACGAGCTTCTTCGCCATGAGCGGTCTCGCCATCGCAGTACCCAGCAGATAGTTCTCATAGGTTGCTCCAGCCTTTAATGTAGGCCAGATGTAATCTGTAATGAACTCTTCTCTGATGTCCAGCGTCAGGGCTTTGATCGCTCCTGTTGCCATCGCTTTCTCTTCAATTGCTTTGAAATCTTCCTTCTGTCCGGCATTGCAGCATACTGCAATCACATCGTAATCGTAGTTCTCTTTGAGCCACTTCATGATGACGGATGTATCGAGTCCGCCGGAATACGCCAGTACAACTTTTTCTTTAGCCACTTTTCTGTCCTCCTAATTGTTTTCATGCATATCTATGCTCATGTGCATTATTATACATGTCTTTGCATATAAATCAACCCTGTAATCGCATTTAAATTGTCTCAATGCTGAACTGCTTTATTCCAGCTGGGCATACTGCAGTTCTTCACCTGCCTGCTTGAGCCTGATGACCTCCAGAAACGCTTTCGCGGTATCCATGCAAGTCATGGTCGGTATCCCGCGTTCAACAGCCTTCCTTCTAACCGGGAAGCTGTCGTTTTCTTTGCTGTTCGCCATTTCCGGAACATTCAGGACTAAGTCAATCCTCATATCGCTGCTCCCGTCATGGTTTCCAATCCATTTGATTGCTGTATCATACGTCATCACATTCACGTTGATATCATGCTGTTTCGCAAAATCCAGATTGTCCGACGACACATACAGCTTGAATCCTGCGTGGATATAATCCTTTAGAATCTCCGCCGTATATGGAGTAAGCTCTGCCTGCCGGATGGTCGCGAAAATGTTGCCTTCTGTTGGAATCGCTGTGCCTGCTGCAATGAAACCCTTATACAGTGCTTTCTGCAGATCAGCATCGATACCGAGTACTTCACCGGTGGATTTCATTTCAGGCCCCAGAGCAATATCCATGTCAGTCAGCTTCGCACTGGAGAACACAGGAACCTTCACAGAATACTTGTCGCACTTTGGATACAGGCCTGTACCGAATCCGCTGTCCTTCAGCTTTTGGCCCAGCATGGCGGCAACGGCAAGTTTGACCATCGGCACACCTGTGACTTTGCTCAGGATCGGCACTGTTCTGGATGCGCGCGGATTGACCTCAATAACGTATATTGTCTTACCGTCATATGCATATTGTATGTTGACCAGTCCAACAACATGCAGTGCTTTTGAAATCTTTTTCGTGTAGACCGCCAGCGTATCCTCTACCTCCTTGGCGATGGAAAAAGCCGGATAGACTGAAATACTGTCTCCCGAATGAACTCCGGCACGTTCAATATGCTCCATAATCCCAGGAATCAGCACTTCTTCACCATCGGATACGGCGTCTACTTCAATCTCCTTGCCCGCGATATACTGATCGATCAGGACCGGGTGCTCCTTTGACAGGGAAACCGCCTCCCGCAGGTAACTCAGCAGTTCTTCATCGCTGTACACAACCTGCATGGCACGCCCGCCTATTACATAAGAAGGCCGAACTACAACCGGGTATCCGAGTTCCGCAACTGCAGCGAATGCTTCTTTTTCTCCTGTGACTGCATATCCCTTTGGCGTTTCAATGTGCAGCTCTTTCAGAAGCGCATTGAATTTCTCCCTGTCTTCCGCCAGATCGATGTTCTTGTATGACGTACCCAGAATATTGATCATGCGACTGTCAAGCTGTTCTGCAAGATTCAGAGATGTCTGCCCGCCAAACTGCACAATGACGCCCTTAGGGCGTTCTCTCTTGATGATGTTCATCACATCATCGATATGGAGCGCTTCAAAATACAATTTGTCCGAAATGTCTGAGTCCGTACTGACTGTCTCCGGATTATTGTTGGCGATGATTGCCTCATAACCAAGATCTCTAACCGCATTGACACACTGCACACAGCAGTAATCGAACTCGATTCCCTGGCCGATTCTGATTGGGCCGGAACCAATCACTAATATCTTTTCGCGATCTGAGATAACGTTCTCATCTCCCTTTTCATAACAGGAGTAGTAGTACGGCGTTGAAATTGCTGAGCGGCCGCCGCTCGTATCAACCATCTTGTAGACAGGATAGATATCATTATAGATACGAATGTCCTGAATAACTTCCCGTGGAACGCCGGACAGACCAATGATGTCGTTATCCGTGAACCCCTTCGATTCTGCTTCGATCAGCAATTCTTTCGTCAACGGACCCTCTTTCAGCTGTTTTTCAAGGTCGATGAGATATTTGATTTTATCAAGAAACCATGAATTGATTTTTGTGACTTCGTAAATCTCATCCACCGTCATCAGATCTCTTCTAAATACTTCCGCGATGCAGAAGATTCTCTCATCGTCACATGCCTTCAGTTTTGCCAGCAATTCCACATCTCCCAGACCGGATACGGTCGGCGTATGCAGACCGTCACATTTGATCTCTACAGATGTCAGGGCCTTCAGCAAAGCGCTTTCGAAACTCTTGCACAAAGACATGACCTCCCCGGTTGCTTTCATCTGTGTCCCGAGTTTCCGCGAT
This sequence comes from Clostridiales bacterium, assembly GCA_015058205.1. GTDB lineage: Bacteria > Bacillota > Clostridia > Peptostreptococcales > Anaerovoracaceae > Lentihominibacter. Next base: position 6,627 of record SVCS01000025.1, read on the forward strand.
GCTGTTCTGAACTTATCGAAAGGCCAGCGTGGATATTTCACAACAATGTAATCCAGGGACGGCTCAAAGAGCGCTGTTCCTCCTGCCACACTGTTGCTTATCTCATCAAGGTGATACCCAAGCGCAATCTTGGCTGCGATCCTGGCGATCGGATACCCTGCGGCTTTGGAAGCCAGCGCAGAAGAACGGCTGACGCGCGGGTTCACCTCAATCACAATGTAGTCGCCAGTATCCGGATCCAAGGCGAATTGGATATTGCAGCCGCCTTCAATGCCAAGACTCCGGATGATCTTAACCGACGCTTTCTTGAGCATGTTGTTTTCTTCTTCCGTGATCGTTTGGGTCGGCGCAACAACAATACTGTCTCCTGTATGAACACCAACGGGATCGACATTTTCCATATCGCAAATGATAATGCAGTGATCTGCCCCATCGCGCATGACTTCATATTCGATTTCTTTCCATCCTGCAACAGACTTCTCGAGAAGAATCTGTCCGATTGCACTGCTCTCCATCCCTCTGTAGCACAAATCATCGAGTTCTTCCATCGTCTCTGCGATGCCTCCGCCTGTACCGCCCAATGTATAGGCAGGTCTGATAATGACCGGCAGCCCTTCTTTCTGTATGAAATCATGACATTCATCGATCGTTGTAGCAATTGTGCTCGCCGGCACAGGTTCACCAATCTCTTCCATGAGGGCCTTGAATGCTTCTCTGTCTTCTGCTTTCTTGATACTTTCCTTATTGACACCCAGAAGTTCTACGTTGTAACGAGACAGAATGCCTTTGCGATCCATTTCCATTGCCAGATTAAGTCCTGTCTGCCCGCCAAATCCTGCAAGCATTCCATTGGGCCGTTCTCTTCGGATCACTTCTTCAATTGTTTCTTCTGTCAACGGTTCCATATAGACGATATCCGCAATCTGGTGATCCGTCATGATCGTAGCAGGATTGCTGTTGACGAGAATCGTCTGGATTCCTTCCTCCCGGAGCGCCTTACAGGCCTGTGTTCCTGCATAATCAAATTCCGCCGCCTGTCCGATTACAATCGGGCCTGATCCGATGATCAGTATTTTCTTCAAATACTCCTTTTTTGGCATATTCACCCCCGTGCGTCTGTCACAATAAAACAAGCAACTCATGTTGCCTGTTCAGCTATTATGTTGATAATTATACATATCATTACATAAATATGCAACCATTATTTTGATTTTTTTCGGCATCAAAAAACCGCCGCATGGAGTGATCTTTTCATTCCACGCAGCGGTTTCTGAACTGCAATTACTGTTTATTTCTTGTTCTTTGCAATCTCTTTAATCTGCTTCTCAACGTTCTCAAATGATGTCGATCCGTCGGAAACCTTGGACGCGATGACATTTCTGATTGCCACTTTGTCATAGACATCGCTGTCGAAGACCTGTGTGAACTGCTTCAGGTCATCGAGCCACAGCTCCTCGATCGGCTTGTTGTGGTTGATCGCATACTGTACGACCTTGCTGATGATATCTCCGATTTTCTCAGTCTCAACGCCCTTCTCCATCAGATACTCTGCCAGTTCTGTAGCGTTCATGTAGCCATACTTGGCAGCTCTCTGCATCTCGCCTCTGTTGATCTTCATGGACTTGATCATCTCAACAAACAGAGTCAGGCATGCTTCTACAGTATGCGCAGCATCAAGCATTGCGTACTTGTCTTCCTGCATATCCCTGTTGTAGGACATCGGCAGTCCCTTGAAGACGGTCAGCAGATTGATCATATCTCCGTATACTCTGCCGGTCTTGCCTCTGATCAGCTCTGCAACATCAAGATTCTTCTTCTGCGGCAGGACTCTGCTTCCTGTTGTGAACTCGTCGTCGATTTCGATGAATCCGAATTCAACAGAGCTCCACAGGATCAGATCCTCACAGAATCTCGACAGATGCATCATTGTGATGGAGCAGTCGTTGATGAACTCCATACCGAAGTCTCTATCGGCGACGGCATCCATGGCATTGGGAAGGATTCCGTCAAAACCCAGTTCCTTCGCCATCTTCTTACGGTCTGTATCGAAGACGTTGCCGGCCAGCGCTCCACAGTCAGGCGGCATGACATTGATGCTCTCCATACAGTGTTCGAATCTCTTCAGGTCGCGGCGGAACATCTGGTAGTAAGCCAGCATATGATACGCCAGCGTGATCGGTTGGGCTCTCTGCAGATGAGAGTATCCGGGCATGATCGTGTTCACGTGTTCCTTTGCCAGCGTTTCCAGTGTATCCATCAGTTCTCTCAGAGAACCCATGATGGACTCATTCTCCGCCCTCAGGAACAGTCTGGTGTCGATGACGACCTGATCGTTGACACTGCGTCCCCAGTTGAGTTTTCTGGCGACAGGTCCGATCTTCTCTTCCAACAGCTGCTCAATACATCCGTGGATATCATCGTACGCAACCTTGAACTCCACCTTCCCCGCTTCAACATCGGCCAGAACCTCGTCCAGACCTTTGATCAACTGATCGCATTCTTCCGCTGAGATCAGTTTGTTCTGCTTCAGCATGCGAGCATGTGCTCTGCTCGCAATGACTTCTTCATCATAGAGCATATTGTCGACATTGATGGACGACATGAACTCTTTCGCAGTCTGTTTCATTTCATCACCTCTTTTAGTTGAATGTGATTACCGTTCCTGTTTCCCCGTTCAGGGCTTCGACTGCCTTGTCGAGGGAAGTAATGATCGCCTTCTTGTCCGGGAACATTCTGACGAACTTCATACCGGCTTCCACCTTCGGGAGCATGCTTCCTGCCGGGAACTGTCCCTCTTCGATGTATTTCGTCGCTTCGATCAGAGTCAGATGATCCAGATCCTGCTGATCCGGCTTATTGAAGTTGATCGCAACTTTTTCTACCTCTGTCAGGATCAGGAGCGTATCCGCTTCCACCTGCTCTGCCAGCAGTTCTGCCGCGAAGTCCTTGTCGATGACAGCCGCAACACCTTCCAGGTGTCCGTCCATCTTCTCGATGACAGGAATGCCGCCGCCTCCGCATGTGATGACGATGGTGTTGTCCCAGAGCTGTCTCACTGCTTCGATTTCAACGATGCGCAGCGGCTTCGGTGACGCTACCACTCTTCTCCAGCCTCTGCCGGCGTCTTCTTTCATGGTCCAGCCTTTTTCTTCTTCCAAAGCCTTCGCTTCTTCTTCCGTGTAGAATGGTCCGATCGGCTTGGTCGGCTTCTGGAAGGCAGGGTCGTTTTCATCCACGATCATCTGGGTCGCTACTGTCACGACTGGAACGTGTCTGTTTTCTTTGTTCAAAGCGTACAGCAGGCACTGCTGGATGTGATATCCGATATATCCCTGGGACATAGCGCCGCATACGTCGAACGGCATCGACGGCGTAACATCCTTCGCCGCTTCACTGGCCATGACGATACGTCCGACCTGTGGTCCGTTGCCGTGCACGACAGCGATCTCATATCCCATGCCGCTGATCTGCGCTACGTGTTCGCAAGTCCTTCTGACGACTTCCAGCTGTGCTTCCGCCGTTGCAGGGCCTTTGCCTGACTGCAGGGCGTTTCCGCCCAGAGCGATTACAATTTTACCTTTTGCTTCTGACATCTATCTTCTCCTTATAAATCAACTCTGTTTACCGGGCAGCTCATGCATCTCGGGCCGCCTCTTCCTCTTGAAAGCTCTGCACTCGGAATGGACAGTACCTTGACTCCTTTCTTGTCCAGGAGTTCATTGGATACATAGTTTCTCTCATACGTAACAACGGTTCCCGGAGCGATGCAGAGTGTGTTGGATCCATCGTTCCACTGTTCTCTCTGTGCGGCCAGCAGGTCGCCGCCGCCGCAGCGGATCAGCTCTACTGCCGGGGTTCCCAGCTCGAGAGCCAGAATATTCTGCAGTTCGTCTTTCATAGCGTTGAACTTCAGCTCACCGCCCTTGCCCAGGGTTATTTCATATACGCCCAGAGGTCCTTCGATCTCAGGGTGGATGGTGAACTTGTCGTAGTCGACCATGGTGAAGACGGTATCCAGATGCATGAATGCTCTCGTCTTAGGAATATCGAACACCAGCACTTTCTTGAATGTGGAGTTTGACAGCAGGTTCTTGGCGAAACGCTCAATGCCTGCGATGGTCGTTCTCTGGGATAGACCGATGGCAACCATGTCCTTGGAAAGAACCAGTACGTCGCCGCCTTCGATGGAGAAATCCTGATCGAGATCGTACCACTGCTTGTTCTCTTCCGTCGCAAAATCTCTGTTGTACTTGTACATGTATCTCAGAAGCAGAGATTCTCTTCTTCTCTCCTGGGTGTGCATGTGGTGGATGTTGATACCATCACCGACGCATGCACCCGGGTCTCTTGTGAAGTACAGGTTCGGCATTGGATCTGAGATGTACGGATAGTCATCGTGAATCAGGTCCATCAGGGAATGTACTTCATCGGATGGTACTTCATTCTTCTTGATGCCGGCAATGAGTTTCGCAACCATTGTCTTCGGATCAAATGTCATGAGGTATGAAATCAGGCTCTCTCTCATTCCCTTGGATGTGATCAGGGAAAGATCGAGGAAGTCTTCGATCAGGCTCTGCTGAAGCTGCGGCGTGCTTAATGCCTTTGCAGTCTCTTCAACGTAGTAAACGACTTCAACGCCATTCTCTCTCAGCACTTCGGCAAATCTGTCGTGCTCCTGCTGTGCGACTTTCAGGAATGGGATGTCATCGAAGAGCAGCCTCTCCATGGTGGAAGGAGTCAGCGCTTCCAGTTCCAGTCCCGGTCTGTGCAGCAGAACTTTGTTCAGTTTACCTATTTCAGAATAATTGTGGATTCCAGGTATCATTGTTTTACCTCCTGTTTTCACGGTTTGCTGTGATCCGATGATGATTATCTGCCGATTGTAGCAACCATGACAGCCTTGATTGTGTGCATTCTGTTCTCTGCTTCGTCAAATACCTTTGAATGTCTGCTTCTGAATACTTCGTCAGTGACCTCGCGGATGTCATATCCCAGTTCCATCTGGCTCTTAGCCATTGTAGTTTCGAAGTCGTGGAATGATGGCAGGCAGTGCATGAAGATCACATTGTCGTTCTCTGTAGCTTTGATCATTGCCTCATCTACTCTGTAAGGAGTCAGCATTCTTACTCTGTCAGGAATCTGATCTTCTTCACCCATAGAAGCCCAGATGTCAGTGTAAAGAACGTCAGCGCCCTTGATTGCTTCTTCATCGGATCTTACTTCGATGACTGCGCCTGTTTCTTCTGCGACTGCTCTTGCTCTTGCGACGACATCAGCGTCAACCTGATCACACAGTTCCTGTGGTCCGTATGCTACGAAGTGCATGCCCATCTTAGCGCAGCCATACATCCATGCATATGCCATGTTGTTTCTAACGTCACCTACGAATACGACTTTGCAGTCTCTGAGCGGCTTTGCAACGTGCTCTTCGATTGTGAGCAGGTCAGCCAGGATCTGAGTCGGGTGATCAACGTCAGTCAGACCATTCCATACAGGAACGCCTGCATACTTAGCCAGGTCTTCAACGACTTTCTGGTCATATCCTCTGTATTCAATACCATCGTAGAATCTGCCAAGAACCTTAGCAGTGTCTTCCAGTGATTCTTTCTTGCCCATCTGTGAGGACTTGCTGTCCAGGAATGTAACGTGAGCGCCTTCTTCCAGTGCGCCTGTTTCGAATGCGCATCTAGTTCTTGTTGAGGTCTTCTCGAAAAGCAGTACAACGTTCTTGCCCTTCATTGTTTCGCCCAGGATGCCGGCTCTCTTCTTAGCCTTCAGATCATGAGCCAGATCGAGCATGTATCTGATTTCTTCCGGTGTGAAATCCATCAGTGTGAGAAAACTTCTTCCTTTCAAATTAACAGCCATAACATTATTCTCCTTTTCTAAAATATGATTTTGATTGGTATTAACTATCTTTTTCGCCTTACTAAAAAGCACCTTGTCTAGAATATACTATAGGGTATATTCCAAACAAAGTGCCAGTTTCACTATTTTGTTATGTGCCAGTTCAAAAAGACATCATAAAGACAATTCTGCAAAGGCTATACACCCTGCTTCAACGCCGCAAGACTCTCCTCCAGTATGTCCATTCCCTTCTCGATTTCGTCCACGGTCGGATAGGAAAAGTTCAGTCGGAAGAATCGCGATCCCATCTGCTTTTTCGGGAAGAACAGATATCCCGGCATGAAGGTCATTCCTCTCTTCTGGGTTTCCTTCAGAAGCTTTCTCGAGTTCATCCGCTCCGGAAGCTCAACCCAAATGTAGACGCCTCCTTCCGGTTTTGTGTACTGCAGCCCGAAGGTTCCGGCCATTTTCTCCAGTCTTGCACACATCCTGTCTCTCTTGCTTTTGCACACCGCGCGGAAATCGTTGAGACGCTCTGCGAAGACACCGCTTTTCATGTACTGGGTCATGACCATCTGAGAAGCCCACTCAGGGTTCGCTCCCCGCAGGGAAACCATGTTCGAGAACTGTTCGATGATCTTCTTGTCTGCCGATACGAAGGAAATGCCGATGCCGGGAACCATATCCAGTGAAAAGGAATACATGTAGATAACGTTGTTTCCGTGATCCATGGATTTGATGGATGACGGCGTCTTCTCCCCGTAATAGAGCTCGGAGCTCTCGTCATCTTCGATGATCGGGATTCTGTACTGGTAGGAAAGCTCGAGGATTTTTCTGCGTCGTTCCAGGGTCAGGACTGATCCTCTGGGATTATTGAAGCTGGAATCCACGTAGATGAACTTCGGATTGCTTGCTTCAATGACTTTATCCAGGTTATCGGTGATCATACCGTGCTCGTCGGAAGGTACTGTGATGAGCTTCCCGCCGGCAAGCTCTATGGTTCTGTATACATCGGAAGCCATGATCTCATTGACGATGACGCTATCCCCCGGCGAAAGCATGAGCTGTACAATAAAATCCAGCGCCTGAGTGTTCTCCTTGAAAATCTGTATGTTGGAAGACTTGGTTCTGATGCCGATCGACGCCATATACTTCACGATTTCGTGAATCAACTCCGGATCACCCTGGTAAGGCACATAGAAATAGGCCTTGTCCTCACTGCTGCTCAGAATCTCCTCAAATACATCTGCGATTTCTTCCGGAGGATATGGCTCTCTTGCCGCTACGCCCCCTGCGAAGGAAATATACGACGGATCGAAGCTCTCGCTGTAAAGCTCATCGAAGTCACTGCTGAAATCGTCGTATTCACGACGCATGGCTGCTTCCCAGCTTACGTTTTTCCTTCGGTCAGGCAGGATCTCTTCATCGCCGGCCGTTCCACGTCCGAAACTGACCCGGTAGCATCTGCCTTGAGACGCGTAGATCAGGCCTTCGCTCTTCAGCTCACCATATGCCTTCGTTACCGTGTTCCGGTGCACGCCAAGCTCCTCCGCCAACACTCTCTCTGACGGCAGCATATAGCCGTCGGTGATTGCGCCGGTGTGGAGCATATTTTTGATCTGACCTGCGATTTGAATGTAGACAGGTGTTTTGTCCGCTCTGTTGATTTCGATTTTCATCTTAGAGAATCTCTTCCCCGTATTTCTGTGCATCGATGACCGCCTGATCGATGATCTTCGCCATCTCTTTCACCACTTCAATCGGATGTTTCCCCGACGCCGTCTCACCGGTGACGAGCAGGTCCGTCGCGCCGTCAAAAACAGCATTGGCAATATCCGAAACCTCCGCTCTGGTCGGTGTCAGGTTCTCTGTCATGGAATCGATCAGCTGGGTTGCGATGATAACTGCTTTACCCAGCTGTCTGCACTTGCGGATAATGCGCTTCTGGACAGCTGGCACCTTCTCAAACCCGATTTCAACGCCCAAATCCCCTCTCGCCACAAGGACCTGATCTGCCTCTTTGGCAATGGCTTCCACATTGCTGACTGCTTCTTTGTTTTCAATCTTGGCGATGATGCCGATCTGTTCGCCGCCGTTCTCATCCAGCAGCGTTCTGATCGCACGCACATCATCGACCCTTCTGATAAAGGAGCCCGCGATATAATCCACGTCATTTTCGATACACCATAGGATATCCTCTATGTCATCCTTTCCCAAGTACTCCATCTGCAGTTTCACATCGGGGACGTTCACGCCTTTGCGGCTCTGGATCCGCCCGCCTCTGTCCACATAGCAGACGATGTCTTTCCCTTTCACACTCTCGACAGTAAGGCTGACCTTGCCGTCGTTGATCAGGATCTGGGTTCCCACGAAGACCTCATTGCAGAGGTTCTCATAGTTGACTTTGATAATGTTCTCTGTATAGCTGCCCCACTGGTTCGCATCAGGATCGTGTTCTTCCACATCTTCACAGCGCAGCATCAGTGTCTCCCCGGTCGCTGCGAAAATGCTCCCGCCCGGAATCTCTTTGACTCTGATTTCCGGTCCGCGGATATCAAACATGATCGCTGTTTCCATAGCACCGCTCATTCTGACCGCTCTTCTGAAATTGACGAGCTTATCTTCCTGTGAGGCGGCGCTTCCATGAGACAGGTTGACTCTGGCCACGCCCATTCCTGCTTCTATCATTTCTGCAAGCACATGCGGATCATTGCACGACGGACCAATTGTGCACTGTATTGTTACCTCTCTCATGATTTCACCCCATGGAACTGATAATATGTGGTCTCAATGTTTCCGTTGAACAGTTTGCGGCGACGGTTCGCTCTGCGCCCCATAATCTTCTTCTCCGCATCTTTGTCCGGTGTGATAATAAACAGGGACCAGTCAGGATTCTCTCTGCAAAAGCTGCGCAGGGCCTTGAACACACGGTCGATTTCTTCCTGCTCGCCGATGCGCTCTCCGTACGGCGGGTTGGTGATGATAATACCGCGCTCACCCAGCCGATCCAGTTCTTTCACATCTGCGCGTTTGAACGCGATATACTCGTCCACACCTGCTTCCGCAGCATTTTCCTGCGCTGCGCGCACCGCCTTCGGATCGATATCTGAAGCGTAGATTTTTCCTTCCGGACTTGTGATTGCTGCAAAAGCAGCGCTGCGTTCTTCCTTCCAGATCTGGCGCGGGATGATGTCCCATTTCTCGCAGGCGAAAGTCCGGGACAGTCCCGGTGCGATGTTCATGCCGATCATCGCCGCCTCAATGGGAATCGTTCCGCTGCCGCAGCATGGATCGGCCAGAATTCTCCCCGGGCGGAAGAAACTGAGCTTCACGAGGGCGGCAGCAAGTGTTTCCTTGATTGGCGCATCGACTGCTGCCATGCGGTATCCCCGCTTGTGCAGGCCGGTTCCGCTGGTGTCGATCGTAACCGTTGCCCTGTCTTTGAGCATGGTGACTTTCACGGTGTACTCTGCGCCCGTCTCTGCGAAATGCTGAACCCCATAAGCCTTGCTCATGCGCTCTACGATGGCCTTCTTCGATACGCTCTGAATGGCCGGCGGATTGTGGAGTTTGGACTTGACCGTGGAACAGGTCACTGTGAATTTGCCGTCTACAGGAATGATTTCCTCCCACGGATACGCCTTGATGCCCTGGAAGAGGTCCTCAAATTCCAGCGCCTGAAATTCGCAGGCTTTCAGCAGCACTCTGTCTGCACACCGCAGCCATAAATTTGAGCGGACGATCGCCCGCTCATCCCCTGCAAAGGTCACCTTGCCATCTTCTGTTTTTATGATTTCATATCCCAGCTCTTCAATTTCTCTCCGCACGACGGCTTCGAGACCGAAGGTGGCTGTTGCGATTAATTCAAACATGTTTGCCGTTGATCCCGATTATATTATTGATTCCAATCTGCCTGATTTCTATTTGTTCATCTTCTTCCAGAAGTCTCCGATTCCGTCGTACTTCTCGCCTTTTCTGTCTCTGTACTTGCGCATGAGACTCTCCTTGCGCGGATCATAGTTCAGCTGTTCCTCGAAGATTTTCTGTTCGTAGGCGTTCAGCTCATTGGCATTTTTGATGTGCGCGCTGATTGGTCTCGGCAGAACGGCCAGGTAAATCAGCGGTGAAATGAGGAGCACATCAACGATGGAGAAGGCGATCAGAATCCCCAGCACTGCTTCAGGACTGACGCCGGCCGGCACCAGCAGCAGACAGAGAATGACGCCGACTGCCCAGACGATTCCGGTCACAAAGAACCGGTCCAAAGTCCGCAGTTTCTTATCTAAGGCAGGACTGTACAATACGCCGCTCTTCTTCATTCTCCGCATCGTCGTGCTCCAACGGTTGTTGCCCAGAGACAGCTTCAGTGCAAGGGCAAAATCTGACGCGCCTTTTGCGCTACCCGCGGTTTCCTCAGTCACAGTGAAATCCATGACTTCTTCTTTCTCAAAGGCTACTTCCGTCAGAATGCATTTGCCGGATCCCATGACGGAGATCTCCGCCGCCTCACCCGGTTCCAGTTCAATCACCATTAACTGGTCTTCCTTGACCATATCAGTATGACCCTTTGCGGATACGACGGTATATCCTTCCGCGCTGAACAATCCGAAGGATCTGCATCCCTCGAACTTGCTTTCGATATGCTTCGCAGCATCTTCCAGCTCAATGAGTTCCATGCGGCCTTTGCAGCCTTTGCGGTAAATGAGGTTGTAGTCTTTAATGAGCTTGCCGAAGCACTTCGTCTTGATTGCCCCATCAAATTCATCATATGCAAAAGCATCCAGGCTGGCGGTTCTCTCATCTCCGTGAGCCAGAACAACAGAGCCTTCCAGCACCATCAGGATCCTGTCGTAATCCGGCAGTTTCGTGAAAGAAGACTCCTCCAAATCCGAGTCGGCGCTGCTCAGTCTCCACAGGAAGTCCCTGTCCAGATACTCGGCATTGGCAGGGTAAATTGCCAGTTCCCGCGTGTTGCCGCCGGACCATTTACTGTTCTTGTAATTTTCTTCTTTATAAATTCTCTTTTTCATACTCTGATTATACTATATATCTTCTGTCTCTTCCCAGCAGAATCTGTTCCCGAATACATCGTACCCGATTACATGGAGTTTTCCTTCCGGCAGTGTGCAGAAGTCGTTCCCTTTGATGATTTCATTGGCCCTATGCACATGCCCGTCATAATCTGCGTCCAGACTCCAGAAATCGATGACGGATCTGCTGTCATCATGGAGATACTGGAGAGCGATTTCTTCATCGGCGTCGCTCAGTTTCAGCACATCAGGAACATAGTCGTAGATGCGCAGGCATCCCATCTCCTCGCCGCATCTCACAAGACGGCTCAGAGCCTCATCAGGATCCTTTTCGGTTCTGACTACTGCAAAGGCATCAAAGCGCCTGTCGTCTGCCATTTTGGCGTTCATGAACCGTCTGATCTGATTCGAAACAGAAACTTCTCCTTCATCGCACATGATCCATCTGCGTTTCATGTTCTCGCAGACAACACCCAGCGTACCGGATCCGGCGAAGAAATCTGCGCAGAGGTCACCCTCGTCGCTGCAGGCTTCCACAATGCGCTCCAGAAGTTTCTCCGGTTTCTGCGTCGCATATCCTGTCCTCTCACTGGATGTTCTGCCCACCATGTCGATGGTCCAAACATCCTTCATGTTGACCATAGTGTACCATCCCAGATCATCCTCGAATTCCTCAACATCCTTAAACCGGTAAGGTTTCAGATCTCTGTTGTAGGACTTCTCCTTGAGCGGATGGAACTTATATTTGCTGGTTTTGCAGTAGAACAGCAGCGTGTCATGCTTGCGGGCGAAGCTCCGTTTGGATGCGCCTCCCGATTTGTAGGTCCATGCAACCTCGTTGATGAAGTTGTCATAACCAAATATTTCGTCAAGTAATATCTTCATGTAATGGGAGCTGTGCCAATCCAGATGAACCCACAGGCAGCCTGTGTCTGCAAGCAGTTCCTTCATCAGATAGAACCGTACGCCGAGCATGGTCAGATACTGCTGAAGACTGTCCTCCCAGGTATCGTCATAGGCCCCGGTCCTGATGGTCGGTGATTTGCCCAGTTTATCAGACTCGAGCCGTACGGAAACCTGATACTTGCTGTTCGAAAAGAACGGCGGATCCACATAAATCAGCTGGATCTTTCCTGCCATATCTTTTTCCTTCAGCAGATACTCCATATAAGCCAGATTATCGCATGCTGCAAGAGTATTGCACGGCTCTTTTCCCTGCGCTTCAGAATGCCCCGGAGTGTACACTTCGTTCGTATAGAAGTGTGTATACCTCTTTCTCTTCATAATTCTCTCATAGGCGCGTTTCGCGTCCCTGAGGGCCCTTGTTACATCCTGTATCCTGCTCATCGTCTTCTGCCTCCCAGAAGTTCCTTTTCGGCCTCTGTGCGGTCTGCCCTCTGGAGGGCCTGTCGCACCAGCTTCTCATTTTTCTTTTTGTTGAAGTGCAGCAGAGCCCTCTGCATCTTCTTTTCCATCGGATCCTTGGCGACGTAGACATCCCTGCCGCTGAAGGGATCCTTTTCTGTGTAATAAATGCACGTGGCCAGAGTCCCCGGCGTCGGATAGAAATCCTGCACCTGATCCGGCACGAATCCTGTCTTCTTCATATAAAGAGCCAGATCCACTGCGTCATCCAGCGTGCTCCCCGGATGAGACGAGATAAAGTACGGTATCATATACTGCCTGCGTCCCAATTTCTTGTTCATCGCCCTGTACTCTGATGCAAAAGCATCAAAGACGCTGATGTCGGGCTTATGCATCTGTCTGAGGACTTTCCCGGAAGAGTGTTCCGGCGCTACCTTTAGTATACCACTAACGTGCGCTCTGCACAGTTCTTCAAGAAATCTGTATCCGGAGGAGCCTTTGCCGCCCTTCTTGATATCAGCCATGATGTAATCGAAACGCAGACCGGACCTAACGAATACTTTTTTCACTCCCTTGACTTTACTGACTTCCTGCAAAACGCGGGTGCATTCATCGTGATCTGTGTTGAGCTGACTGCATGGTTTCGGGAACAGGCAGTCTTTTCTGCCGCACATACCATGTTTCAGCTGTTTCTCGCAGGAAGGGTTCCTGAAGTTCGCCGTCGGACCGCCCACATCGTGGATGTAGCCTTTGAACTGCTCGTCCTGTGTCATAAGCTCTGCTTCTCTGACAATGGATTCGCAGCTTCTGCTTCTGACTTCTCTTCCCTGATGATATGTGATTGCACAGAAACTGCAGCCTCCGAAGCACCCTCTGTTGGAGGTAATGCTGAAACGGACTTCATCGATGGCCGGAACACCGCCTTCTTCATCGTAGGAAGGATGCCATTTTCGTTCATAAGGAAGTTCATAAAGGTCATCCAGTTCCTGCCGCTCAAGAGGCGGCTGCGGCGGATTCTGCACAACGTAGAATCCATCAGGATACTGTTCGAGCAGCCTCTTGCCGAGTACGGAATCATTGCTCCTGTACTGCATGCGGAAACTCTCGTTGTATGCTGTTTTTGCTTCCGGTGAATCGCCTGTCAGTCGCTTGTATTCCGGCAGGATCACGTCCTCATCCTCCAGATATAGTGATCCGCCCTCTTCTGTTGCCTTTGCTTTGATGCAAGTGCCGCGGATCCAGCTGATATCGCAGGCTTCAATGCCGCTGTCCAGCGCCTCCGCGATTTCCAGCACGGCACGCTCACCCATTCCGTAGATGAGAATGTCCGCCCGGCTGTCTAACAGTATTGACCTTCTGACTTTATCATCCCAGTAGTCATAGTGGGCAAATCGCCTGAGACTTGCCTCCAGGCCGCCGATGATGATCGGCACATCCGGATAAGCCTGACGCGCTCTGTTGCTGTACACAATGACGGCTCTGTCAGGACATTTTCCTGTTTTACCGCCCGGTGAATATACGTCCCGTTTTCTGCGGTTCTTCTGCACGGAATAATTGTTGACCATGGAATCAACAGTGCCGCTGTTGATGAGAAAACCGAGACGCGGCTTACCGAAGCGCTGAAAATCCTCCGGTCCCTTCCAGTCGGGCTGAGCAAGGATGCCCACCTTATATCCCCTGGACTCAAGGAGCCGGCTGATAATGGCCGTACCAAAAGAAGGATGGTCCACATAGGCGTCTCCCGTAACAAGTACGAAATCCACCTGATCCCATCCTCTTTCTTGCATTTCTCTTCTGTTTACCGGCAGAAAACCACTCATTTTTCCGAGTTATTCTTTCCCGCGTTCTTATCCGAGGAATTTCAGAACGATGTTCTTAACGTCATTGCCGTCGGCCAGTCCCTTGACCTTACCCATGACAGGGCCCATGAGCTTGCCCATGGAAGCCTTGCCGCTGCCTTCTTCGATTCCGAGATCTTCCGCAGTTTCTTTGACGATTGCTGTCAGTTCTTCATCAGTGAGCTGCTGCGGCATATACTCCATGAGTATTTCGACTTCAGCAAGATACTCCTGGACCATGTCATCTCTTCCGCCTGCTTCAAAATCTTTGATTGCGTCTTTTCTCATTTTGACCTGCTTCGCCAGAATGGATGCTACCCCCTGATCATCGACCTCTTCTCTTGTATCAACTTCCACCTGCTTGATGGCAGCTCTTACGAAGCTGATGGTATCTTTGCGGACTTTGTCCTTTGCTTTCATCGCTTCCTTAAAGTCAGCGTTTAACTTTTCTTTTAATGACATAATACTTCTCCTCCTATAGAAAACGGCATCAAAACTGATGCCGTTTCAAGTGCATATTTTCGCTTAGTACTTCTTAGCCTTTTTTCTAGCAGCTTCAGATTTTTTCTTTCTCTTTACGCTTGGCTTCTCGTAATGCTCTCTTTTTCTGACTTCTGCCATGACGCCGTCTCTTGCGCATGATCTCTTGAATCTCTTCAGAGCACTTTCTAAGCTTTCATTTTCTCTTACGATTACCTGTGCCATTCCCGT
>SVCS01000087.1 GCA_015058205.1 Clostridiales bacterium
CTGGGCGGACTTGCTACTCTGCCGCAGGGTTCATGGGAGATGTGGTCCACAGAAGGCGGATTCTCCGGTGATCATGTAGGATACGCTACAGTACTTACTTCAAACCTGGGACAGGCTTGGGGCTATGTATTCCTCGTCATTGCAATTATTTCACAGTGCGCGATATTCAATACTTATCTGGCATCTGGATCCAGAGGATTCTTCGTTCTCGCGGACGATCACCTCTGCCCGCAGTTCCTGGTTAAGGTCAGCAAGAACAGAGGCGTGCCGTATGTCGGCATCCTTTCACTGGCAGTCGTTACATTCATTCTCTCATTCAATGACTTCACGACGCTGGTATCCATGGAAGTTGTATTCATGCTGGCACTGTACATCATTCTGCCGATTTCAGTTATCAAACTGAGATATAAGCTGCCGGTCGAAGAGAGAAGAAAGAGGAATCTCTACATCATCCCGGGCGGCAACAAGGCGTTGATTTTCTACTGCGGATTCCCGATTGTCATCGCGATTATCGCACTTCTGATCAACGGAACAGACTATCTGACCACCGGTCTGATGGCACTGTGCTCCGGACCGATCGCATACATCCTCTTCCGTAAGATCTGCGGCGGACTGTCCGTCAATGATCCGGAAGGAAATCCGGTTAACGGCTTCGGAATCCCGAAGGGCGACACTGTCAGAATCGGCGTGTTCTCCCTGTGCGCAGGCGTCATGGCATTCTTCGGTCAGTTCTGGCTGAGATGGTATGAAATCAGCTGGGGCGAATGGGAACCGGATGACTACGATGTATTCTCGAACTGCATTCCGCAGGTACAGACAGGTCTGGCCATCGGCGGTGCGATCCTGATTGTATTCGGTCTGATCATGTACTTCGTCGGCAAGAAGAACGACCCACCTCTTCCAGAACACGAGCTGGACGTTGAAGCAACACTCAACAAGTATCTGATGGAAGAGAAGACAGAGACATTCTTCGATTAATCGACATATTAGAGGACTTAACTGAGTAGAATTTGAGGACACCACACAAAGTGGTGTCCTATTTTATTGCCGTTAGTTGACAAATAATATCAAAAATGGTAAATAATACAAAGTCAATAAAAGATGAATAATGATGATTGGGGCATAGTTTCATAAAAACATGGGGTATTGTACCCCACGGTTCTGGCAAACCATACCCCAAATGCTTTGATGGGGCTTATTGATTTTGGGGTATTAATACTTATTATTATGGGGTACTTTACCCCATGGATTTAAGCATTTGTACCCCAAATATTAAATCGTTGATTTCAGGGGAGGTTATAGGGATAGGATGAATGAGTTTAAGGAGGCAATAAAACGCGAGCAGAACCGCATTCAGAGGTTCATCAATTTGACAGGGGATAATTGGACTGGTGAGAAACGAGGTATATTGCTTTTGGATAAGCGCAGAAATAGTACTTACTGCTATGAAAAAATGGGCAATGCAAAAAAATATCTCGGCAAATCGGATTCAGATGCAGTGAGGTCATTTATAACGGATCAGTATCTCACTGAGAAAAGAAATCGACTGCACTTTGACAGTAATCTTCTGGATGATTTGGAAAAAACATATAAGGATTATAGCTATAATGCTGTTATGGCAGGACTTCCGAATTCATATAGCACGATTCTAAACGAAGACTTCAACAATGAACGTTATGAGGAACTCAAACGGTGGGCGAATGAGGATTATCTGAAGAACGATGCTCCTTTTCCGGATTCGGAAATATATACGAAGGATGGAAGGCGCGTTCGATCGAAAGGGGAATGTCTTCATGGGAATATTCTGATTGATATAGGGATTCCGTTCCGCTATGACAGCATAATCACAATCACGGACCACAATGGTAATACGAAGAGACTCAGTCCGGACTTCCTGATTCAATGCTTTGATCGTTCGCTTATTATCATTGAGCATCTCGGCCGCTTGTTTGACAAGCGGTACGCCCTCGACTTCGGTGAGAAATGTTACTGGTATCTGCAGGGCGGGTTTATCCTGGGGAAGAACTTCTTCGTCACAAGTGATGACTTATATGGCGGAACGGACAGCCAGGCGATTTGGGAAACTGCAAAGGCAGTAGAGCGGCTTTTTTACGAGGGGTCACAGTAATCTTCGTTATTTATTTCAAGACCGTTATGTGATAAAGTAAAGCAAAGGCATTAGCACTAACCGGGAGAAAGATATGATACCACTTTCCACAAAGATGAGACCTTCAAAACTGGAGGATTTCGTAGGGCAGAAGCACTTCATGTATGAAGGCTCGCTCTTTTACAATTCCATACGTAACAAGACCTTTGAGTCGGCCATCTTCTTCGGACCAAGCGGCACCGGCAAGACTACGCTGGCCCGCATCATCGCAGGGGAGCTGGACGGCAGTTTTGTTGAAATCAATGCATCGACAACGGGAACGAAGGAACTCAAGGAGATTCTCAAAAACGCCTCCGACCGTTTCAATGGTCTGCTGCAGGAAACGACAGTCCTCTACGTGGATGAGGTGCACAGATGGAATAAGCTCCAGCAGGATTCTCTGCTGAAGGCGATTGAAGATGGTGTCATCAAGTTTATCGGGAGCACGACCGAAAACCCGTACTTTTCCATCAACAATGCAATCATCTCCCGTGTCAGAAACATCTATGAATTCAAACGCCTGTCCGCCGATGAAATACTGATCATCCTGAAGCGGACCCTTGCAGATACAGAGAAGGGATTCGGCGGTCTGAATGTGAAATATGATGAAGACGCGCTGCACACACTGGCCGCAATGGCAGGAGGTGACTGCAGAGTGGCCCTCGACGCGCTGGGATTCATTGTGGACAACCTCCAGGAAGGCCAGACTCTGGACAGAGCCATCGTTGCCGAGGCAATGCAAAAGCAAACCACCTTCTACGACAAGGAAGAGGATAAATACAATCTGCTGTCAGCCCTGCAGAAATCAGTCAGGGGTTCGGACCCGGATGCGGCCATTCATTATCTGGCCCGTCTGATCGACGGCGGTGCGGACGAAATGATGATCGGAAGACGCCTGATGGTCATGGCCAGCGAGGACATCGGCATGGCCTATCCGAACGCTATTTCTATTGTGACTTCCTGCGTTCAGGCGGCACAAATGATCGGGTTCCCGGAGGCGCAGATTCCGTTGGCACACGCCACGATTCTGCTGGCATCCTGTCCGAAATCCAATCGGGCAAACGAAGCGCTGAATGCGGCGTTGGCAGACATTCACTCACGCAAAATCGACGATGTTCCGGCCCACCTGATGGACTCCCACTACGGCGGCGCAAAGGATCTCGGCAGGGGCATTGGTTACAAGTATCCACACGCCTACGGCGGTTACATCACGCAGCAGTATTTGCCGGATGACCTTTACAGGGAGGGCGTCAAGTACTACGAACCATCCACCAACGGCAGCGAAGGAGCCTTCAAGAAGTATCTTGACGAGCTCAGAGAAATCGACCGTAAGAATGGCAAAAACAGATAACATGGAAGATAGATGAACACTCAAAAGCAGGAGCGCATATGATTATCAAAGCAGGTGACAGGACAATTACACTAGCTGAAACAGCAGGCTTCTGTTTTGGTGTCAAGAGAGCCATCGACATCGCTTTGGAGTCGGCACCGGCAGCAAGCCTCGGTCCGCTCATCCACAATGATGGAGCAGTGGCGCATCTTGCAGAAAAGGGGATCCGTGTCATCGGCAGCCTTGACGAGGCAGCTGTGTCTGATGGTTCCGGCAGAACCGGGAAGTTTCCAGTCATCATACGATCCCATGGAGAGGGCAAAGCTACCTATGAAGAAGCAGAGGCAAAGGGCATCGAACTGATTGACGCCACATGTCCTTTTGTTGAGAAGATACATAAGATCGTCAGAGAAACGGACCGCCAGGTCGTGATCGCGGGAGATCCGGATCACGCCGAGGTCAAGGGCATCGCAGGCTGGTGCGCGGAAGAAAGACCGGCTATCGTCTGCCGTTCCGCAGAGGATGCTGCAAAGGCAGCAACGCTTAAAGCAGCAACGCCTGCGGGTGACGGAGGCACTGCGCTGCCTTTGGGCGACGTTCTGCTCGTGGCGCAGACGACAATCAAGGAGGAAACCTTCGAAGAAGTGGCGCAGGCCCTGGAAGAAGCGGGCTGCAATGTGGAGAAACAGAACACGATCTGCAGCGCCACATCCAGGCGTCAGGAAGAGTGCGCGAAGCTGGCACGCGACAATGAGCTCATGATTGTCATCGGCGGAAAAGGTAGTTCCAATACGCGCAAGCTTTTCGAGATTGCCTCAAAACACTGTAATAGCACGTATTTTGTTGAAAATTTAGAGGATTTACCGTTGCACGAGGTTGTGAAATGTAATAAAATAGGCGTGGTGGCTGGTGCGTCGACACCAGACTACACAATTAAGGAGGTTATTGCCAACATGAGTGATGTGACACTTGAAAACAAAGACATGACGATGGAGGAACTGCTTCAGTCAGAAGAGTTCAACAAGACACTGAAGCTGCCGAGAAACGGAGAAATCGTAGACGGTAAAGTTCACCAGGTCAACAACGAAGAAGTTATCGTAAATCTTGGAGTCAAAAAAGACGGAATCCTGCAGAAATCAGAAGCCAGCCTTGAGGAAGGGCAGACCCTGGCCGATGCTTACAAAGTAGGTGATGAGATCAAGGCTAAGGTAATCAAGACTGATGATGGAGACGGCGGGATCCTGCTGTCAACTAAGAAACTCGAGTACATTGCCAACTGGGAAGAAGTTGTCAAAGCGTATGAAGATAAATCCGTTATCGAGGTCAAAGTTACAAGAGCTGTCAGAGGCGGCGTAATTGCTGAGTACAAAGAGTTCTCAGGATTCATTCCTCTTTCACAGCTTTCAGATCACTTCGTAGTAGATGCAGAAGAGTTCGTAGGACAGACTATGAACGTAAGAGTCTTCAGAATCGATCCTGCTAAGACAAAGGCTGTATTCTCACACAAGATGTATCTGGCAGACGAGAGAAAGAAACTCGTCCAGGAAATCTGGGAAAAGCTGCATGTTGATGATGTAGTTGAAGGTACAGTAATGAGATTCACTGACTACGGCGCATTCGTAGACATCGGCGGAATCGACGGACTGCTCCACATCTCAGAGATTTCATGGGGCAAGCTGAAGCACCCTCAGGAAGTTCTCTCAATCGGCGAGAAGATCAACGTCAAGATCCTTTCCATGAACGAAGAAAAAGAAAAGATCTCACTTGGTCTCAAGCAGAACACTCCGGAACCATGGAGCGTTATTGATGAGAAGTACGAAGTTGGTCAGGTTATCGAAGGCAAGGTTGTTCAGATCAAGGAATACGGTGCATTCGTAGAACTGGAACCAGGACTCGACGGACTCGTTCACATCTCAGAAGTTGCTCACAAGAGAGTTGAGAACATCAACAACGAACTTCAGGTAGGACAGGCAGTCAACGTTAAGATCCTCGAGATCGACAAAGACAGAAAGCGTATCTCCCTGAGCATCAGAGAGACAATCGAGCCGCCTACACCGGAAGAGATCGCTGCAGAGAAGGCTGCAAAGGCTGCAGAAGCTGCTGCTGAGGAAGCACCGGCTGAAGAAGCTGCACCTGCTGAGG
>SVCS01000088.1 GCA_015058205.1 Clostridiales bacterium
GCTGTCTGGTGAAGAACTGGCATATCTTGAGGAGCCTTATGTTCCGCATCCGCTTGCAGGAGTTATGGCGCAGAACAAGTCTGCGGCAGCAAAAGAAAAACACGTGTGGTCCACAGGAGACCAGAAGATAGGGAGGTAAGAGAATGACTGAAAAGATTGTACAAACAGCAGGAAGAGATCAGCTGGGAGAATTTGCTCCTATGTTCGCACATCTCAATGATGACGTACTCTTCAGTGAGGTATGGAATGAGAAAGCAATCGATGTGAAGACCAAGTGTATCATTACAGTTGTTTCCCTGATGGCGTCCGGAATTACGGATTCATCCCTGACATATCATCTTCAGAATGCAAAAGCTCATGGAGTAACGAAGGATGAGATTGCGGCTATCATCACACACGCAACGATGTACGTTGGTTGGCCTAAGGGCTGGGCTGTGTTCCGCCTTGCGAAGGAAGTCTGGAATGAAGACATCCCGGAACTCACTGAGAAGGATAAGTATCAGAATAGTATCTGCTTCCCGATTGGAGAGGCAAATCCATACGGAGAGTTCTTCGTAGGACAGAGTTACCTTGCGCCTGTTTCCACAGAGCAGGTTCTTGTATTCAATGTGACATTTGAGCCCGGATGCCGTAATAACTGGCACATCCATCATGCTAAGAACGGCGGCGGTCAGATGCTTATCTGCATCGGCGGAAGAGGCTATTATCAGGAATGGGGCAAAGAAGCAGTAGAAATGACACCGGGTACAGTCATCAATATCCCTGCCGAAGTTAAGCACTGGCACGGGGCTGCAGCGGATTCGTGGTTCTCACATCTCGCTATCGAAGTAGAAGGAGAAGAAACAAGCAACGAGTGGCTTGAGGCTGTTTCGGAAAACGATTACAACAATCTGAAGTAAAAGAAAGAACAAAACGCATCAATCATAAAGGAGCGGACTATGAAAAAGATACTTTTAATACTGCTGACACTTTGCATGATGATTGGGTTGGCAGCATGTTCAGGCAGCAACACTTCTGATGAAGCTGCCGGGACAGATAATGAAATGGCATCGACTGAAGAACAAACGAGTGAAGCGGAAGGGAACGACTCCGAGAACAGTACACTTGTTGTTTATTTCTCTGTTACGGGAAATACCAGAGGAGTTGCAGAAAAAATCGCTGATATCACTGGCGCAGACGTATATGAAATCAAAGCAGCAGAAGAATATACAAGCGAAGATATTGACTATGACAATTCCGACAGCCGTACAACGCATGAGCAGAATGATTCGTCTGCACGCCCTGAAATCGGCAGCGATACAATATCACTTGAAGGATATACGACTATCTACATCGGATATCCTATTTGGTGGGGCCAAGAGCCGCGCATTATGGATACTTTTGTAGAAAGCTATGACTTTGACGGTATTACAATGATTCCGTTCTGTACATCGGGCAGTAGTGACATCGGACAGAGCGGACAAAATCTCGCAGATAATGCGGGAAGCGGCAGCTGGCTCGAAGGAAAGAGGTTTGCCAGTGATGCTTCGGAAGATGAAATTCGCACATGGATCGACGGATTACAATAACACTGCCGAGATAAGACAAGCAAAAAGCCTTGGAAATACTGCGTTTCCAAGGCTTTTTGCTTGTCTGTACAAAATTAGTTAGACAATGCTAACCCAAAAGTGTATAATACGGTTAGTAGAAGCTAACTACAGAGCGGCAGAAAGTGAAGGTATCTGGGAATGATAGATCAAAAGGATATTAAAATCGGGACGCACGGAGAACAGTACGGAAACTGGATGTCGAATCCGTTTCTCGGAATGATTGGAGGCATTGGTGCAATCGCCGCAATTCTTATGATTTTGTTTTTCGCGCTATGGCATCTTGTGATTCTCGGCGTCATTTTCGCGGTACTTACAGCGATCATGATTGGGATGCTTATCTGGTTTTTATGGATGAGAAAACAGTACGCTTACGGTGGCGGCGGAATCATGGATCAGGTCCACCGCGGGCTGGTGCCATATCTGGATTTCAAAGGAGAAGGAACGATTCTGGAAGTGGGGTGCGGCAGCGGACCTCTGACGATTCGCTGTGCACTGACATGGCCAAAGGCGAAGATCATAGGATTGGACTACTGGGGTGTTTCCTTCGACTACAACAAAGAGCTGTGTGAGAAGAATGCAGCAATGGAAGGCGTTGGGGACCGATGTACCTTCATTCAAGGTGACGCCAGGAATCTGGATATGCCGGATGAGTCAGTGGATGCGGTCATCAGCAACTACGTTTATCACAACATCATGGGAGCCGATCAGCAGGAACTGCTTCTGGAGAGTCTGCGCGTCCTGAAAAAGGGCGGCGTCTTCGCACTGCATGATGACATGAAGCCAAAATTGTACAGCGACATGGAGGCCTTTGCGCAAAAGCTTCGCGACATGGGATACGAAGAGGTGGAACTGGTAGATACGCGGGTGCCGATCTTCGGATCAGAGGCCAAAGCGAAATCGGTGATGCTCGGTGGATCCAGATTGCTCAAGGGAAGGAAATAGGAGGGAAATATGGCAACAATCATTATTATATTAGCGATTCTTTTAATTGCCTTTGCAGTATACAGCACTATCAGAAAGATGCGGGGGAAGGCGAAGTCCAGTTGCTGCGGAGGTCCGGAGGTCAAGACAGTAAAGAAGGTTGCGGACACGGACGAATCTCACTATCCATATCGGTACGAGGTCGGAATCGAAGGCATGCACTGCTCCAACTGCGCCCGCGCAGTCGAGAATGCACTGCATGAGAAAGAAGGAGTCTGGGCATCTGTGGAACTCGGAAGGAACAGGGCAATTGTGCGGACAAAACAGGAGATGACAGAAAGCGACTTTGCAAAAGCGCTTCAAAATACATCATACAATGTAACAGCATATAAAGAGATAGGAGGAGAAACAGTATGAGTTTATTTGGAGGTCTTTTTGGAGGGAATAAGGAATTAGGGTTATTTCTTGGCGGCGTGTTGATGGGGACTGCGGGCATCCGCATCCTGACCAGTGATGACGCCAGAAAGGTCTACGTAGAGGGTACGGCAGCAGCACTGCGGGGCAAGGAAGAGGTGATGACAACGGCAACGACTCTGCGTGAGAACTGTGAGGATATCTACGCAGAAGCTATCGAAGTCAACGAGAAGAGAGCCGCAAAGAAAGCGGCGAAAGAGAGGGAAGAAATCATTGAAGATATAACTGACGACGCAGCGGAGAAAGCATAACAATAGCTGAGAAGAAGGTGACTGAAACATGAAATGCAGAATCAAAGCGGAGTCAAAAGGCAGGATCCGTATCCATGCTGAGATCGGCCGCATGAGCCTGCAGGAAGCCGATGTGCTGGAGTATTATCTTCGGAGTGTGACCGGTGTGAGCAGGGTGAAAATCTTTGACCGCACTTGCGACGCTATCGTGCAGTATTCCGGAAGCAGGGAAGACGTGGTGCAGGCGTTGGCGCGCTTCCGCTTCGATGACGAATATGCAAAGACATTAGTGCCCGATCAAACGAGTCGCGAGGCAGGTCGGTATTATCAGGATCGCTTGGTGCACTACATTGTCCGGAGATATGCAAAGAAGTGGTTTTTGCCTCATGACATCCGGCTGGCGATTACGATCCTGCACGGGCTCAAGTATGCGAAAGAAGGCCTGAAAGCGCTTGCAAACCGCAATTTGAATGTTGCGGTATTGGATGCGACTGCAATCATGACATCGATTATCAGAGACGACCACGATACAGCCTCGTCTGTCATGTTCCTGCTCGGTATCGGCGATATCCTGGAGGAATGGGTCCGCAGGAAATCGATCAATGATTTAGCAGGCATGATGTCACTGAATGTGGATAAGGTCTGGCTCTGCGCAGAAGAAGGAGAAGTTCTGGTACCAGCGTCGGAGATTTCCGCCGGCGATATGATTGTCGTTCGTACAGGTAATTTGATTCCGCTGGACGGCAAGGTTATATCCGGGGAAGCTATGGTCAACCAGGCATCCATGACGGGAGAGTCTATGCCGGTACGCAAAACCGAGGGAAGCTACGTCTATGGAGGAACGGTCGTCGAGGAGGGCGAATGCAGATTTGTTGTGGACAAAGCATCCGGCAGCGGACGCTATGACCGGATCGTGAAGATGATCGAAGAATCCGAAAAGCTGAAGTCAGAGACAGAAGCAAAAGCCGCAAACTTGGCAGACAAGCTGGTTCCGTACAGCCTGCTAGGTACTGGGCTTTCCTATGCGCTTACGCAGAATGCCCAGACTGCAATGGCATTCCTCATGGTGGACTACTCCTGCGCGCTGAAACTGACCATGCCGCTGGCGGTCATGTCCGCCATGAAGGAGAGCAGCCGGCACAGCATCTCCGTCAAGGGAGGAAAGTTCCTGGAGGCTGTGGCAGAAGCCGACACCATCGTCTTCGACAAGACCGGGACGCTGACCTATGCGAATCCGAAGGTGGTCAAGGTTATTCCGTTCGGCGGAAATGAAGAGGATGAAATGCTTCGTTTGGCTGCGTGCCTGGAGGAGCATTATCCACATTCCATCGCCAACGCTGTAGTACACGAGGCCCAGCTGCGGGAACTTCACCATGAAGAGCGGCATACAACGGTGGAATACGTTGTTGCCCACGGCATCACCAGCATGATCGATGGTCAGAAAGCCTCCATCGGCAGTTATCACTTTATTTTTGAAGACGAGCGTGCTGAGGTCGCAGAGGAAGATCGGATATTGTTTGGCAGCCTGCCGGATGAGTATTCACTGCTCTATCTGGCATTGGACGGTAAACTGGCAGCCGTGATCTGTATATCGGATCCGCTACGTGAGAACGCGGGTGATGTGATTCATAAGCTGCATGGTGCGGGATTCAAAAACATCGTGATGATGACTGGAGACAGTGAGAAGACGGCAGCATATATTGCAGCCAGCGCCGGCGTCGATTATTATATTGCAGAAGTCCTTCCGGAGGACAAGGCGGATTACATCCACAGGCAAAAGCAGGAAGGACACAAGGTGATCATGATCGGCGACGGCGTCAATGATTCACCGGCCCTGTCAGAAGCCGATGTGGGAATTGCAGTCAATTCCGGTGCAGCAATCGCCAGAGAGATTGCAGATATCACAATAGAAGCTGATGATCTGGAAGTGCTGCTAATGCTGCGGAATATTGCGGACGCACTGATGGATCGGATCCACAGAGATTACCGAGTGATCATCGCATTCAACACGCTGCTGATTGCGCTGGGTGCAACCGGCAGGATAACGCCACAGACTTCAGCAATGCTGCATAATTTATCGACCCTGGTGATCAGTATCTATAATATGACTGACCTGCTGAACAAACCGGCAGGTTTACTGGAGGAAAGAAATGGAGAAGCATAAATTTTTCGCGTGGGCGACTGTGTTTTGTTTTCTGATGACGATGTACACAGGATATAAAAAAGCATAAACAATAATTGTGTAACGTGCCGCTCGCATGTGCGGGCGGCATATAACAGATACAATAGTTAGTCATAACTAACCACCAACAATCGATTGTATATGAGAAAACAGACAGGGAGGAGAGAATGAAAAGGAAGAAAAAAGACACGCTGCGGCAATTGCTTGCCTACGCCGGGAAT
>SVCS01000026.1:0-8044 GCA_015058205.1 Clostridiales bacterium
CGTCAAATTTCAGGATGCAGTATTTGCAAGGCATACGGGCTCCTGAGAAGATAGTTCGGCTGTAATGTGACTCACCACTATTCAGACTCCAGAGAGAATTCTCTGGAGTTCTTTATTTGCGATGGAGCAATGTCGGTGTTATAGTATGAATATTCATGATTATATTAGAACAGCCATCTGGAAGAGTGATGGAGGATCGTTGTGCGAAATAGATTAAAAGATAAGACTTTGGTATTGGGTTTGTTATTTACGATCGCGTCTTCTGTGTTCACCATAATGCTGAGCGATACGTATTTCTTCGATGGGATCAGATTGCAACCGTATCTTTTTGATGCAGGTGTGGATTCTATGGGCGCTTTGATCTGCGCTGCTTTGTACTTCGGATGTATGACGCAGAAAGGGGAAGGCGGAAAGACGTTCCGCGTTCTTGTCATAATGATAAGTGCCTGCTTCTCGGTTAATCTGGCTATGTATTTCACATCAGGGGCAGCGGAGTATACCAGCTGGACTTTCGCGTTATGCCTGATCAGCAAGCTGCTGGATCTGTTTATGATCTATTACTTCTACCTGTATGTGAGAGTAACACTCAACTTCAAAGGCAGACTTGCCGGCTTGGCAGAAAAGGGTATACCTATATTGCTGGCAATTGAAATTCTGATCATATTATCGAATCTCTTTTATCCGGTCACCTTCTCGATCAGCTCTGCCGGAGCGTATCAGTATACGGGGGCGTCCTGGTCAGAGGACATCTTCCTGATTGCTGCTTCACTGATTACGACAGTGCTGATCATCAGAAGCGAGAGCATGCTCAGCCAGAAAGCGGCGGCACTGATGTTCTTACTGTTCCCTGTTTTCATGTATCTGTTCCTCGGCGGCACTTTCGGCAACGCGGCTCAATACGGAGCCGTTCTGATGTCCCTCATCATCGTATATTGCATCATATTCAACTACAACAGCGGTAAACTTGCAGCTACACAGACAGAACTCAATATGGCTACGGCCATACAGGAGGGTATGCTGCCTTCGATTTTTCCGGCTTTTCCGGACAGAAAAGAGTTCGATCTGTACGCAACTATGGATCCGGCAAAGGAAGTCGGCGGTGACTTTTACGACTTCTTTATGATTGATGATGACCATCTTGGCATTGTGATCGCTGACGTCAGCGGTAAAGGTATTCCTGCGGCGCTCTACATGATGATATCCAAGACGATCGTTCAGAACAACGCGACGCTCGGTATCAGTCCGGCAGAGGTGCTGTTCAGAGCCAACAACTCCCTTTGTGCACAGAACAAAATGGAGATGTTTGTTACGACCTGGATCGGGATACTTGAACTGTCAACGGGAAAGATGAAATGCGCCAGCGCAGGGCACGAATACCCGGCGATTTTCCATGATGGGAAGTTTGCATTGCTGAAAGATAAACACGGGTTTGTGCTCGGCGGCATGGAAGGTGCGAAATATACAGATTATGAGATCCAACTGGAAAAGGGCGATAAGATTTTCGTCTACACCGATGGTGTGCCGGAGGCGACAAATATGGAGAATGCGCTCTTCGGTACAGACAGAATGATCGAGGCCCTTAACGCCAACACAGAAGCAGATGCGGAAGAAGTGCTCAGAAATGTCAGAGCTTCTGTGGATCAGTTTGTAGGCATTGCCGAGCAGTTCGATGATCTGACGATGCTTTGCCTTGCGTATCGTGGCGTACAGTAAATCAGTATCAGCACATATTTTGGGGAGGGCAATACAATGTCTGTCTTAGCAGCATTTATGGTACCGCATCCGCCTATGATCGTTCCGGATGTGGGCAGAGGAAGCGAAACGCAGATCGAGGAGACAACCAGGGCATATCAGAAGACTGCAGAGGAAATTGCTGCTCTGAGGCCTGAAACGATCGTCATTACGAGTCCCCATTCCGTCATGTATTCAGACTACTTTCATATTTCTCCGGGCAAAGGTGCCAAGGGCTCTTTCGCAGGTTTCGGCGCGCCCCAGACAGCCTTTGAAGCGCGATATGATGAAGAGCTGGTGAAAGAAATCTGCAGGATTGCAGATGCCAGGGAGTTTCCGGCAGGAACTCTGGGCGAACGGGATAAAAACCTGGATCACGGCACGATGGTGCCGCTCTGGTTCATCGAACAGAAGTATCGGGATTTCAATCTCGTCAGAATCGGTCTTTCCGGGCTTCCGCTGACCGATCACTACAGACTGGGGCAGATGATTCGCCAGGCGGCGGAAGACCTTGGCAGAAGAACCGTACTCGTCGCCAGCGGAGATCTTTCCCACAAACTGCAGGATTACGGACCGTATGGATTCGCAGAAGAAGGACCGCAGTACGATCAGCGCATCATGGATGTGTGCGGCAGGGCTGCTTTCGGGGAACTCTTTGATTTCAGTGAAAGTTTCTGCGACAGGGCGGCGGAGTGCGGTCACAGATCCTTTGTAATCATGGCCGGCGCCTTTGATGGCCTGGATGTCGAAGCGACCGTGCTCAGTCACCAGGATGTGACAGGCGTAGGGTACGGCATCTGCACCTTTTATCCGGGCAAAGGCAATGACGACAGGCATTTTCTCGACCAGTACCTTGCGAAAAAAGAGCAGGAAGTGGCAGATAAAAACAACAGTTCCGATGCTTATGTGAAGCTGGCCAGAGCGTCTCTGGAAAGCTATATCCTAAGAAGAGAGAAGATGAAAATACCAGAAGGTCTGCCGGAAGAGATGACCCGGACCCGTGCCGGTGCCTTTGTATCCATCCATAAGGACGGAGCCCTTCGGGGATGTATCGGCACCATCGGTCCGACGACCGGATGCGTGGCTCAGGAGATCATCGACAACGCCATCAGCGCGTCGACGAGAGATCCGAGATTTCCGGCCATCAGCCCGGACGAGCTGAAGTATCTTGAAATCAACGTGGATGTGCTTGGGGAACCGGAGGATATTGAATCAAAGGAACAGCTGGATCCAAAGCGTTACGGCGTCATCGTGAGCAGCGTTGGGAAAAGAGGTCTGCTGCTGCCGGATCTGGAGGGCATCGATACTGTCGAACAGCAAATTGAGATTGCCAAGCAAAAGGCCGGTATTCACCGGTTTGAGTCCGTGAAGCTCCAGCGATTTGAAGTCATAAGGCATGTGTGAGAGTTATGGCAATTTGTAAGGTTTGTTTCAGACATTGTGACATACAGGAAGGAAGCGCAGGTTTCTGCGGCGGCAGAGTATGCAAAGACAACACCGTCCGCTGCGGAAACTACGGGAAAGTGACATCCCTGGCGCTGGATCCCATCGAGAAGAAACCACTCCGAAGATTTGCGCCCGGGAGTCTGATTTTGTCTGTAGGAAGCTACGGATGCAATCTGCGGTGTCCTTTTTGCCAGAATCATTCGATTTCCTGGTCGGATGAAGCGAAGCGCCTTGCGGCAAGAGCGGAATACCTTTCGCCGGAAACTCTCGCGGAGACAGCTTACCGGTACAAGAAGGCCGGTAATATGGGCGTAGCATTCACCTATAATGAACCCCTCATCGGATGGGAATATGTCAGAGATACGGCCAGGCTTGTTCATGAGAGGGGAATGAAGAATGTACTGGTGACCAACGGGACGGCATCTTCCGAAGTACTGCAGGAACTGCTGCCCTATATAGACGCCATGAACATCGACCTCAAAGGCTTTACAGACAGGTATTATGCAGAGGTGTTGGGCGGCGACCGTGAAATGGTCATGCAGTTTATCAGGAAAGCAGCGGAAGGGTGCCATGTGGAACTGACAACACTGGTCGTACCGGGAGAGAATGACAGCGAAGAAGAAATGGCGGAGCTGACAGACTGGGTGGCAGGAATCAGCAATGAGATCCCGCTTCATATTTCAAGATTCTTCCCGCAGTTTAAGATGACGGACCGGGAAGCGACAGACGTAGGACATATTTACAGACTGGCAGAACTAGCCGGGGAAAAACTGAAGTATGTATATACAGGAAACTGCTGACCGGACAGAACAACCCCACAGAATAAAAAAGTAGAAAGGAATAGACTTGCATGTTTGACCACATTAAGCTGATTGTGATTGCCTTTGCGATCTTCGGATTTTTGCTTTTGCTGCATTACGTCAAATCCGGAACGAAGAGAAAATAAGGTGCAGATAAAGAAAAATATAAGGTTCAGATTGAGGAAACAGAGATGACGAATGAAGAAATCAGGCAGGAGCTGTTTTCCCTGCAGGATAAAGAATACAGAGCATTTCAGATCAAGCTGATTCCCACTGTCGATCCGGAGACGGTGATCGGGACGAGAACACCGGCACTCCGGGCCTTTGGGAAGCGTCTCGTAAAGGAAGGGGAGGCAGAGGGGTTCCTCACCGAGCTGCCTCATTCCTATTTTGACGAAAACCAGCTTCACGCCTTCATCCTATCGGAAATCAAAGATGAGGAGCGCTGTTTTCAGGAAGTGGAGCGGTTCCTCCCTTATGTGGACAATTGGGCGACCTGTGACCAGCTTTCACCGAAAGCATTCAAGAAGAATCGGGAGAGGTTGCTTTTGTATATCCGCAAGTGGATTCTGTCGGATGAAGTGTATACCATCCGGTTTGCAATCGGCATGCTGATGCAGCATTATCTGGATGAGGATTTTAAGTTGGAGTATCCGGAGATGGTGGCACAGGTACAGTCGGAAGAGTACTATGTCAATATGATGATTGCCTGGTATTTCGCAACGGCGCTGGCGAAGCAGTACGACGCGGTGATTCCCTTTATCGAGAAGCAAAAGCTGGAAGCCTGGACCCACAACAAGGCCATCCAGAAAGCCGTTGAAAGCAGGAGAATCTCGCCGGAGCAAAAAGACTATCTCAGAAGCCTGAAAGCTGCGAGAAAATAAAACAGATGTGCTGGTTCAGGTGTATAATACAGATATGGAAAGGAAATCGCGAAACAGAAAACTTACTGTAGTCAGCGCACAGCATTACTTCCGTCTGTCGTACAGGCTGCTTTTGCTTATCATACTGCTGATTGTGTATATCCGTGACAAGTTGAACCATGGCGGCTCTCTGATGGATCTGATGAACTCTTATCCCATTGTCATCATGGTGATCTGGATTGTCTTTGTGGTTGAGATGGCACTGCGGTTTATCCCATCTTCGATTGAGAGTCCGGGTTCCCAGAAGCAGTTCGCCAAAAACTACGTCAAGTCCGGCAGGACAGACATTGCCATTGAAGACAATAACTCCGCAATGCTCATCGCACTGATTTGGGTGATGTTCAACGGTATCTTCGGCGCACTGTACATGGCGGGCATTCTGGATGACGGCATCATGATTCTTCTGTGTTGCGCTTTCTCCGTATGCGATGTGATCTGCATTCTGTTTTTCTGTCCGTTCCAGACATGGTTCATGAAGAACAAGTGCTGCTGCACCTGCAGAATGTACAATTGGGATTACGCCATGATGTTCACGCCGTTGTTCTTCGTACAGAGCGTGTACACATGGAGTCTGCTTGCATTTTCCCTCGTGCTGCTCATGCGGTGGGAAATCACATTCTTTCGTTATCCGGAGCGGTTTTCGGATAAGACAAATGCTTATCTGCACTGCGCGAACTGCAGCGAGAAACTCTGCAGTCATAAGAAGCAGCTGGCAGGACTGTGGAAGGATATTGCAGCATTTACGGAGAACCGGCTGCAAAAACTGCGATAACAGGATTGCAAAAAACTGCAATAAGCTGATTGCGGTCGCAGTAAAGTAATGATATAATCACAACAACAAAAAGCTAGGGGAGCGAAAGCTGAGAGCCCGGGTCCGCCCGGATACCCTCATAACCTGATCCGGATCATACCGGCGTAGGGAAGCAGAATAAAAGAATTCTGAACGCTCCTTTTATGTGGAGCGTTTGTTTTGTTTCACCACAAAAGCGGCAGAAACGAAATAACGCGGAAAAGAAAGGAGAATAGCGAAATGGAAGCAAGTGTAGCAATTCAGGTGCTGCCGACTGTACTCGACGACGACGAAGTGTGCCGCATTGTAGACGAGGTCATCGCCTATATTGCGGAGCAGGGTTACAACTACTATGTTGGACCCTTTGAAACAACGATCGAAGGGCCATATGAAGAACTGATGGACATTGTGAAGGAGTGTCAGCATATCGCGATCAAGGCGGGAGCACCGTCTGTAGCAACCTATGTCAAGATCAGCTACAAGCCTGAAGGAGAGGTTCTTTCCATTGAAAAGAAAATCGGCAAGTACCACGAATAAAATCTATCCGGTCATATCGATTCTGGCCATTCTGGCTCTGTGGGAATGTCTGTCCCTCTTTGAGGTCGTACCGAGCTATATGCTGCCGTCACCGGCGGAGACTGTGGCAGCGTTCGTTCATGATTTCGGACTGTTGATGTCCCATCTGAAGATAACGCTTCTTGAGACGATGATCGGTACGGTTATGGGGGTCGGCATTGGTTTTATCGCGGCAGTTCTCATGGACCGCTGGGATCCGGCCTACAAAGCCATGTATCCGATCATTGTACTGACACAGACCATACCGGCAGTCGCCATCGCACCGCTTCTGGTGCTTTGGTTCGGTTACAAGATGATGCCGAAGGTCATCCTGATCATACTGATCACATTCTTTCCGATCGTGATCGGGACTCTGGACGGATTTCGTTCAGCAGATAAGGATGCTATCAATCTGCTGCGTTCTATGGGCGCTACGAGATGGCAGATCTTCCGGCATATCAAATTCCCGAATGCGCTGCCGAACTTTTTCTCAGGACTGAAGATTACAGTGGCCTATGCCGTCGTCGGCGCCGTACTCGCCGAATGGCTCGGCGGATTTGCAGGACTGGGCGTCTACATGACCAGAGTCAAAAAATCATTCGCCTATGACAAGATGTTCGCCGTCATCTTCCTGATCTCCATCATCAGTCTGATTCTCATCGGATTGGTGAATGTGCTCCAGAGGAAATGCATGCCTTGGGAGAGGGTGGATGATGTTGAGGAAGAAACCATAATAGAGGAGAAATAAAAAATGAAAAAGAAACTGACAGCACTGATCTTCGCAGTGCTTATGATGACCTTCGGACTGGCGGCCTGCGGTGACAGCAGCGCCTCCGATGAGGAAACAGCAGATAACACTGCAGTTACATTTGTTCTGGACTGGACGCCGAACACCAACCACACAGGCGTCTATGTTGCCGACAAGCTGGGATACTTCGATGAGGCAGGTCTGGATGTGGAAATCGTGCAGCCGCCTGATGACGGCGCAGAAGCGATGGTGGCTTCCGGTAAGGCGCAGTTCGGTGTATCCTTCCAGGATTACCTGGTACCGGCATACGCCGGACCGGAGAAGACCATGCCGATTACAGCGGTGGCAGCGATTCTCCAGCACAATCTATCCGGCATCATGTCCGACAAGGATCTGGGTATCACAAGCCCGAGCAAGATGGAAGGACATTCCTATGCGACATGGGAGCTGCCGATCGAGCAGGCAATCCTCAAACAGTGTGTTGAGGCAGACGGCGGCAGCTTCGACAATGTGGAGCTGATTCCGGAATCCATCGATGACGAGGTCGCAGCTCTGAAGGCAAAACAGGTCGATACCATCTGGGTATATTACGGATGGGCAGGCATCAACGCGGAAATCAAGGATTTCCCAATCAACTACTTTGCATTCAAGGATATCGATCCGGCCTTTGACTACTATTCACCGGTCATCATCGCCAACGATCAGTTCCTGGCAGACAATCCGGATACGGCAAAGGCCTTCCTGGAAGCTGTATCCAGGGGCTATGAATACGCCATTGAAAATCCTGATGAAGCAGCAGACATCCTGGTAGAGGCCAATCCGGAGATCGATGCAGAGCTTGTGAAGGCAAGTCAGGAGTATCTGGCAGATCAGTATCAGGCAGAAGCCTCCCGGTGGGGTGTCATCGATGGGGAAAGGTGGAATGCGTTCTACGAGTTCATCAATGAGAAGGGACTGGCAGAGGAGGAAATCCCTATGGATGTAGGATTTACCAATGATTATCTGCCTGCGAAATAACAGAAACTATCTGCGGAACAGCAGAAACTGTCTG